>NZ_CP054475.1:2798696-3116009 GCF_025345565.1 Thalassolituus hydrocarboniclasticus | reverse complement strand
TTCAGTTCGGTCGTCGAAAAGGCGGGCATAGCAAAGCCACTGAACAGAAAAGTCAGTGTAATCAGGGAATTCAATGTGCAGCGTTGTAATAAAACAGTATTCAGAGTGCTCACCCGCAAACCCAAAACAGGGTTGCAGTGGCGGAGGCGTAAAAAGCAAGGTGCGCTGCAGTAAGGCAACGGTTTGCGATCACCCTCCGTCGCCCACCGCAACGTCAGTATCGTTATTCAGGCCGGTATCCGGGCTTACGACCTGAGCATTAGCTCGCTGACAACACCTTCCCATGCAGAGCACAGTGGCATAACGCTGTCAGTATGGTCGATCACCGTTGCGGGGGCAGCGCTGGATTGGCGGTAACAACACACGACACCAGACTTCCCGTTTAACCCTCGTCAGTAAAAAGGCTGAGGGCACCTGAAAGCGCGAAGGGTATAGACCCCTGTGCGATGGGTCAATAGCGCTGGTACAAAAGGCAGTGAATTATCCACATGGTTGGTTTGAAAATAATTCATTTAGGGTTTGGAGGCTGGCGGTTGCATACCGGATTCAATCACCGGCAGGCAGGGCAATTTCAAAACAGGCACCACCGTATTGCGTGCTTGCCCGATAGCGCAACTGGCCGTGATGGTGGCTGGTAATAATCAGGTAAGACACAAACAGGCCGAGTCCGGTGCCTTCACCGACGTCTTTGGTGGTGTAAAAAGGTTCAAAAATATGCGCGGCACTGGCGGCAGAAATTCCCGGGCCGTTATCTTCCAGCACAATGACCTGCTGTTGGTCGCGCTGTTCGATGCTGAGATGAATATTGGGCTGCCACTGAGCGTCGTCAGGCTGATACTCGCTCAGTGCCTGTACTGAGTTTTTCAGCAAATTCAGCAGCACCTGTTCTATTTCACCGGGCAGACATTCGACCCAGGCGGGTTGCTCGGTTGTGTGAAACTGCAGCTGAATATGACGCAAGCCGAAATCACCCCGGGCAATGCTCAGGGTGTTGTTAATCAGTGCATTAAGGTCGGTACGCTGTTTCTGCTGCTGATCGCTGCGTGAAAATTGCAGCATATTGGCAATAATATTGGCGGCACGTTCGCCGGCCTGCTGGATATTATCCATAAATTGCAGGATATCGCGTTGCTGCAGGTACCGGCCGAGATTCTCCAGCGGCAGTCCGGTTTCTGCTGCTATGCGCTCATTGGCACTCAGGCCTGGCTGCAGGCGACGGCGGATATTCTGCAGGTTCTGCAGAATGGCTCCCAGAGGATTATTAATTTCATGGGCGATGCCGGTCGCCAGTCCGGCAACCGTCATCATCTTTTCGCTGTGCACCATAATTTCTTCCAGCTGCAGGCGCTGTGATACGTCATCAATACGCAGTACCAGTTTGGCCTGTTGTTGCTCTGGCAGCGGATAGATCATGGTGTCGGTCATCAGCGGCTGCATAAAACTGTTAATCGCCAGTCTTTCCAGTTTATGGACGGCACTGTTCTGTTCGGCGGCATTCAGCAGATCGGCATGGGGAGCAAGCTCGGGTATCAGTTGCAGCAAATGGCGACCGGTTAATTGCTGGCGTTGCTTACCCAGCCAGTCTCCGGCCTGCTGATTGCACTGTACGATGCGCAGCTGGGCATCCAGAGTAAATAAAGCAGACGGCATGGCATTAATAATACCGTCGAGCAGGGTCTGGGTATTTTTAAGCTGGGTTTCGATACCGCGCCGCACCGAAATTTCCTGCGCCAGGTTTTCGTTAATCTGACGGGTTTCAGTCGACAGACGTGTCGCCCGCAAGCGGGCGCTTTCGGCCTGCTGATGAGCATTACGTAAATTCAGGGTGCGCTGGTCATATTGCCAGAGCAGGTCGTTCAGAGCGCTGGTCAGCGGCTGAATATCCGGGTCGTCGCTGTGAATGGTGACGGCTTCTTCTTTCTCGCCATCGCGGGTGGCACGGCGCACGTTGTTTAACAGCTGCAGGTAAGGGCGTTTCTGCCAGCGCCGGGTCAGGGCATAGAGTGCAAAAATCAGCAGGGCAGAAATACTGACCACAAACAGCGTGGTGGTTAATGTATCGAGGATAAAAAAGCCTGGCAGGGAACGGTCGCTGATCACTAATAATTGCAGTTCCCCGCGCGGACTGCTGAGCCGGTACTTGTGCAGTTTGTCGATCAGCAAGCTGTCTTCGAGACGTGCCGACAAGAGTGGCGAATTGCGATAACTGTGGCTCAGGCGTTCTCCGTGGTTGTTGTATAAAGCGGCTTCACGGATCTGGAAGTGGCGGGTAAAACGCTCCAGCATTGACTGCAGGGTCGGCAGGTCAGTGATGTTATGGGTCAGCTGAATCTGCAGGATATCGGCAAAGGCATCGCTGATTTCGGGGGCCAGTTGTTCGCGTCCGACACGGTCAGCGGCGGCAATGTAGGCCAGTGTGGTGAGGATAATAATCAGCGCACAGACTGTCACAGTGGCGAGCATGGTTTTTTGCCGTGCTAATAACATGGTGACTGCAACCTCCTGTGCGGATACATCCTATTACTCCTGTTTCAGACCTGCAGCTGTTGCATCAGCCGGTCGGTCAGCGGTAAAGGCAGGCCGAGATTGTGCGCCTGTTGCTGCAGGTAGCCACAAATATAGGGCAGCTCGGTTGTTCTGCCGGCCAGAATATCCTGCAGGGTCGAGGAGCGGTTAGCGGCGGTCGCCAGGGCGACCTGTTCTACCCGGCCGGTCAGATCCTGTGACAACGGCCAGTGCAGCTGCTGATACAGGTTGTCCACTTCTGCTGCCAGTGCCTGTAACTGTGGCAGATAAAGCGGGTTACTGACCAGCTCGCCGTTATGGCAACGCAGAATCGCTGTCAGCGGATTGATCACGGCGTTGACGGCAAGCTTTTCGCGCATTCTGTTGTGGATATCGCTGACGGCTTCTATTTCCGGCGGCAGCTGTGTGTCTTCGCTATCGTCTTCGCTCCAGCGCCCGGCAATGGTTTGTCCGGCTCCGGCATACACCACTTCGCTGCCCTGAGCGTTATCGGCTTCGCGCCGGTAACCTCCGGCGGTGGAGATGCCGGCCCAGAGTCTGACCGGCAGCTGCTGCTGTGCCAGCCAGTCGGCGCATTGCTGCTGCTGGCCCATGCCATTCTGCAGTAACAGCAGATTGTTCACCTGCGGCAAATAACTCAGCCAGGGTTGCAGAGCGTTCAGGGTATCGGCGGCTTTGGTGGTGACTACCAGCCAGTCGAGGGGTTCTCCCTGCCAGCACGGCAGCGCCCATTGCCGCTGTTGTTCTCCCGCTTCGTTGTTGGGGAGATAAAGGTTGAGGGTTACTGCAGACGCCTTATCGCGCGGCAGGGCAAATACCCTGTGCTGGCGCCAGTGGCTGGCCATCAGTGTGCCAACCGCCCCTGTACCCAGCAGACCAATGCTGAGCGGGGATTGCCGGGATATGTTCTGAGCAGAAGGGGATGAAATCGTCATCGCGCGATTATAGGCAGGCCGGGCGCGGAAAGCAGCCTCAGCCTGCAGGTGCGAAGATTAATGCGGCGTGACGCTGGCGGCTTCGGTCTCGGCGGCGTTCAGGTTATCAGGCTCCGGATTTTGCGCTTCTGGCTCTTCCGTGACTGTACTGTCTGTCACCGCTGGCATTGCAGCCAGTCCGGGCGCCGCTGGTGACCACTGGCGGGCCAGTTTGTCACGGATATTGCGGGTATGGTCAGCAGGCAGGTTGCGTAACCAGAGTTGCAGCCGTACTTCGTCTTCGTCGACCAGTTTGGTCATGGCATCCAGATGCACACCGCGTTCACGCAGCAGCCAGATAACCAAAGGCATCAGGTGATGAAAACGGCGACGGTTATGTTTGTCACAAAGCTCGGCGCTGGTTAGATTAAATTGCCGGGCAACCAGCTGGCAGGCATCGTCGAACAGGCGCTGCACATCACTGCGTGAGTAGGCAGATTGAGTTAAAGCTTCTCTTTTCAGGTGCTGATCCACCCACTGATCGCGGGCCAGCGCCTGATACAGCGGGTGGCTGCCGTGGCTCAGATCAAGCTTAGGGCTGAACGGCGCCTTCATTACGTCAATATAATGCTGGGCGCGGTTACGGCGGCCATTTACCAGCAGATTGAGCATGGATTCGGTATCCAGCCAGGCCGGTGGAGTCGGCTCACGGTAATAACGATCACTGCTCCAGGGCCAGAGGCTGGCATCGGCCACTTTGCCATCGTGTACCGGTGAGTGGTGTAACTGCAATATCAGCTCAGTCAGTGCGGCACGCTCATCGACCAGCAGGACCACGCCCTGATCCGATAACACCTGACGGCGCTTGTGCCAGCAGCGTTCGTGCATGCTGTCGAAGGCGGTCTGGATATCGTCCATCACCTCGGTCCAGTCGCGCTGGCAGCGCAGCACAAACTGCATCTGCCGCTCGTCCAGTACGTAGGCAAGCAGGCGGGTTCCGGCCACACTGGACAGAATTCTGAGGCCATATTCATACTCGAATACCGAGTTGAAAATGGGCTGGTCTTTCGCTCCGGTCACTGCGAAGTAATACACTCCGGCGCCGTGCAGGGTCATTTTGGTTTGCATAGCAAAAATTTTAGCTGACTTTTGTATAGTCGCCAGTGAGGACACGCCGCCAGCACTGCGCTGCCGAGACTTTGGCTTTATCGGCGGCGGACGGTATACAATGCCGCTCTTTCGTTATGCCGGTAGCGATATACCGGACACAGATTTTTTAGCGGCCGCCGTCAGGCCATAAGCAGGAGAATTTTCTATGCCTTCATTTGACGTCGTATCTGAAGTCGATAAGCACGAAGCCCAGAATGCGGTCGATCAGGCTAACCGTGAGCTGAGTACCCGTTTCGATTTCCGTGGCGTAAGCGCCAGTTTCGAGCTGAAAGAACTGGTGGTCACCATGACCGCTGACCATGAATTCCAGATTGATCAGATGAAATCCATGCTGACCGGCGCCATGACCAAACGTGGCATTAAAGTCACCTGTCTGGAGTTCGGTAAGCTCGAAGGTGCGGGTAAGCAGGTTAAGGTGAAAGCCACTATGCGCCAGGGCATCGACAGCGATCTGGCGCGTAAGATGGTGAAGATGGTGAAAGACAGCAAAATCAAAGTGCAGGCCTCTGTGCAGGGCGAAACCGTGCGCGTACAGGGCAAGGCCCGCGACGACCTGCAGGCCGTGATGGCCATGTTCCGCAGCGACGAAAGCATTGATATGCCGCTGGCATTCAAGAACTTTAAAGACTGATGCTGATTCACTATTTCTACATCCCGCCGGAGGTCCGGCGCTGGCTGAAAGAGGCCTGGGACATTTACCGGCAGAAGCCGGTTCTGGTCATTGCCTTGCTGGGCTTCAGTGCCGGATTGCCCTATCTGCTGGTGTTTACCACGCTGACGGCCTGGCTGCGGGATGAAGGAATAGAACGTACAACCATCGGTTTCTTTGCCTGGGTCGGTATTACCTATTCGGTCAAAGTGTTCTGGGCGCCGGTGGTCGACCGCCTGCGCCTGCCGTTACTGAACCGGCTGGGGCAGCGCCGCAGCTGGATTTTACTCGGCCAGTGCGGCATCGCCGCCGGCCTGATGCTGATGAGCATCGCCCACCCGCAGAATTCCTTATTACTGATTGCCCTGGCTGCCTTGCTGGTGGCGTTTTCGGCAGCCACGCAGGACGTGGCACTGGATGCACTGCGCATCGAGTCCGCCGCCGATGAACAACAGGGCGCGATGTCGGCTGCCTATGTTTTTGGCTATCGCCTGGCTTTGCTGGTTACCGGGGCCGGGGCCTTGTATCTCGCCGAATTCACCAACTGGCATATCACCTATCTGGTGATGGCGTTGCTGATGGTGGTCGGCATGCTGGCCATTCTCTGGGCCGATGAACCGCCGCATCAGAGTGATGCCGAGCGGATGCGTAACGAACTTCTGCTGGTTGATGACATCATGGGCCGGCCGATGCATCTGCAGCAGCGGCCGCGCTGGCAGCGCTGGCTGCTGAGTGCGGTGATCTGCCCGGTGCTGGAGTTCTTCCAGCGTAACGGCCGTTTTGCGTTGCTGATTCTGGGCTTTATTGCGCTGTACCGTCTCAGTGATATCACCATGGGCATTATGGCCAACCCCTTTTATCTGGATCTGGGTTACAGCAAACCCGAGATCGCCAGTGTGGCCAAGGTGTTCGGCTTCTTTCTGACGATTTTCGGTTCGGTGCTGTGCGGCGTGCTGGTGGTGAAGTACGGTATTTTCCGGCCTTTGTTGCTGGGCGCGGTGATGGTGGCGGTTACCAATCTGCTGTTTGCCACACTGGCCATGGTCGGTGATCTGGGAACGCCGCCACTGCCTGCTCTGGCGCTGGTGATCAGTGCTGACAACCTCAGCGGTGGTATCGCCAGTACGGCCTTTATTGCGTATCTGTCGAGCCTGGCCAATAAAAACTACACCGCCACGCAATATGCGTTATTCAGTTCACTGATGACCTTGCCGGGTAAATTTATCTCCGGCTTTTCCGGCTGGGTGGTGGATGTTGCAGGTTACGCCGAGTTCTTCGTGCTGGCGGCAGCGCTGGGCCTGCCGGCGATTGTGCTGGTACTGGTGCTGATGCGCCATCATAAACGCGAGCAGCAGGATTCTGAATCAATACCGGAAGCGCCCTGACGCTTCCGGCTCTCTTCTTATCAGCTGTCTGAGCTGCTGTTAAACAGCGCGTACATCTCCGCTGCGGTCATGTTTTTGGTGTCGTTGGCGAAGGAGTAATAGTGCGGTTTTTCGTCAATAAACACCTGATGATCGAAGGTCGCTTCCGGGCCGCTGTCGAATAAACCCGCCGGCACAATATATTGCTGATTGTGCTTCAGGCGGTAAAACAGATGGCTGCCGCATTCTTTGCAGAAACCGCGCTCAGCCCAGTCGGATGACTGGTACACGCCAATATGTTCCTGCCCCTGAAATTCAATATCCTGACCGCAGTCGACCGACATAAACGGGCCGCCGCCCCAGCGCCGGCAGGTGGTGCAATGGCAGACGCCGATATGTTCACTGGGATTTCTGGCGCTGAAGGTCACGGCCTTGCACAGGCAATGGCCGTGGTGGGTATTGCTGTGAATGGTATCCGGGCTGGTCATGATGGCTTCCTCCTGAAACGGGTGTATGCCTCAGTTCTATCAGCCCGGCGCTGCCGCGACAAGGTCTACATAGAGTGAGCGGCTGTCCGCCTGCTTGCAGATGCGATTTTCCCGCCTTTGCTGGCAGCCTGTTGCAGCCACTGCTGGCGCTGTTCGGCGCTGGATTTGATCACCGGCCCGAACAGCGTGGTTTTGACCGGTTTGAAACCACAGAATCCCAGGGTGGCATGGTTCAGCTGATACACCGCCGGAGCTTTTTGAAACCAGCGGAAATACCAGGGCGGGGTATCCAGCGTCAGAAAGACTTCGGCACTTTTGCCGCGCAGCAGCTTTTCCTGCAGCGTTTGTCCGGCTTCATAGCGGAAGGCAAAACCGGGCAGTAAGGTGCGGTCAAACAGGCCTTTCAGGCGGGCCGGAACACTGCCCCACCAGACGGGAGCGACCAGCAGCAGATGATCGCAATCACGCAATGCCTGCTGAAAGCTGAGCAGATCGGGCTCCAGCGGAGCTTGTTCGGCATAACCCTGACTGAGGTTGGCATTGAACTGCATGTCGGCCAGATCAAAGCGCTGAATCTCAGCCCTCTCAGCCCCCTTAGCCCCCTTAGCCGCCGCGTTCTGGTAAGCGTCAGCCAGCGCGCCGCACAGGCGGTTACGGTCCGGGTGGCCGTTGAGGATCAGAATGTGTTTAGGCATAAGAAGAAAACTCCGGTGTGTATGGTTGGGTTTTCAAGTATCGGGTCTGCCCCTAAGGGCAGAGTCAAGACCGGGCCGGATTAAGCGGCAGCGTCATATTTTTTCTGCCGGCACCAGCGGACAATCGCTGATGCTGTGCAAACAATGGTCGAGCTGCTGCAGGCGTTGTTGCTGGCGCATCACTTCGGCTTCGACTTCGCCACGGAACTGCAGCAAAAACGTGCGCAGTGTGCTCCAGTCAGGCTGCTGATTCTGATAACGGATGGCGGCTTTCAGCCGTTGCAGCGGAATCCCCAGAGCGCGGGCTTCGCGAATCAGCAGCAACAGATCGATATCGGCCGCCGAAAAGTGGCGGTAACGGCCGATCCGCTGCGGCCGGATCAGGCCCTGCTGTTCGTACAGGCGGATGGCTTTCTGGCTCAGCCCGGTCTGTTTTGATGCCGCGCCGATCAGCATGCCGCCGCTCCCAGCCAGGCAGCACCGCGTACACCGCTGGAATCACCGTGCAGTGCCTGTTTCAGTGGTGTGCTGACGGTATCGGAGAATACATAGTCGGCCCAGAGCGCAGGCACTTCCTGATAAATGCCGGGCAGGTTGGAGACACCACCGCCCAGTACAATCACGTGCGGGTCGATCAGGTTGATGACACCAGCCAGGGCTTTGGCCAGACGGCGGTAGTAGCGTGCAAGCACCGCCTGCGCCTGTGGGTCCTGTTGTTCAGCCAGCGTGTTCCACTCCTGCGCGCTGAGGCTGAGGCCGGTTTCCTGTGCGGCCTGCTGACGCAGTCCGGGGCCGGATAACAGGGTTTCGAGGCAGCCTTTCTGGCCGCAGTAACAGTCGATTTCACTGTCAGAGGCGTCGCGCCACAGCAACGGGTTGTGCCCCCATTCGCCGGCGATGGCATTGGGGCCGCTGAGCAGGCGGCCGTTGATCACCCAGCCGCCGCCACAACCGGTGCCGATAATCACCGCAAACACTGAGGCAAAACCGGCGCCGCTGCCATCGCTGGCTTCGGACAGGGCAAAACAGTCGGCGTCGTTGGCCAGAACCAGTGGGCGTTGCAGCAGAAGCTGGAGTCGCTTTTGCAGATCGCCCTGTAAATCACGGCCGATCAGGCAGGTGGTGTTGGCGTTCTTGATCAGTCCGCTGGCGGGGCTGACCGCGCCGGGAATACCGATACCCAGAGAAAAGTCATGGCAGCCGAGACGACTAGCCGCACTTTCCACCATGGCAGCGATATTGGCGACTATGGCGTCATAACTTTGTGCCGGAGTAGCACTGCGCTCACGCAGCAGGCTGTTACCCTGCGGATCGAGAACAATGATTTCGGTTTTGGTGCCACCCAGGTCGATGCCGAATTGCAGCATGGTGAAGGCTCATCAGAAAGAAACTGGCGGCAGTGTAACAGTCTGCAGGCGCAGGCCAACAGACTGTCAGGAGGAAGAATTAATCGTGCGCGTGGCGGTAGCTTTTCAGCATCATACCGAGAATGTCGTCCTGCTGGCTGATGCGGCAGCCGTTGCCGTAGAGGCTGGGGGTGATTTTGTCGCACCAGACGACTTCAGCGCTGCACTGGCCGGTGCGGCGGGTGTTCACATTAGGGGCGATATCGACCAGATCGAGCAGCAATTGGGTGCCGGGTTGCAGCTGTTCATAAGTTGAAATCATCACCCCCTGTTCAGAGCAATCGACCAGCAGGCCAAGGTATTCCTTACTTTGCCGTTCGAATACACTGACGTTGCTTTTCAGAATCCAGCGTGGATGCATGCGTTGTTCGTGGTCAGAGTTCGTACTCATTGATCTTTCTCTGGTAAGTTTCCATTTTTTTAGTGTAGACCCAAGGTTCGTAAACAACATGAACAGGCTTGAACTGATTCTGGGCGGTGCGCGTTCAGGCAAAAGCCGTTACGGCGAGACCCAGGCTGAGCAGCTGGCCGGAGAGGCTGCGGAGGTGGTGTATATTGCCACCGCACAGGCGCTGGACGGCGAAATGCAGCAACGCATTATCCACCACCGCGAGCAGCGCCCGGCGCACTGGCTGACGCTGGAAGAGCCTTTGCAGCTGGCAGCAGCGCTGCAGCGTGTGCGTAAAGAGCATCCGGCGGCGGTGATTCTGGTCGACTGCCTGACCCTGTGGCTGACCAACTGCCTGCTCAGTGATCAGAACGATTACTGGGAACGGCAGAAAGCGGCGTTAATGGATGAGCTGCAACAGTTACAGCAGCCGCTGCTGCTGGTGTCCAACGAAGTGGGCTATGGCATTGTGCCGATGGGCGAGCTGAGCCGGCGCTTTGTTGATGAAGCCGGACGGCTGCATCAGGACATTGCCCGGCTGGCGCATGATGTAACGCTGGTGGTTGCGGGTATTCCCATGGCGGTTAAGCGCAGTTAAGGTGCACGCCTTTTTACAATGAACGATTTATCAATAAATTAAGACAGGTGTTATGACCGTTGAATTCTGGTGGCAACAGGCCACCGCTCCTCTTTCTGCTGAAACCCAACAACAGGCGCTGGAGCGTCAGTCACAATTAACCAAGCCACCGGGTTCTCTGGGCCAGCTGGAAGACGTTGCTGTGGCTTTTGCCGCCTGGCAGGGGCAGGTTAAACCGCAGATTAATAACCCGCAGTGCGTGGTGTTTGCTGGTGATCATGGCGTGGTCGCGCAGGGTGTATCGGCGTTTCCGCAGGCGGTTACGGTTGAGATGCTGAAAAACTTTGTTGCCGGCGGCGCGGCGATTTCGGTACTGGCACGTTTCCATACCATGGGCCTGTCGGTGGTGAACTGTGGCACGGCGTTTCCGGCCGATCAGCTCAGCGGCGTGATTCAGCGCGCGGTGATGCCGGGCACCAACGATTTTTCACAGCAGGCCGCGATGAGCAACGCTCAGGCGCTGCAGGCTCTACAGATTGGCGCTGAACAGATTGAGCGTCTGCAGGCCGAAGGTTGTGACCTGTTTATGGCCGGTGAAATGGGCATTGGGAACACCTCGGCGGCCAGCTGCCTGAGCGCGCTGTTACTCAAACAGGATGTGAATGCGCTGGTTGGCCCGGGCACCGGTGTTCAGGGCGAAGCCCTCAGCCATAAACAACAGATTCTGGCGCAAAGCTGTGAGCGTGCCCGGGCGCTGGTGGATTCGCCGCTGGCGGCACTGGAGCAGGTGGGCGGACTGGAAATTGCCGCCATGGCCGGCGCTTATCTGCGTGCTGCACAGCTCGGTATACCGGTGCTGGTGGACGGTTTTATTGCCAGCTCTGCAGCCTTGCTGGCGGTGCAGCTGAATGCCGGCGCCCGTGACTGGATGCTGTTTGGTCACAGTTCAGCCGAACCGGGCCACCGCGCCTTACTGACCGCGCTGGATGGCAAGCCGCTGGTGCAGCTGGGTTTACGTCTGGGCGAAGGTTCCGGTGCGGCGGTGGCGGTGGGTCTGGTGCAACAGGCGCTGGCGCTGCATAACCAGATGGCGACCTTTGCTGAAGCCGCGGTACAGTCCGGTAACTGAAATAAGGAAGCCGCTGATGAGCACCACCCGTATCGATCTTATCCGCCATGGCGAACCGGAAGGTGGCAATGTCTTCCGTGGTCGTACCGACCATGCCCTGACAGAGCTTGGCCGCTGGCAGTTTGCCGAACGGGTGCGCCGCTTTGACAGCCGCTGGACACGGATTATCAGCTCGCCGTTAAGCCGCTGCCACAGCGCGGCAGAACAACTGGCCAGCGCCCGTAATTTGCCGCTGGCGTGTGATGAGCGCTGGGCGGAGATTGATTATGGCGACTGGGAAAATCGCGATGTCAGCGAAGTGATGGCTGAATATGCCGATGACTCGCGCCGTTTGTGGGCCGATCCGCTGAATTTCTGTGCGCCGAATGGTGAGCCGGTACCGCAGTTGCAGCAGCGGGTCGGTGCTGCCTGGCAGGAGCTGCTGCAGGATCACCGTGGTGAACATCTGCTGCTGGTCAGCCACGGTGGTGTGATGCGGGTGCTGGCGCAGCAGCTGCTGAGCCTGGCGCCGGAAGCCATGAACCGGCTGGCCATTCCTTACGCCGGTTTGCTGCGGTTTAAAATTGATCACAGCGAATATCAGGGTAAAGAACAGGTCTGGGTCAGCCTCGAAGGTATGGACGGCTCGGTCTTACATCCCGACGACCAGGAGGCTGTGTGAATCTGCACTGGTGGGCATTCTGGTATGCCATGGCTTTTCTGACGCGTCTGCCGACGCCGTATTTAAAACGTGTGGATGAGGCTGTAGCCGCCCGCTCACTGGTGTTTTATCCGCTTATTGGTTGCCTGCTCGGCCTCAGCCTGCTGGCCTTTACTGCCGCCTGCGTTTTTTATAATCCGCAGGTTTCGCTGCTGTTACTGGCGGCATTGTTATTATTTATCTGGGTCGTATTCAGCGGTGCTCTGCATCTGGATGGTCTGGCTGACAGCGCCGACGCCTGGGTGGGCGGACTGGGCAATAAAGAACGCACGCTGGCGATTATGAAAGATCCGCAAAGCGGGCCGATGGGCGTTACTGTTATTGCAGTAATTCTGCTGGTTAAATTCGCCGCCATTTATGCGCTGCTGGATAAAGCCCAGAGCGGCAGTGGCAGCTGGAATATCTGGCTGTTAATCGCCGGTTTTATACTGGTGCCAATGCTGGCCCGTGGCGCGGTGCCGGGATTGCTGGCAACCACCCCTTATGTGCGTAAAAAAGGACTGGCCAGTGCACTGGTAGCGGGGGCGACGCCGTTCGTGGTGGGCATTACCGGAACGCTGCTGGCGTTGCTGGCCGGTTTGTTTTTACAGACCCAGGCGCTGTTTATTCTCGCTCTGTGGCTGACCATTCTGATGATGGCCCGTGCGGCCATGATAAAACGTCTGGGGGGCTGTACCGGCGATACTCTGGGCGCCACCATTGAGATTCAGGAAGCACTGTTGCTGGCGGCGATAGCTCTGTAATACTGCCAGTAACAGCGGTTTTTTCTGGCAGAAAGCAATGTTATTCTGCTGATAATTATAAAAATGATCAGGTATGTGTGTGCGTAATTTATATATTCTTTTATTGGGGCTGTTCTTGTCTGGTTGTGGGCTGGAGGTTTCAGATACTGATCAGCCAGTTAGTACTACTTCGTCGATTGTTATCTATAACAAAGCTTTTACCAGTTTAAATGCCTTTTATATTTCCGATGGTTCTGGCTACGGACCGAACCAGATTGAGGGGAAATTTATTTCTACCGGCCAGAGCTATAAGATCAGTGGCGTCGAGTGTGGAAAGACCTACACGCTGAAAGTGGTTCGTACTGATGCGACAGAGGTTATCCAGAAAGATGTGCCGATTGACTGTGGCTTTGATTATGTATGGAAGGTGGAATAATGAACTATAAACACTGCCTGCCGGCTGCTTTGTTTGCGCTGTTATCCGCTGTTGCTGTTGCCGATGGATATGATGATGTTGTTTCTGAAAGCGACAACGCACTGTCAGACAACAGAGAAAATGCTGCAGACCCGCATAAAGACGAAGTGGACTCTCTGGCATTTGGCAATTATTACCGGATGGAAAAATATTCCTCGGTTGAGGACATTATCCGTAATGTCGGTAAGCCTGTGGGATCTTCCGTTTATATTCCGCGTGATGCGCAAAAGTCTGAGCCTGTGATTGCACCGGAGCAGGGTGAAAAGGAATAAAGGGTAACGGAAGAGGGGCGTGATTATTTAAGTTACTGACGGCTGGCCAGTAACTTAATACCCAGTGCAATCATGGCTCCACCTAAAATACGGTCAATCCAATGACCGAAGCGTTTAAAGTACGCTGACACCGCCGGACGGGACAGCAGTATCACTACCGCCGAAAACCACGCCATCTGAATCAGCATGATCCATACTCCATAAATCGCTAACTGATACAGCGGCATATCGGCGGATAAAACCAGCGTAAATAATGCAACGAAATACACCGGTGCTTTAGGGTTTAACGCATTGCATAAAAAACCGGCCGCGATAATGCGTGCAGCCGTTTTGGGTTTTGTCGCTATTGCTTCTGTGGGAACATTGTCCATGCTGCCGGCTTTGCTTTTCAGCCCCTGAATTCCCAGATACAGCAGATAGCAACCACCGGCGATTTTCAGTATCAACAGTGCGAATACCGAGTTGGCAATCAGCGCTGCCAGGCCAACGGCCGAATATAAAATATGCACAGATAGCCCCAGAGCAATTCCCAGGCTGCAAAGCAATCCGGTTTTACGTCCGTAACGCAGGGTTTGCTGACTGACCAGAACAAAATCAGGGCCGGGCGATGCGGCGGCTAACAGATGGATGGACGTAATCAGTAATAAACCCTGTAATAAATCCATAATTTCTCAGCGCGAAAGTTTTTATCAGGTAATCAGATATCGAGGCGTAAATATGGACGCAGCAGGCCAGAAAGCTTTGTTGTCTGTCAGTGCCGGTTTTTATTGGTCTGACAGACATCAGGCTAACTGTTGATATATCAGTTAATTTTTAGCTGTACCGTTATATTTCTGCCGGAACGCAGTGTTTACTGATCATACATAGTCTGAATAATTTCAATTGCCGGACGCAGTGTGGCGCGCCAGGTCCGTTCCAGTTCTGCATCAAACTGGGGGTCATGCTTACTCAGGGTTTCCATCAGAGCATCCATCCACAGGCTGTAATGCGCTGGATTAATGTTCATGTTTTTACGGCTGTGGCTTTCGCCCAGTGCGCGGATTTTATTGTCAGACATGCCCCGTGCGTACATCACCAGCCACATAATACCGCCGCGTAATAAACCGCGCTGTGCTGCCATATCGGTGTTTATAAACATGGCCCGGATATCGGCGGATTTGTTCATGAAGGCGTTGTAAAAGTCCTCGTAAAAAACAGGGTTATTGCAGCTGCGGCCATAGCTTTGAAAAACCTTATCGGCATCGCCCATGATTCTGTACCTTGTTGATAGCGCTGTTATGGATTGAAAAGGCGGCGCAGAGTACGGATTTTTGTCGCAAATTGCAAAGGCGCTTTAGTCTTAATGTTGTGACACTTTGTTACGTTCTGGCGACGTTAAAGTTATACAGAGTTGTACTTAATTTATGCCAGTCGATGTGTTGTTTTACGCTGAGGGCCAGACGATCGATTTGCTGTTCACGGATGCTGTTAAAATCAATGGTCTTACCGTCGGACAATCCGGCCCAGTGTAATATTTGCTGCAGGGCTTCTGGCGTATCAAATATACCGTGCCAGTAAGTGGCCATTATCTGGCCATCGTTACTGAGCCAGCCGCAGCCGATATCCTGAATATCGTCGTTGCTGAGTGAAATTCCGGCATGAATTTCATAACCCCGAGCCGCAACAACCGGCTGATCCGGCAAGCGTAATTCGCCACTGACGAGGCGTAATGTTTTATCGGCTTTTAATTCACTGATTAATGGCAGATAACCCAAACCCGTGTTGCTGCCGGCTGTTCCTTCAATGCCATGCGGATCACTGATGCTTTCTCCCAGCATCTGTAAGCCACCGCAGATTCCCAGCAGTTTGCCGCCATAACGCAGGTGACGCTGCAGATATTGTGGCCAGTTACCGGGCTGGGTTTGCAGCCAGTTAAGATCGGCGCGGGTATTTTTGGAGCCGGGTAAAATAACAAAATCCGCCGGCGGTGGTGTTTGTTCCGGGCCGACCAGAATTAAATTGACCTGCGGATGTACGCGCAATGCGTCGAAATCGGTGTGGTTGCTGGTGCGCGGGTAAACCGGCACCACCACATTAATGACTTTATTTTTATCCTGCTCTACCTGTTGCTGGCTGACGGCATCTTCGGCATCCAGGTATAAACCGTGCAGGTAAGGCAGAACCCCTAATACCGGTTTACCGGTTTTTTCTTCCAGCCAGTCGAGGCCATCCTGCAGCAGGGCAATATCGCCGCGGAAACGGTTAATCACAAAGCCAACAACACGTGCGCGTTCGCTGTCACTGAGGCAGGCTAATGTTCCCAGTAAATGTGCAAAGACACCGCCGCGATCAATATCGGCAATCAGAATCACCGGGCAATCGACGGCTTCGGCAAACCCCATATTGGCAATATCATTGGCGCGCAGATTAATTTCCGCGGGGCTGCCGGCACCTTCGACCAGCACCCATGAATAGTGTTGCTGCAGACGCTGGTACGAATCCAGTACCGCATTCATGGCGGTTTTTTTATAGGCGTGATAATCCTGCGCGGGCAGATTACCGACCGCTTTGCCCTGAATAATTACCTGAGCGCCGGTGTCGCTGTTGGGCTTAAGTAATACCGGGTTCATATCGGTGGTGGGTGCCAGACGACAGGCCTGTGCCTGTAATGCCTGCGCGCGACCAATCTCTCCGCCGTCGGCCGTTACTGCGCTGTTGAGTGCCATATTCTGCGGTTTAAAGGGTGCGGTGCGGATATGTGCATCGGCCAGAATGCGCCCCAGCGCGCAGACCAGTGTGCTCTTGCCGGCATCGGACGTGGTGCCCTGTACCATCAGGGTCTGGTGTGTGGGCAGCATTGGCATAACAGCGGAGAAGTCGGACATCTGGTACACTTGGCGTCTGAAATTTACCGGCCATTGTATGACATGATTCCCCTGTTCAGTGGATTTTTTCCCGCCGGCGTCAGCCATCTTCCCCCGTTGTTGCTGTTGTTCTTTATGGGCGGGCTTATATTGCTGGCACTGGCGTGCGACCGCCTGTTCGGCGAACCGTCGCGTTTTCATCCTCTGGTGGCATTCGGCCGTTGGGCCGCCTGGCTGGAGCGGCGTTTTAATATTCCTGAAAAAATGACAGAGCCTGCCACTGCTGTACGCGGACTGCTGGCACTCATTATTGTTTTGTCGCCATTGCTGCCGCTGGCAGTATTATTTATCTGGCTGGCGCAGCAATCCCTGCTGCTGTGGGTAATCGTACAGGTGCTGGTGTTATACAGCTGTATCGGCTGGCAAAGTCTGCAGCAACACGTACTGGCCGTGGCCACAGCGCTGGAACAGAACAATATTGCCTCTGCCCGGGAAAAACTGGGCTGGATTGTCAGCCGTGATACCGCGCAGTTATCGGCCGATGAAATTGCTCAGGCCGATATTGAAAGCCTGCTGGAAAATTCATCCGATGCCTTATTCGCCTCATTATTCTGGTTTGCGCTGGGTGGTGCATTACCGGTTCTGCTGCATCGCTGGGTGAATACGCTGGATGCGATGTGGGGCTACCGTAATCCGCGCTTTAATTATTTTGGCCGTGCGGCCGCACGGTTGGATGATGTACTGGCTTACTGGCCAGCGCGTATTACCGCCTTGTGTTTTATTCTCGCCGGGCCGAACAGAAAAGATGCCTGGCGCTGCTGGCGTACACAGGCAAAACACTGTGCCAGCCCGAATGGCGGTGCGGTAATGACCGCCGGTGCCGGCGCATTAAATATCCGCTTAAGCGAGCGAGCCTGTTATCACGGTGAGTGGAAGAATAAACCGCCGATGGGTTGTGGTATCGCCGCAACGCCACAGCATATTGTACCAGCGGTGAAACTGGTTAAGCGCAGTCTGTCTCTGTTTTTCCTGTTCTGGCTGTTTGTCACTCTGCTGCTGAACGCCATTATTCAGCTGGTTTTCGGCGGCTGATATGCAATTAATTAACGTAGCCGAAACCGTTATTCATGGTGCCGATCTGCAGCGCGCGATCAAACAATTTGGCGGTGAGCCACAGCAGTGGCTGGATTTATCCAGTGCGGTCAGCCCTTACTGCTGGTGGTCTGAACAGGGGAAGGAGCTATCCTGCCCAGTGTCTTTTATTCATGATTTGCCCGGCATTCAGCCTGACTTAAACCGTGCAGTCCGCGCCTATTATGGCCATGACGGCATGCTGGTTCCCGGCAGCCAGCGCGCCATTGCGGAATTACCCGGCTGTTTCAGTCGTGGCAAGGTGTGGATTCTGGCCGGTACCTATGGCGAACATGCATCATGCTGGAAAAAAGCCGGGCATTCTGTTTATGAAAAAACTGCAGCCGATATTCGTCAGGTATTCAATGCGGTTACTGATAATGAGCGCGAATTACCCGATATGCTGGTGCTGGTTAATCCGGGGAACCCCGGTGGTGAACGCTTCAGTGCTGCTGAATTGCACGGCTGGGCTGAACAGTTAAAACAGCGTCAGGCTTGGTTGTTGTGCGATGAAGCCTTTATGGATTGCACACCAGACGACAGCCTGTTAACCGGGACGCTGGTGGATAATATGCTGGTATTACGCTCGTTGGGAAAATTTTTTGGTCTGGCGGGGCTGCGTATTGGTGTGGTGTTTGCCGCGGCCGATGTGCTGCAGAATCTGGCCAGCAGACTCGGCCCCTGGTCGGTGGCCGGGCACAGTGTGTGGCTGGCACAGCAGGCGCTGGGTGATCATCAGTGGATTGCACAGCAGCGTGTGCGTCTGAAAAAAAATCATCAATTAATGGCGCAGTGGCTGAACGGATTTTATCTGGCAGGGGAAAGTGATTTATTTTTTACCCTGAAATTTTCCGATGCCGAACAGGTACAGACTTTTTTAGCCGAACGCTGTATATGGAGCCGCTGCTTTAAACAGCAGCAGTTAATCCGCCTGGGATTGGTGGGCGACGATGCCTGTAAACAACAACAGCTACAGCAAGCGCTGAATGAACTGAGAGAATTCCTTTTATGATATTGAATGCATTACGGATACCAGCTGCATTGATCGTGCTGTCTTTCTGCAGCTCTGTGCTGTTTGCTGCGGCAGAAAAAAATCCGGAAAGCCAGTCCGATACAGACAGCAAGGGATTCAGTCTGACCGACGATGCCGGTACGGTGCATCATTTTTCACAACCGGCACAGCGTATTGTCAGCCTGATTCCGCACAGCACCGAGCTGTTGTTTGCGGTGGGCGGCGGCGATGCCATTGTTGGTGCCGTGCAGTATTCCGATTACCCGGAAGCCGCAAAAAATATTCCCCGGGTTGGCGGTTATTCGGCCCTGAATATCGAAGCCATTGTGGCTCTTGAACCTGATCTGATTATCGCCTGGCCGGAAGGCAATCCGACCCGTGATTTGTCGCGCCTGAAACAACTGGGTTATGAAATTTTTGTCAGCGATCCGAACACCTACGAAACCATTGCCCGTAATCTGGAAAACTTTGCCACGGCGTCTGGCCATAAAGCAGAAGGCGAAAAGGTAGCGGCCGATTTCCGCCGTCAGGTGGCGCAGTTACGGGCGGAATATTCTGATAAAAAACCATTAACGGTTTTTTATCAGGTCTGGCATCAGCCATTATTAACCCAGAATGGCGATACCTTTATTTCCCGTGCCATTGAACTCTGCGGTGGCCGTAACGTGTACGCCGATCTGGATATTAAAGCGCCGCAGGTCAGTATCGAGTCGGTGCTGGAAATGAACCCGGATGTGATTGTGGCCAGTGGCATGGGCGAAAGCCGCCCCGACTGGTTAGATGCCTGGGGGCAGTACCAGAATCTGACAGCGGTTAAAACCAGAAGTCTTTATCATATTCATCCGGACTTATTGCACCGGCCGACGCCGCGTTTTTTACTGGGTACCCGCCAGTTGTGCGAGGCCATGGAGCAAACGCGGAAAAAGCAGCAGGCCATGGCTGATTAAGGCTGGCTCTGCATTGTCAGTCTGTTTCGCGCCGCTGCCTGATCCTGATGCCGCAGATCAAGAGGCCGGCAGCACTTTTCCGCTACACTGCGTTTAACGTTACTGGTGTGGTGCTCTGTCGGGCACAGCTTAGCTGACGATAAGCGGAGACTGATATGTTGGAAATCTTCACCCGTCTGGCTGACTGGTTGGTATTCGATTTAGCGGGCTTGTCCGCCCAGAGTAAGTGGGGCGATGCGCTGCATTTCTTTGTTGAAGACGTCAGTAAAATCTTTGCCCTGTTACTGCTGATGATTTATATCATCGCCCTGCTCAGAGCCTCGCTGAATGTTGAGCGGGTGCGCGATTATCTGGCGCGCAAACATACCGGGCTGGGCTTATTACTGGGCTCGGCCTTTGGTGCTATTACGCCGTTTTGCTCCTGCTCCAGTATTCCTGTTTTTCTCGGCTTTACTTCTGCCGGTATTCCGGTGGGTATTACCATGGCATTTCTGCTGACGTCACCGCTGATTAATGAAGTGGCCGTACTGTTGCTGATGAGCCTGCTCGGCTGGAAATTCACGTTGCTGTATATCGTTACTGGCATGGCCGTCGGCGTAGCCGGTGGTCTGGCATTGCATCTGTTAAAAGCCGAACGCTGGCTGCAGCCTTTTGCTGCCCGTGCTTACAATCAGGCGCAACAGGCCGGTCATACCGGAACCGCAAGCACCGGCAGTATGACTCTGAAAGAACGTCATGAATTTGCCAAAGAAGAAATGACCGATATTTTTTCCCGCGTATGGAAGTGGGTCATCTTAGGCGTCGGTCTGGGCGCCGGGCTGCACGGTTTTGTGCCCGATCAGTGGGTGTCTGACACCCTAGGGCAGGGCGAGTGGTGGTCGGTTCCGGCTGCGGTACTGGCGGGTATTCCGCTGTATTCCAACGCCACCGGGGTGATTCCGGTGATGGAGAGTCTGATTACCAAAGGCCTGCCGGTGGGTACTACGCTGGCGTTTTGTATGAGCACGGTTGCCGCCAGTTTTCCCGAATTTATTCTGTTGAAACAGGTCATGAAAATCCGTCTGCTGGCGCTGATTTTTATCATGCTGCTGGTGGCTTTCACCCTGATTGGCTGGGTGTTAAATGCGCTCACTCCCTATCTGTAAAAAGTCATCGTCGTGGCTAAGGAGCAATAATGAAAGTGATTAAAGTGCTGGGCTCAGGATGCAGTAAATGCGAAAAAACAGCGCAATCGATCAGCGCTATTGCCGCAGAAAAACAAACAGAAATTGAATTGATTAAAGAAACCAGCCCGGAAGCCATTATGAATTATGGCGTTATGCGTACACCGGCGGTGGTGGTGGATGAGCAGCTGGTACACAGCGGCTCGATTCCACACCGTGAGGATATTGAAAGCTGGCTGCAATAAAACAGCCAGCCTTATGGGCCTGAGTGGTTATTCTTCCAGCTGGGCGCGCAGCATCCAGGCGGTCTGCTCGTGAATGGCCAGCCGCTGGGTTAATAAATCAGCGGTTGGTTCGTCGGATGCTTCTTCCACCAGTTTAAACAGACTGCGTGCTGTGCGGGCGGTGGCTTCATGACCATCGGCCAGAATGCGGATCATCTCGGTGGCTTTTGGCGGCACTTGTGGTGCATCCGGTAATGATGCCAGCTTGGCAAACTGTGCGTAGGAACCCGGTGCCACATGGCCAAGCGAACGGATGCGTTCGGCAATCGGATCGACGGCGTTCCACAGTTCGGTGTACTGGGTCATAAACATCGCGTGCAGGCTGTTGAACATCGGCCCGGTAATGTTCCAGTGAAAATTATGGGTGGTTAAGTACAGCGTATAGGTATCGGCCAGTAAGCGGCCGAGTCCCTGGCTGATGGCTTCACGGTGTTCGGCACTGATGCCAATGTTTACAGTCGTCATAAGCTGCTCCTGCGGTTGCTTTGATAAAGGTTATCTTTCCTGCATCGCTCTTAACCGAGCGTGGTATCCAAAATCATCATTAAGGCAAAACCGGTCATTAATCCCAGTGTGGCGACGGTCTGGTGGCCGTTGCGGTGTGTTTCCGGAATCACTTCATGGGACACCACAAACAACATAGCACCAGCGGCCAGTCCAAGTCCGATCGGATAAGCGAGTAATAACCCGCCGCCCAGGCTTACGCCCAATAATGCTCCGACCGGTTCCAGCAAACCGCTGCCCGCGGCAACCAATACCGCAAACAGTGGGCTGAAGCCGGCGGCGCGCAGTGTGAGCGCAACCGCCAGACCTTCGGGAATATCCTGCAGGGCGATGGCCGTCGCCAGTGGCAGACCCACGGTTAAATCGCCCTGGGCAAAGCTGACACCTACGGCCATGCCTTCCGGCAGATTGTGCAGAGCAATGGCGAACACAAATAACCAGGCTCTGCCGCAACGTTCATGGCCCGGGCCGCAGGGACCGGTTTTGTCGTGCTCATGCGGGGTAAATTCATCCAGCCCGAGCATCAGCGCCACGCCCATAAACATGCCGAACACCACAATGAGTCCGCCCTGAGTGGCGCTTTGCAATAACTCCGTACCGGCTTCAATGCCGGGTAACAGCAGCGAAAAAGCCGAAGCGGCGAGCATCATTCCGGCGGCAAAGCCGAGCATGGCATCTTCCGCAGCCTGTGGGATTCTTTTCAGCATTAGGGCGGGTAAAGCGCCCAGCGCGGTGGCGATAAAACCGGCACTGCCACCCAGCAAGGCATAACGGCTGAACAGGCTGCTGTCGGTGGTCAGTACATGGATCAGACTCTGCACCAGCAACACGCTGACCAGTGCCAGTGCCGCCGCCAGTGCTGCGGCGATATACGGGTGCTCAATCACATGCTGGCGGAAGATCGCCAGCCATTGGTTGTTGGAGCTTTGGCCTATGTCCATGAAAACCTCACTGAGCCGGGATCTGCTGTTTGAATATATCCATTGTAGAGTGGTTGTTCATAGAAGCTATTTTATTAAGCCGATAAGTTCTTAAGTTTTTAACTATTAATGGGTGCTTTAATCAGAACAGCCTGAGCTGGTCGGGGTTGATGGTTCTTCTGCGGCTACTGGCAGCGGCACGGCGTTTGCGCGAGCCATGTTGATGACCAATGTCGGCGGCATTGCTGAAATATTGCGGTTGCTGGCGTAACTGGCGGATATGCTCGCGTGCCAGCCGGGTGGCCTGCTCAAAATCGACCAGCGGCGCCGGGTAATCGCGGCCAATCGTCACCCCACACTGTGCCTGTAAGCGCTGACTCATGCCCCAGGGCTGATGAATCCAGCTGTCCGGCACCTGTGCCAGTTGCGGCAGCCAGCGGCGGATAAAGACGCCCTGCGGGTCTTGTTTCTGTGCCTGCAGGGTGGGGTTGTACATACGTGGCGGGTTAATGCCGGTGGTGCCTGACTGCATCTGCACCTGCGGGTAATGAATGCCGGGTTCATAGTCGGTAAACCAGCGCGCCAGATGCAGCGCCGGTTGTTGCCAGGGCAGCCACAGCGGGTAGCTGGCCAGTGACATAAGCATCGCGCGCATGCGGAAGTTGAGCCAGCCATAGTGCTGTAAGTACTTCATGCAGGCATCGGCCAGTGGCCAGCCCGTCTGGCCGTTAGCCCAGGCGGCGTACCACGCCGCGTTAAACTGCCGTACTCCGGCCCAGGCCGGATGCAGCGGTTGTTGTTCCTGCAGCGGTTCGTCTTCCAGCTTCTGAATAAAATGGCAGTGCCACCATAAGCGTGATTCGAATGCCGCCAGACTGTTGCGCCAGCGTGTATCCGGTGCCTGTTGTTGGGCGGCGCGCACCGCCTGCAGCACTTCACGCACACTCAGGCAGCCCCAGGCCAGATAAGGACTTAAGCGTGAAGCATGGTGTTCGGCCGTCAGCGGTGAGCCTAATGAGCCACGGTAAAAACGCCCGCGGCTGTGCAGAAAACTGCTGAGTAGGGCCAGTGCAGCACTGCGCCCACCGGGTTGGCGACCGGGGCAGGGTGTCTGATCGTAACCGAGGTTGGTGGGCAGTGCTGTTACCGGCAATGCATCCGGCAGCGGGCAGGGCAGCCACGGACACTCGCTGAGCAACGGCATTGCGTGTTGCGCCTGTTCCATAAACGCGGCCCAGTGGGCAGCCCAGTCATCGCGACTGTGGGGACGGCTGCGGCTGGCACGGCGTACGCCATTCTGGGCGTACTCATGCCAGGTTATTTGGTGTTTCCGGCACCACTGCCTGACGGCCTGATCGCGGCGGTAGCTGAACAGGTTACCGGTTTCTTCATGGCTGTAGAGCGTAAAGGATTGCCCCTGAGGCTCCAGTTGCTGCAGCAGTGCGGAAAGAACATCGGGCATATTACCGGCGACTGACCATAGTGCCGAGTTCTGCGCTAACTGCTGTTGCAGATCGAGCAGCGACTCGCGCACAAACTGCCACTGGCGCAGGCTGCTGTCGGGCTGGCTCCAGACGCCGGGTTCGATGACGTACAGCAAAGCAAGGCGGCCACCCTGCTGGTGTACGGCGCTGATAGCAGCCGTCAGCGCGGCATGGTCGTACAGGCGAAGATCACGTTTTAACCAAACCAGATGCAGCATCAACGGCGCCTCAGGTTGCTGCTGGCAAGGGGAGCGGTGCCGGCCACAAAGGCAGCGTCGGGCCACTGCTCTGATGTTGCTGCACCTGACTCAGGGTGACGCTGCCCAGTTCCGGCAGCCATTGCTGCAGATGCGTGAGGTGCGGGTCGTACCGTTCCAGCTGTTTGTTGAGGTTAAAACAGCGCCCGCCGCGCGGGTCCTGACCGCAACCGGCGATATAGGCCCAGTTGCCCCAGTTGCTGGCGACATCAGCATCGATCAGGTGTTGCTCAAAGAAGCGTGCGCCAAGGCGCCAGTCGAGCTTCAGTTCATGGATAAAAAAGCTCGCCAGCCACTGACGCATACGGTTGGAGCTGAAGCCGGTGTGGATCAGCTCACGCAGGCCTGCATCAATTACCGGATAGCCGGTGCGCGCTTCACACCAGGCCTGCCAGCGTGTGTCAGCGAACGGCTGAGGTGCGGGGTTACGGAACAGCGCAGATCCTTTGAGGCGCAGCGTCCAGTGAAAATACTCGCGCCACAGCAGTTCTTTTTTCAGCCAGCTACTGTGTTCGCTTGCGCCATGCAGACTCTCCCAGTGCACAATATCGGCCCATACCTTACGTACTGATAATGCGCCCCAGGCCAGCCAGGGGCTGAGCTGGCTGGCAAAGCGGCTGCCGGCGTAAGGATTGTCAGCCTGACTGAGCGGCGCCGTGCAGAGCTGATTACGTGTATCACGGTAGTGACGAATGGCATTTTCCCGCCCCAGATAGGCTGCCAGATGGCGTAATCCGGCGTCTTCGCCGCCATGAAAGGTCGTTGCCGGAACGCGCCCGGCCCAGAACGGCACCTGATGCAGCTGATGATCCGGCCACTGTACGGCGGCTTTGAGCGGCGCTTCGAGGGGATCGGCACTGAGTATGGTGGGTGGCAGCGGCGCTGCGACGGGTAAGCCATGCTTATCGAGCCAGCGGCCGAAGGCGCTGTAGCTGTCGGGCCAGTTTTCTGTGCTGAGCAATTCCGCCAGCTGTTGCGGGCTGAACAGGGTCTGGGTGTCGTAGGTGCTGACCGGTGCAAAATCGGCAATGGCATTCAGCCAGTGTTCTTCTTCCGGCGCCTGAGCGGCGCTGGTGTGCAGGTGAAACGGCTGTTGGGCATACCAGTCACGCAGCAGACTGACCGGATCGCCGCCGAGCAGGCTGAGGCGGATATTCTGCTGATACAGACTGCGCTGCACGTCAATCAGGCAGGCGCGCAGGAAGCGTGCTTTGGCCAGTCCCAGCCGGGTCAGGCCCGGATATTCTGTCGTCGGCTGCTGCCAGTGTTGCGGCAGGATAAATACCACCGCCATACCCGGGCATTCACCCTGAGCAACCAGGTACTGAAAAATGGGGTGGTCGTGCAGGCGCAGATCGTTGCGCAGCCACACCAGATTGATGGGGCGGGACGTCATCAGAATTCATCCTCCACGGAAGCGGCGGCGCATATATTGGCCGGTGTTTTTTGTGCCCTGTGTTTGCAGCCTTTGCTGCAGTACTTCACTTCGTCCCAGCTGCGCGCCCATTTGCGCCGCCAGCAGAACGGCCGGCCACAGTGCGCACAGGTTTTTACCGGCAGGTTATGGGGGTTACGGAAACCACTCAGCAGGCCCATGGTTACAGCGTCTCCAGATGAATCAGACAGTGCTCTGCGCGAGCCAGAATTGCCTGCTGTTTGGCTGGCGCCATACGGTCGTAGCTGCGGTACATCATGGCCATGCGCGGATTACGTGCGAAGCTGTCGCGGTGGCGGATTAAAAAGTGCCAGTACAGGCTGTTGAACGGGCAGCTGTCGGGCTGCTCGCTGGTTTTCACGTTGTAGCGGCAATGGCCGCAGTAGTCGGACTGACGGGCAATGTAACTGCCGGAGGCGCAGTAGGGTTTGCTGCCCAAAAGGCCGCCGTCGGCGTGCATCATCATGCCCAGCGTATTCGGTAGCTCCACCCAGTCGTAGGCGTCGGCGTAGACGGCCAGATACCAGTCGCAAATCTCCTGCGGGCGGATTCCGGCGAGCAGGGCGAAATTGCCCGTCACCATTAAGCGCTGAATATGGTGCGCGTAGGCATTAGCGAAGGTGGTGCGGAAGCACTCTCTCATGCAGTGCATCTGCGTTTTTCCGCTCCAGTAAAACCAGGGCAGCGCACGCTCGTTGTGCTGGCTGTTACGCCCGGCGTACTCCGGCATAAAGGCCCAGTAAATACCGCGCACGTATTCGCGCCAGCCGATGATCTGGCGGATAAAGCCTTCCACCGCCGCCAGCGGCGCCTGACCATGGTAATAAGCGGCTTCGGCGGCTTTGCACACTTCCAGCGGGGTCAGCAGGCCGCAGTTGAGGTAAGGCGACAGCAGGCTGTGAAACATAAAATCGGCGCGTTCGCCCAGACTGTTGTGGCTGACCATGGCGTCCTGATAACGGCCGAAGTGCGCCAGCCGGTACTGAATAAAATGCTGCAGCGCAGTAAGTGCCTGCTCACGTGTGGTCGCCCAGCGGAAGGGTTGAAGCTGGCCGGGGTGGCGCTTGTCTGGCCCGGCGAAGCGGGTGCTTACCAGCGTCAGCACCTCTTCATCAATGGCATCGCGAGTAAAACTGAGCGGCGCCGGTACCGGTATTTCGCCCTTGTAGGCCGCGCGGTTATCGGCATCGAAATTCCATTGCCCGCCGACGGGTTTGTCTCCGTCCATCAGCAGGCCGGTTTTGCGCCGCATATCGCGGTAAAAGTATTCCATACGCAGCTGTTTGCGGCCGGCAGCCCAGCGCGCGAAGTCGGCGGGCGGGCAGATAAAACGGTCGTCTTCAAATACGCTTACCGGGACGCCAAGGGTTGCTGACCACTGATTATCCATCGCTGTTTGCAGGCGGTATTCACCGCAGCGGGTCAGCATCAGGCCACTGCATTGCTGTTCCTGCAGGGTTCGGCGAACGACATCGAGCAGGCTGTAGTCATTATCCGGTGCATCCAGCGGACGGTAGATCACGGTCCAGCCGGCACGCCTTAATTCTTCAGCAAAGTGACGCATGGCAGAAAACAGCAGGGCAATTTTCTGCACATGGTGGGCAACGTAGGTGGCTTCTTCAGCGACCTCGGCCATTAACAGCACGTCCCGCTGCGGATTCAGTGTACGCAGGCTGGCCAGTGACGGGGTTAACTGGTCGGCCAGAATAAGGCCCAGATATTTCATTAGTTGTACAAGTCTCTTTTCTTGTATAACTAGTGTATAGTTTTTTGCGGCTATTGCCAGTACTGAGAGAATGCTGAGAGTCAGTTATTTTTTACAGGCTGTGCAGCTGCTTGATGGTGGCTCAACTATGCTTACCGGATGGCAGCATATCGGGGGTTTATATGCTCAATACACGTATTCAACACGGTGATTTTGTGCTCTGCACCAACGGCAATATTCTGGTTGCCCGTATATCAGGCAGCTGGAATGAAGAGGCCGCAAGATCCTTTGACCGGCACTTCCGCGAACATGCCGCCGCGCTGGCTTCAGCGCCCTGGGGGCATATGGTTTTGCTCGATGAGTGGCAGTTAGGCGTACCGGAAATGGGGCCGGTGATTGAGGCGCTGGTGGATTGGTGCATCGGGCATGGTCTGCGGCGCGCAGCCCATGTGTACCAACCATCGTTACTGAAAAAACTGCAGCTTGAGGATATGGTCGCTGAATCGGATCAGGGCTTTCAGCGCCGGGCGTTCAGCAGTGTTGATGCCGCTTTGGCGTGGTTAAAAGAAGAAGGTTTTGAACTGAATGATGAACTGGACCCATTGCTAGGGCCTGTCGACACTAATTAAACAGACCTGTTATCGGCTAAAAATTTCTCAGGCAAGGCGCTGAGAGTGTGGGATGTTCAGCACATCCCTGTGCTTCCCCCCTTCGGGGTTGGCACGCCAATCTGTTCCAGACAGATTGGTAACGGGTTAAGCGAGCGAACAGCAATGCAGGATGAGGGATTTTTAGCCATAACCCTTCGGGCTAAGGCCAGTTTTCCCCATCAACTTCGTCGTTCGTCATTCATTTAGCCCGCTACCCATCTGCAGGAGCAGATGGGCGCGAAGCCCGCAGGGTCAGGAACATGGATGTTCCTGACAATATCACTCCTCTCTCCTTGTTCTGAGAAAAACTGGCTATCAGCAGGCCGGATTTACTTAGTGTCGACAGGCCCTATGAACCGACAGTCATCAGGGCAAATCGTAACTCTGGTGGATAGCCCTGATGACTTCCGGATTTTCGCGCATAAAACGGTCGAAGCGTTCAATCAGGCGGGGGTGGCGGATACTTGAAAGGTGGTATGCATAACGGTAGGGGGCAATGTCTTTCAGTATGGCCAGTTGCAGTGGCTGGTTGTGTTTTGCCGCGGCTTCCTGTGCTACCCGGACATTGAAGTAGATACCGTCAATGCGACCGGATTCGAGCATTTTCAGCAGCTGCTCCATACCCGTGACTTGGGTCAGAGTGATTTCGCCGCGACTCAGGGCAGAGCTGATGCCCGGTGTGGTAAATCCCATGATGGTGCCGACATTGCGCACCGCTCCCTGATGATCGTTGAGTATCATCACGGCTTCACTGATCTGGAATACCGGCTGGCTATAGTGAATGGTCAGGCCGGCTTTCAGGTTTTCTGACCACTGCGGGTTATCAGGGAATTTGAAGTCGAGCTGGTTATGAGTGAACTGCAGAAACAGGCGTGGTACCGGTAACGGGTGATAATCGCCCAGCAGGTGTGCATCGGCCAGAAAAGCATCCAGCAGATCACGCGCCATGCCGCTGTAGCGCTCATCCTGCATATGGTAATAGGGTGCGTAGTCGGTGGTTTCTACGCCAATCAGCAGGGTGTCCGGTACTGCATTTGCCGATACCGGCGCGAACGCCTGATTGCCTGCCAGCGGTTCTGCGGCAGCGGTCAGTGTCAGGCAGCTCAGTATGAGCAGGTACAGATGCAAAACAGTATTCATATATTGGTTATTTGTTAGCCAATGTATCAAAAGATTAGCAGAAATATGTGTCCGGACTCATAACTGAGCATGACTTTAATCCGTTAATCGCCACCGTCTGTACTTACTGACTTTCCTCACCCTGTGCGGCCTTTTATGATGCTGGCCTTTTTCCTGCCGGATACCCTTGCATGAGTTCAATGCCCGACCTGACTTCACAACGCCACTGGCACCTGTTCTGCCGGGTGATTGATAACTTTGGCGATATTGGCGTGTGCTGGCGTCTGGCGCGGCAACTGCTCCAGCAACATGGTCAGCAGGTAACGCTCTGGGTGGATGATCTGAGCAGTTTCCGCGCGTTATGCCCGGCGCTGGATTGCTCTCTGGCAGAGCAGCAACAGCAGGGGATTGTGATCCGGCACTGGGCTGAAGATTTTCCACAGCTCAGCCCGCTGCAGACCGGTGATGTGGTGGTTGAAGCTTTCGCCTGTGAGTTACCGCAAAGTTATATCGCTGCCATGCAGCAGCGTGAACACGCAGCTTGCTGGATTAATCTGGAATACCTGAGCGCCGAAGACTGGGTGCCCGGTTTTCACCTCAGTCAGTCGCCGGTACACGGGCTGAGCAAAACCTTCTTCTTTCCGGGCTTTGTCAGCGGTACCGGCGGTCTGTTGTGTGAACCGGAACTGGCACAGCTGCCGCAGCAGATGGCCGAACCAGCGGCACGCCGGACCTTTCTGAGCAGCTTTGGTCTGGCTCCGGCTCTGGCAGATTGTGCGCTGCAGATCAGCCTGTTTGCCTACGAAAATCCGGCCCTGGCCGGTTTGCTGG
Source organism: Thalassolituus hydrocarboniclasticus (assembly GCF_025345565.1). Lineage (NCBI taxonomy): Bacteria > Pseudomonadati > Pseudomonadota > Gammaproteobacteria > Oceanospirillales > Oceanospirillaceae > Thalassolituus > Thalassolituus hydrocarboniclasticus. The sequence continues at coordinate 3,086,249 of NZ_CP054475.1, read as the reverse complement.
ATGCGCTGCAGACCTGGCGGCAGACGGTGCACCTGCTGGTTCCGGCAGGAAGGGTATCGGCAGGGCTGGATGACTGGCTGGGCGAAACGACGCAGGCCGGGCACACCTATCAGCGCGGCAGGCTGAGTATTTCGGTGCTGCCATTTATGTCACAGCCACAATACGACCAGCTGCTGGCCATGTGTGATCTGAATCTTGTGCGCGGAGAGGAATCCTTTGTCCGTGCGCAGATGCTGGGCAAGCCTATGTTGTGGCATATCTACCGCCAGGAAGAGGACGCGCATCTGGAGAAACTGGAAGCCTTTCTTGGCCTGTATTGTGACCGGAATAACCTGTCAGACCGCGTGCTGGCGGAGCATCTGGCGGGGGCATTCCGGCACTGGAATCAGGCCCCGGAGAGTGCGTTGGCAGCAGGCGCTGAGGCGCATGAACACTGGCACGGACTGCTGCAACAGCTGCCAGCATGGCAGACCCATGCCGGGGCCTGGCAACAGCAGCTACAGGCACTCGGCGACCTTGCATCAAATCTCGTGCATTACGCCACGGATCGGGTATAGTGCAGCGCATTTTTAACGACTGATATCCGGTAATTCTCTATGAAAACTGCTAACGAATTTCGTGCCGGTCAGGTACTGAGCCTGAATGGTCAGGCATGGGTTGTCCTGAAAGCTGAATTCAACAAATCCGGCCGTAACGCCGCTGTTGTAAAAATGAAACTGAAGAACCTGCTGACCGGTGCGTCGCAGGAGCCGGTTTTCAAGGCTGATGACAAGCTGGAACCCATCATTCTGGAACGCAGCCAGGTAACCTACTCTTACTTCGCAGACCCGCTGTACGTGTTTATGGATGAAGAGTACAACCAGATCGAAGTAGAAAAAGAAAACCTGGGTGACACCCTGAACTTTATGACCGACGGTATGACCGACGTGTGTGAAGCGGTTTTCTACGAAGGCAAAGCCATCAGCATCGAACTGCCTACCACCATCGTCCGTACCGTGTCTTACACCGAGCCTGCGGTTCGTGGTGATACCTCTGGTAAAGTGATGAAAATGGCCACTCTGGAAAACGGTTATGAACTGCAGGTTGCTGCGTTCGTTGAAATCGGTGATGCCATCGAAATCGACACCCGTACCGGTGAATTCAAAGGCCGTGCAAAAAGCTGATTGTTTTTTTGCGTGCATAAAAAAAGCTGCTTCGGCAGCTTTTTTTATATCTGTTTTTTATGCCAGTTTTTTATAGCAGCTACATACTGAGAAATTCAATAGCGATACCGCCGGAGCTTAACTCGCGGTAATAATCGGCCAGATCACTGTTATAGCCGTGACTGATCCAGAACATCAGCGGCATGTTGCCCATGATAAATGAAAACTCGGCACGTACAGTGTTAAAGCGGAAAGTGTTTTCTGTTCCGGTAACATACTGCAGAAATATTTTTTCGCCTCTGAGCAGAGCATTGCCCAAACTTATATTGCGCTTATACGACAGACTGATGCCATCGACTTTTCGCCGGTTTTTTCCATCACGGTCATTTTCCCAGCTGTTGTATTCTTCTGCTGGTCCCTGCAGTAAACCATCATCCAGAAAATAGTGCAGCTTCAGAAATGTCGTCACCCGATGGCCACTGTCTGCTGACCAGTTCTGGCTCCACAGGGCGCCGACATAATCCCAGCCACGGCTGATGTAATCATCCGCGTATTTTAAATCTTCCCCCTGTAGCGCCAGTTCGAGCTTCATTGCCAGATAGCTGTTGTAATCACCGACGTTCTGACCGTTGGATTCGTGACCGTACATCAGATCAAAACTGCTGGCGGGCAGATTGCTTCCGGCTTCCGGTAACAGCCAGTAGCGGCCGATCAGCTCTGGATTAAAGCGTTTGGAAATCACCGGTGATGATTCCCGCGTGCCGATGTACTGACCAAAACGACCACTGAAATCAAAGTAGGGGTGTGGCAGAAAACCAAAAGCAGCGGCTTTGGGTTTGGCATCGTGCCAGATGGGGTATTTCAGCGAGAGTTTGAAGTCCATAAAACCGACATCGTCTTCATCCCAGGTGTAGCCGATGTAAATAGGTTCATGACTTTGCAAACCCGCATAACCACTGTTGTCTTCATTTGCCTGAAGCATCGCCATAGGCAGAAGCAGTAACACCAGTACAACCGGGTGGATACAGCATAAAGACTGCTTCTGCATGGTTGTTTTCCTTTCCCTGTAAATCGTTGCGGCAAGCATAAATAGCTTTGCCGGATTTGAGAAGTTGCCTTTGCCTGTTACAGCATTGGCGGGCCTGTTCACCGGTAGTGCTGAACAGGCAGCTTTAAACCTAAAGATGCAAAGCCGCCAGAGCTGCTTTTATCCTGTTCCGGAACTTCACTTCAGATAATAGGTGCGGATACTCAGATCACCGAAGGTATGATCACAGACTTTGTCATATTCGCGCATCTCGGCCGGCAGGTTCAGATAGGCAGATTCCGTCAGCAGGATTTCCCAGGCGGCTGCGGTGTCTTCACCCAGCTTGCTGGCTTCATTGACCGGGTCGCCGAAGATTTCACGGTCGTGAAAATTAAGTAATTCACCAAAGGCGATACCTGCGGCAATTTCGATATTGTGATGATGGGGAAATTGCTGGTTATCCTGATGTAATAGCCCGCGTATTTCGCGTAATGCATTCAGGGCAGAAGCACTGTCGGCAAATAATACAAAAGCATCGTCGGCCACGTATTTGATCAGGGTGCCGTTAAATTTTTGGGTAACGGCTTCAACGATGTCCTGCATACGCTGAATTAATGCCAGATAATAGACAATACCCTTTTCCTTGGTTATGGCCGAAAAACGGCTCATATCGGTAATCAATACCGCTGCTGTTGTACCATAGGTTTGCCACACCGCCTGCGCTGAATCCGGACAGTTATGATTTAAGTGATGCTGCTGCAGTAATTCTGCCAGCGGTGAATGATCATTAACCCGCATAATACCTTTCCTGATGTTTTATCGTTCATGCTGTCGTTCTGATAATGATGCATGATGGTATTACATAAAAATAATTCTGTCCCTGAGCGAAATAGTCCGGATCTGATGCAACTCTGGTCAGGTTTTTTATGGTACAGGCAGAAGATGAAGAAAGAGAGGGTGTTCAGGTTCAGCGGAAAGGTTGTTAAGGCCGGTGATCTTGTGGGTGATCCTGGGGGGGGCTGAGGGATGGTAACGCTGTATAGCCTGATAGCTGAGAAGTATTAGCGCCACTGCAATGCGCCTCACCTGCGTATTGCAGCGGCCTGATATTCAGCTCAGGCGAAAGCCCTGAATCATGGTTTTTAATTTGTTGGCAATACCGGCCAGTTCCGACGATTTACTGCCGGTAGATTGGGCAGCCTCACGGGTGTAGACCGCAATTTCTTTGGCTTCCTGCAGGTTTTGGTTAATACCGCTGATAACGGTGCTTTGCTCTTCACTGGCGGCAGCAATTTCAGAGTTAAGGTCGTTAACGGTGTTGAGGCTGCCGAATAACCCCAGAATCTGCTCGTTGGCTTTGGCAAAGGATACCGCCATGGATGCGCTGGCCTCGGTGCTGTTGGTCATGGCCTCAATTGAACGACTGGCACTTTGTTTGAGGTTTTCAATCAGCCCCTGAATTTCTCCGGTACTGCTCTGGGTTTTACTGGCCAGGTTGCGTACTTCATCAGCAACTACAGCAAAACCGCGGCCTTGCTCTCCGGCCCGTGCCGCTTCGATGGCGGCGTTAAGGGCCAGCAGATTGGTTTGTTCTGCAATGCCACGGATGGTCTGCAGGATGCCGTAAATACCGTCGACCTGATTGCTCAGCTCGGCGACATCGGAAGAGCTGCTGTTAATAATATTACCCAGCTCTCCGAACTGATTATTCAGCGCTTTAATATCGCTGCTGAGTGCGCGGCCGGTACTGTTGACTTCAGATACCTGAGTGTGGGCCTGATGAACGTTGCGGGTAATCTCGGCAGACGCAGAAATAAGTTCACTCATGGCGCCGGACACGCTGTCCATAATACGTGACATATTCTGCGCATGATGGGTATTTTCGCTGGAGTTTGAATTGAGTACCGCAGAGCTTTGATTCAGTGCCTGCGAAGCTTCGGCCATGCCCGCCACCATATTATCAACACGCTGCATGAAATCGTTCAGGCGTACGGCCAGAGGGCGCAATTCATTCATATCCTGTAGCGGAACACGGTAAGAAAGTGGTGTTTCCGGTCTGGACAGGGTTTCAACGGAGGCGGTCAGATGGGTAAAACCATTGGTGATTCGGCGCACGGTAAGCAGAGCAAAAATAATCAGCACAATGGACATAGCGGTGAGAACGGGAATGGCAATGCTGGCCTGTTGGCTGAAAATCTCCTGCCATTGTTCGGCCATAAAGCGTTGCAGCTCCTGTCTTTCAGGCACACTGCTCTGCTTTGTAAGGTAGAGGGCGGTTTGTTCAATAAGATAATCACGCTGTGTCTGCATATCGGCAATGGCTTTGCCCATTACCAGAATAATAGTGAGGATAGCCGGCAGGGCTGCTGCAATTACCAGCTTGCGTTGTACTGTCATAGCAAAAAGCATCCATTCAGTATTAGAAGATGCTTTTATTGTAGACAAAAGTCTCAGGAGTGCATGGTGCTGTTATCGTTACCTATGGCAGCGATCTCTGTGGTGCGGAAGAAACAAAAAAGCCCTGGCCATTTCTGGTCAGGGCTTTTCTGTTTGTATGGTGGAGATGGCGGGATTTGAACCCGCGTCCGCCAATCCTCCACTAGAGGATCTACATGCTTAGCCGTCTCTATTGATTTAGTTCGTCACGGGCCGAGGGGCAGGCCGTTCAGAACGAGCTCGATTAAGTTTAACCTTTCAGCTCCGAGCGAAGCATCCGGGCGATCCTGTAAGACGTCGCCCTCGTCCCCCGGCTACAGGAACCCGAGTTCGGAGGTAAGCGGGCTTAAGCCGCTAGTGCGTAAGTTTCGTCGTTTGCGACTATAACTATGTATAACGTTTATTTACGAGATCGCTATACACTCTCGGCATGCACCCATAGCTTTGTAATCAACGTCGAATCCTAATCATCCCCGAATTCGTCGCCTGCTACTTGCTCAGGTCTTAGTGTCTTATATGAGGGCAGTCTGGTGTTTTTCAACCCCTGCCTGCCTGCAAACAAGATGAGTCAGCTTACCACAGTTGTCTGACATCTGTCAGCGGGTGGTGTGCTTCATGATCCGTTCTTTCTGCTTGGCCCAGTCACGATCTTTGGAAGCATCGCGTTTATCGTGGCTTTGCTTACCTTTGGCCAGAGCGATTTCTGCTTTGACGTTGGGGCCTTTCCAGTAAATCGCGGTGCAGACGCAGGTGTAACCCTTGGCCTGAATTTTCTGATTCAGACGGTCGATTTCACGGCGGTGCATCAGCAGTTTACGCTCACGCCGCGGTTCGGTAACGATGTGGGTCGACGCCTGTTTCAGCGGTGTGATCAGTGCGCCACTCAGCCAGGCTTCGCCTTTATGCATGACGATATAGGAATCGACCAGCTGACATTTGCCTTCGCGCAGGGCTTTTACTTCCCAACCGGTCAGCACCAGTCCGACTTCCAGTTTGTCTTCCAGGAAGTAATCGTGACGGGCTTTTTTGTTGAGGGCGATCGTGCCGCCATTTGTTTTGGGTTTTTTCTTGGTGCTCATGGCGGCGAGTATAACTGACGAAGTGTAGAAAAGGCAGTAGCTGTCGCGCTGCTTTGGGTTGAGGCGAGGGGGCAAATCCCGGACAATACGCCGAACTGAAGATTGGGTAAAAAGAACGATGAGCGCAGACAAACGCGGAGTGCACGGTATCTGGGGTAGCCGCTGGACATTTATTCTGGCCGCCACCGGATCGGCTGTCGGGTTGGGGAATATCTGGAAGTTTCCATATATTACAGGTGAAAACGGCGGTGGCGCTTTTGTTCTGATGTACCTGGTGTGCATTCTGGTCGCTGGTGTGCCGGTGATGATGGCTGAGGTACTGCTGGGCCGCAAAGGCCGGATGAGTCCGATTCATACCATGCAGGCGATGGCGCGCGAGAATAATGCTCCGCGGCTGTTTTCCGGTATCGGCTGGATGGGGGCGGTATCTGGCTTCTTTATTCTGTCGTTTTACAGCGTGATTGCCGGCTGGACGCTGGCCTATGTCGGCAAAATGGCATCAGGTGAATTTGCCGGAGCAACGGGGGAATTGGCTCAGGCCTCCTTTGGCGCGTTGCTGGGTGACCCATGGATGCTGCTTGGGCTGCACACCTTATTTATGCTGATGACCGGCTTTGTTATTGCCCGTGGCGTTAAGCACGGACTGGAAGACAGTGTCCGCCTGCTCATGCCGATGCTGTTCCTGATGCTGATTCTGTTGCTGGGCTACAGCATCACGACGCCGGGTTTTGTTCAGGGCTGGGATTTCCTCTTTATCTTTGATTTCAGCAAACTGACCACCCATAGCGTGGTTGTTGCTTTGGGTCACGCGTTCTTTACCCTGAGCTTGGGTATGGGCGCGATTATGGCATACGGCGCTTATATGCCGTCTCAGGCGTCACTGGGTAAGACCATTCTGGCGGTTGCCTTTCTGGACACTCTGGTGGCACTGGTTGCCGGCCTGATTATTTTCCCTATCGTGTTTTCGCATGGACTGGAGCCGGCATCTGGCCCAGGTCTGATATTCCAGACACTGCCTATCGCTTTCGGTGCTCTGCCGGGTGGAACCTTAATTGGTACGGCTTTCTTTGTTCTAGTGGTGATTGCGGCCTGGAGTTCGGCCATCTCGATTGCCGAGCCGGCGGTGGCCTGGGCGGTGGAAAATGGCTTCAGCCGGGCGAAGGCAACCTTTGGTGTCTGTTTCCTGGCCTGGTTGCTGGGGATTGGTTCGGTGCTGTCATTCAATGACTGGGGTGATGAGCAATTCTTTGTAACCGAAACCATCGCCACGACTGTGACTGACGCGACTACCGGTGAAGAAACACAGAGCAGTGAGTCTGTCTTCCATCTGTATGCCAACACCACCGCACTGAGTGAAGAGCCACTGGCGGAAGGAACTGAGCGCAGCGTGAAAGGTAAGACCTTCTTTGATCTGCTCGACTTTATCACGGCCAACGTCATGATGCCGCTGGGTGGCGTCTTTATCGCCATCTTCGTCGGCTGGTTTATGTCGCGTGAGTCGGTGGCTGCCGAAGCGCGGGTTAAAAGTCCGCTGCTGTTTAATATCTGGCGGTTTATGGTGCGCTATGTTTCACCGGCTGCGATTTTTATCATCTTTGTTGAAGGTCTTTCCTGAGACGGCGGAGAGCGAGTGTAAATGACCAGTATTACGCGCAGTGCGTTGGTGATGCATACCGCAGAGCAGATGTTTGATCTGGTAAACGATGTGCGCCGTTACCCTGAGTTTCTGCAGGGCTGCCAGGCGACAGAAGTATTGGCTGAGGGTGACGATTTTATCGAAGCCCGGCTGACCATTGCCAAAGCCGGTGTTAATCAGAGCTTCAGTACCCGCAATACACTGCAGCGTCCGGAACGTATGGAAATGCGGCTGGTGGATGGCCCGTTTACGCACTTTCATGGTGTCTGGCGTTTTCATCCGCTGTCCGATGAGGCCTGCAAGGTATCTTTGGATATGGATTTTGATGTCGGCAATAAACTGGCCGGTGTTGCTTTGGGGGCGGTTTTTAAACAGGTCGCCAATATGATGGTGGATGCCTTTGTTAAACGAGCAAAAGAAATTTATGGCTGACATGATCCGTGTTGAAGTGGCGTATGCATTGCCACATAAACAGAAAATTCTCAGTGTTGAGGTTGAAGAAGGTACCAGCATGCTGGAGGCTGTTCGGCAGTCAGGTATCGAAGCCGAGTTTCCGGAGTTGGTATTAGCAGAGGCAAAATTCGGTATTTTTGGCAAAGCATCGCGTGCACCGGAAACGGATGTCGTGCGGGATGGTGATCGTATAGAAATTTATCGCCCGCTGCTGATTGACCCCAAGCAGGCCCGCGCTAACCGGGCGGCAAAAGCGCAGAAGTAAGACGTCTGCGGATATTAATGCAAACATAAAAAAGCCAGGCATTGCCTGGCTTTTTTATGCTCAACAGATTGCATCTCAGATGTCGGTTGGCACAGTGTTAACCGATTTTTCCTCGGTTGGCAGGGTTTTCAGCTGGTCTTCTTCTTTGAAAGCCTGCTCCGGCAATGTACCTGTGTAGTGGGTGTAGTTGCCCTGAGCATCAAAGTAGACACTGATGGTGTAGTTTTTGATGACCTTGTCACGCTGTTCAAGGGTGTACAGATAATCCCAGCGTTGTTGTTCAAAAGGATTGCGAACCACCGGGTTGCCCATGACATATGCTACCTGGCGTGCGTTCATACCGGGCTTCAGCTGTTCCAGCATATCGGCAGTTACAATATTGCCCTGCTGCACGTTCAGTTTGTAGACGCCAGGGAAGACACAGCCGGAAAGGGTTGCAAAACCGAGTAAAAGGGTCAGAATTGGGATTCGCATAATAATTGGTGTTGTCTCTGAGTGCGTTGTAGTTGCATGGTGTTGCGTTGTGACTTAGACCCGCGATAATACCCGATAATTCAAGTTGCTGTGAAATATTCGAGGAAAGCAATGTCCGATCAGAACGTGGAGTTGCGTAAAGCAGGCCTTAAAGTCACTTTGCCGCGGGTGAAAATCCTGAGCATTCTGGAAACCAATATCGATGCACATATGAGTGCGGAAGATGTTTATAAATCTCTGATTGAAGCCGGTGAGGATGTTGGTCTGGCGACTGTGTATCGGGTACTGACTCAGTTTGAAAGTGCTGGTCTGGTGACCCGCCATAACTTTGATGGTGGTCATTCTGTGTTTGAACTGGCGCGTGGCGAGCACCATGATCATATGGTTAACGTTGATGACGGCACAGTGATCGAATTTACCAACGCCCAGATTGAACGCCTGCAGCATGAAATTGCCGAAGAACATGGCTTTGAGCTGGTTGAACACAGTCTGGTGCTGTACGTACGCAAGAAAAAGTAATCCTGCGCGACAGACATAAAAAAAGCAGCCATTGGCTGCTTTTTTTATGTCCGCCTGACGGCTGCGGCTTATCGGACCAGAGCCAGCATTTCCTGTGCATGGGCCAGGGTTTGTTTGGTGATATCGACGCCGCCCAGCATCCGCGCAATTTCCTCTGAGCGCTGTTTCTCACTCAGTTCACGCAGCTGGGTGTGGGTGGCGCTGTCACCACTGATTTTGCTTACCTGATAATGCTGATGTGCCTGGGCTGCGACCTGCGGCTGGTGGGTAACGCAGAGCACCTGGCTGTCTTTGCCCAAAGTCCGTAGCAGGCGGCCAACACGTTCAGCGGTACCGCCACCGATACCGACATCGACCTCATCAAAAATCAGACAAGGTGTTTCGCTGACAGCAGCGGTTACTACCTGAATGGCCAGACTGATACGGGCCAGTTCACCGCCAGAAGCGACTTTGGCCAATGGGCCGCCGGGCATGCCCGGGTTAGTCTGTACAAAAAAGCCGATCTGGTCGATACCGTGTTTGTTGCCACTTTCGGCGCTGCCGCTTTCAACCTGAGTGATAAAGCGGGCGCGACCCAGAGCCAGTGCTTCGAAGTGAGCTTCCACTTCGCTGTCCATCCGTGCTGCTGCGGCCTGACGGGCACTGCTGAGCTGTTGTGCCAGTGTGCTGTATTCCGCCTGCAGCTCCTGCACCTGCTGTTCAAGTTCAGCCAGATCTTCGTCGCTGAGATTCAGGCCGGCGAGCGCTTCTTCCTGCTCCTGCCAGTATGAGTGCAGTTGTTGTGGCTGAATCTGATGCTTGCGCGCCATGCTGTACAGGTCGCTGAGGCGGCTCTCAACCTGTTGCAGCCGGTGCGGATTAATATCGACCAGCTCAAGGTAGTGCTGCAGCGAACGACCGGCTTCTTCCAGCTGGATTTGTGCCTGTTGCAGCAAATCACGGGCTTCGTTCAGCAGCGGATGCTGGTCGTCGATATTATCGAGGCGGGTAATGGCCTGATAGGTCAGCTGGGTTGCGGCCAGCTCGCCGTTGTCATCGCCATAACAGGCGGCCATTGCATACTGGCCGTTAAGCAGCATGTTTTCGGCATTGGCCAGACGTTTATGTTCGGCTTCCAGCTCGTCCAGCTCGGTCTCTCCCGGTGCCAGCTGGCGCAGTTCTTCAACCTGATAGGTCAGCAGCTGGCGCTGGGCCGTTATTTCGGCACTTTCTTCCTGCAGCATGGCAAGGCGTTTGGCGTGTTGCTGCCATTCTGACCAGACCAGTGCTACCTCGGTTGCCTGCAGCTGCAGTCCGCCAAAAGCATCCAGCAGCTGGCGCGGGGTGTCTTTCTGCAGCAGGCGCTGATGGGCATGCTGGGAGTGAATTTCGATCAGATACTGGCCGATGTCTTTCAGGTCGTTGGCGGATGCGGGACGACCATTGATGTAGCCGCGTGAACGGCCTTCGGCGGAAATAATACGGCGCAGAATCACCCAGTCATCATCGGCGGGAATATCCCGCTGTTGCAACCATAGCCGTGCCTGTTCGTTCAGAGTGAACGAGGCGGACACTTCGGCTTTTTCGGCGTTGTTGCGCACGCAGCCGGCATCGGCGCGCTCGCCAAGGGTAAGCCCGAGCGCATCGAGCAGAATCGATTTACCGGCACCGGTTTCGCCGGTAATTACCGACATGCCGGGTTGCAGTTCAAGTTCCAGCTGATCGACTAACGCAAACTGATGAATGGACAGATGAGCCAGCATGGCGATGCTCCGTATCTGAATGGATATACAGTGTTTTTATATACAGTATTCGATTCTGTCAAGAGAATGTTGCAGGCTGGCCCTTGAATCTCATCCGTTCGTCCCCCATATAGCCGACAGTTTCGAAAACAGTGACCGAGGAAAGATAGATGTCGGAAGAGCAGAAGGTTCAAGAAGAACTCCAGGAGCAACTGGAGGCTGAAACTCCGGTGGATGCGGCGGATGCCACTGCCACAGAATCTGCTGATGATCAGCTTGCCAGCGCACTGCAGGAAGTGGCTGAGCTGAAAGAACAGGTATTGCGTGTTCAGGCAGAGATGCAGAACGTACGCCGTCGTGCTGAGCTGGATGTGGAAAAAGCCCATAAGTTTGGCGTTGAGAAGTTTGCCAACGAAATGCTGGCGACCGTCGATAATCTGGAACGCGCGCTGGCTGCGGCTGTTGCCGATGATGAAGCAACAAAAGCGATCCGCGAAGGCGTGGAAATGACCCTGAGCGGCCTGGTTGCCGGTCTGGAAAAATTCAAGGTGGAAAGTGTAGATCCGGTTGGCTCTGCGTTTAATCCGGAATTCCATCAGGCAATGGCCATGGTTGAGAATCCGGATGCCGCACCGAATACCGTTATTGCAGTGATGCAGAAAGGTTACACCCTGCAGGGACGTCTGTTGCGTCCGGCAATGGTGGTGGTGAGTAAAGGCGCACCACAAATCGACGAAAGCGCCTGATTTTATTGTTACCGGGGGCCTTGAAAGCCTGTTTCCCGGACTTATATAGAAAGCAACACAAATACAACGGTTAATAGTTCACGCAGCGTAAGCTGCCATGAATGGAGAATTGAAAAATGGGTAAGATTATCGGTATCGACCTGGGCACCACCAACTCCTGTGTGGCAATCCTGGATGGCGACAAAACCAAAGTGATTGAAAACGCTGAAGGCGATCGCACCACTCCTTCCGTCGTTGCTTATGCTGACGACGAAGTGCTGGTTGGCCAGTCAGCCAAGCGTCAGGCCGTCACCAACCCGAACAACACCCTGTTTGCGGTTAAACGTCTGATCGGTCGTCGTTTCAAAGACGACGTAGTACAGAAAGATATCTCCATGGTTCCTTACAAAATCATGGAAGCGGATAACGGTGATGCCTGGGTAGAAGTAAAAGGCGAAAAATACGCGCCACCACAAATCTCTGCTGAAATTCTGAAGAAAATGAAGAAAACCGCAGAAGATTATCTGGGCGAGAAAGTAACCGAAGCGGTTATTACCGTACCGGCTTACTTTAACGATTCCCAGCGTCAGGCAACCAAAGACGCCGGTAAAATCGCTGGTCTGGAAGTTAAGCGTATCATCAACGAGCCAACCGCAGCGGCTCTGGCTTATGGTATGGATAAAGAAGGCGGTGACCGTACCATCGCAGTCTATGACCTGGGTGGTGGTACCTTCGATATTTCCATTATCGAAGTGGCTGACGTTGACGGTGAAAAACAGTTCGAAGTATTGGCAACCAACGGTGACACGTTCCTTGGTGGTGAAGACTTTGACCTGCGTCTGATCGAATATTTAGCGGCTGAATTCAAGAAAGAAAGCGGCATCGATCTGCACAACGATCCACTGGCTCTGCAGCGTCTGAAAGAAGCTGCAGAAAAAGCCAAGGTTGAGCTGTCTTCTTCTCAGCAGACTGACGTCAACCTGCCGTACATCACGGCCGATGCGACTGGTCCTAAGCACTTAAACGTGAAAGTGACCCGTGCCAAGCTGGAGTCTCTGGTTGAAGAGCTGGTAACCCGCTCGCTGGAGCCTTGCCGTATCGCACTGAAAGATGCCGGCCTGAGCTCTGGTGAAATTGACGAAGTAATTCTGGTGGGCGGTCAGACCCGTATGCCACTGGTACAGAAGAGCGTTGCTGACTTCTTCGGTAAAGAACCACGTAAAGATGTGAACCCGGATGAAGCGGTGGCTGTTGGTGCTGCGATTCAGGGCGCCGTTCTGTCCGGTGATGTAAAAGACGTTCTGCTGCTCGACGTAACGCCGCTGACTCTGGGTATTGAAACCATGGGTGGCGTTGCAACGGCGGTTATTGAGAAAAACACCACGATTCCGACCAAGAAATCTCAGGTGTTCTCAACGGCGGATGACAACCAGACTGCGGTAACCATTCACGTGGTTCAGGGCGAGCGTAAGCAGGCTGCGCAGAATAAATCACTGGGTCGTTTTGACCTGGCCGATATTCCGCCGGCACCACGCGGTATGCCACAGATCGAAGTAACCTTCGATATCGATGCCAACGGTATTCTGAACGTGAGCGCGAAAGACAAGGCTACCGGTAAAGAGCAGTCGATCGTCATTAAGGCTTCTTCTGGTCTGAGCGATGAAGAGATCGAAAAAATGGTTGCTGATGCAGAAGCGAATGCCGATGCTGACCGCCAGTTCGAAGAGCTGGTGCAGGTGCGCAACACCGCCGATGGTCTGATTCACGCAACCAAGAAGACTCTGGAAGACGCGAAAGACAAGGTAACCGATGACGAGAAAACCGCCATCGAAAAAGCCATTGCCGATCTGGAAGCTGTGATCAAAGGCACCGATAAAGAAGAAATCGAAGCCAAGACTCAGGCTCTGACTGAAGCGTCCAGCTCTCTGGCTCAGCGTCTGTATGCCGAGCAGGCTCAGGCCCAGCAGGGTGGTGCAGAAGCTCAGTCCGGCAATCAGGACGATGACGTTGTTGACGCCGAGTTCGAAGAAGTTAAAGACAAGTAATTAACGGCTGCATCAGTCGTTAAGCGGACGCGGCAGTTTTCTTTCGGAAGCTGTCGCGTTTTGCTTTGTTATCACACCTCAGAAACGCCTGTGCGCGTGCTGGGTTTGTTCCTGTCGCCAGCGTTAATCAGCTTGTGGCGGCAGACAAAAAAACAGGTGAAGTATGTCTAAGCGAGATTATTACGAGGTTCTGGGCGTCAGTAAGGACGTCGATGGACCAACACTGAAAAAAGCTTACCGTAAGCTGGCGATGAAATATCACCCGGACCGTAATCCGGACGATAAAGATGCGGATGCCAAATTCAAAGAAGCAACCGAAGCTTACGAAGTGCTGGGCGATGAACAGAAGCGCCGTGCCTATGACCAGTACGGTCATGCCGGGGTGGATGGTCAGGCCGGCGGCGGCTTTGGCGGTGGCGGTGCTAACTTCAGCGATATTTTCGGTGATGTATTTGGCGATATTTTTGGCGGTGGTGGCCGTGGCCCGCGTGGTGGTCCACAGCGTGGTTCCGACCTGCGTTACACCATGGAGCTGACACTGGAAGAAGCGGTGCGTGGTGTAGAGAAGAAGATCCGCATTCCAACCCTGACCGCCTGTACCACCTGTGACGGCAGTGGCGCCAAGCCAGGCACCAAACCAAAAACCTGTAATACCTGTCATGGTGCCGGTCAGGTGCGTATGCAACAGGGCTTCTTCTCGGTGCAGCAGACCTGTCCGAGCTGTCGTGGTCAGGGTACGCAGATCGATGATCCCTGCACCAGCTGTCATGGCCGTGGCGTAAAAGAAGAAACCAAGACACTGTCGGTAAAAATTCCTGCAGGCGTGGATACCGGCGACCGTATCCGTTTATCCGGTGAAGGTGAAGCGGGAGCCATGGGTGGTCCGGCCGGTGATCTGTATGTGCAGGTCAGTGTACTGGAGCATAAGCTGTTCCATCGAGATGGCCGTAACCTGTATTGCGAAGTACCGATCAGTATCGTCGATGCGGCGCTGGGTGCTGAACTGGAAGTGCCAACGCTGGATGGCCGGGTAAAACTGAAAATTCCGGCAGAGACCCAGAGCGGCAAGCAGTTCCGTCTGCGCGGTAAAGGTGTGTTGCCGGTTCGCGGTGGCCCGGCGGGTGATTTGCTCTGCCGTGTGCAGGTCGAAACTCCGGTCAGCCTTAACGCTGAGCAGAAAGATCTGCTGATGAAGTTCCAGGCTTCTCTGACCGGTGAGAAACACTCGCCACAGAAGAAAAGCTGGTTTGAAGGCGTGAAGAAGTTCTTTGAAGAAATCTGAGCGGCTTTAAACCCTGCAGGCGCAGCCTTAGGGCTGCGCCTCGCATCTCCTGCCGAATCGCTATATCCTTAGCGCCATTCTGAAATTCTGTCTGGGTATTTTTACATGACACGCATTGCAATTACCGGTGCTGCCGGACGTATGGGGCGGGTGCTGATCGAAGCAGTCCGTAATGCTGACGACGCAGAACTGGGAGCAGCCATTGTTCTGGCCGATGATCCGCTGGCGGGCGTTGATGCCGGTGCCATTGCTGGTTTGGGCGTTACGCTGAATGTTGTTGCGGCAACCTCTGTTGAAGCTGTGCTGGATCAGTTTGATGTGCTGATCGACTTTACCGCACCAGCGGCTACCATGGCCAATATTGAACTGTGCCGTAAGGCCGGTAAAAGTATTGTGATTGGTACCACCGGCCTGAGTGACGAACAGAAAGCTGAGATGAAAGTTGCAGCCGCTGATATGGGCATTGTGTTCGCGCCGAATTATTCGGTCGGTGTGAATCTGTGTCTGAACCTGCTGCGTATGGCTGCCTCCGTTATGGGTGAAGACAGTGATATCGAAGTGGTGGAAATGCATCACCGTCACAAAGTCGATGCGCCATCCGGTACCGCCTTGCGTATGGGCGAAGTCGTCGCAGAAACCCTCGGCTGGGATTTAAAAGAAGTTGCTGTGTATGGCCGTGAAGGTTACACCGGCGCCCGTCCGCAAAAACAGATTGGTTTTGAAACCATCCGTGGCGGCGATGTGGTCGGTGATCATACCGTGATGTTTGCCACCGAAGGTGAGCGTGTGGAAGTAACGCACAAAGCACAAAGCCGTATGACCTTTGCCAAAGGCGCAGTACGTGCCGCTAAGTGGGTGAGCACTCAGCCAAATGGTCTGTACGATATGCAGGATGTATTGGGGTTCTGATATTTTCCTGAGTACAAAAAAGCCGCTCACTGAGCGGCTTTTTTGTGGCTGCGGGGCAGGCTTCAGGCTTTAACGCCCAGCATATGATCGAAACCGCGTTCGACCATTTTTTCCATGCCGCGCGGTTTGCCGTTCGGATCAAACACCATGGATACCAGCATCTGAGCATTACCAAGCGCCCAGCGGGCACGTTCTTTCGGCGCCAGACCCTGTTCCAGAATGCCTTTCTTGATGCCTTTGTCGATTTGCTTGGCAATCAGCTCCAGTAATTTATTCTGGAATTCCAGATACTGTGGCCAGATTTCATCACGTACCGAAGCGCTCCATTCCAGCCAGACCTTAATGTAATCCGGATTTTCTTCGCAGGCGTTCATAAATGCCTTTACATGCGAACGGATGGCTTCCAGAGGATTGTCCTCTTCTGCGTAAACGGACTCAGCCAGATTCAGCAGAAAGTTTTCTACTTCTTCCAGAACAGCTTCAACCAGAGCTTCGCGGGTTTTAAAGTAATTAAATACTGTTGCTACGGATACTCCACCGATTTCCGCGATTTCTGTATGACCGCCACGACCGATTCCGCGACGTGCGAATACCTGAACGGCATTAGTTAACAGTAAGCGTTTGCGCTCTTCCGGTTGCAGGCGACGACGACCATCTACGGCTACAGGCATGGGGCAGACCTCTTCATTATGGTTTTAATTGTAGTGTCCTTAGTTTCTTGACTTATCAGTCAGATATTTAATTATTTAAAAATATCTTTAACTGTTAATGAGTCAGACAGTAGTTTTCCCTCTCAATAGATAACAATGAAATGATTCATTTGATTCTGAGTGAAGTAATATTAAGTGTATATTTGTATGTTACATAATGTAACTTTGTGTAACTGATGATTTGGTGTGAGGCTTGTCATTTATTTTTCCGCTTCAGTGAGTGGCGTTTTGCCGGATATGGCCACCCAGATATCAGCCGGAAAGCAGTGCAGCTGTCGTGTGAAGACAGGGGGTGATCTGTCAATGCACTGTTAGTGCACAATCGACCACCTTTAATGGACACAAGACCCTGTTTTCAGTATCATTTAGGGTTAGTTTATACACGCACTGCGGTGATCGTTTTTTGTCACCGGAATCCGCTATCAGTCCATAGCGAGTCATAAGCGGGATGGAGTCGATTTGTCGCCATTCCGCTTTTTTACGACTGCAGATTCTGGTTCAGACCTCCTCCGGCCCGGTGCGGTAGTCTGCAAGTTTATTCTTTGTTCGGGGATTTAGCCTTGTCTACGCCAGCCATTCTAGCTCTTGAGGACGGCAGTATCTTCAAAGGTACCAGCATCGGTGCCGAAGGCCTGTCAGTGGGAGAAGTTGTTTTCAACACCTCCATGACCGGTTATCAGGAGATTCTGACCGACCCTTCCTACGCCAACCAGATCGTCACTCTGACCTATCCACATATTGGTAACTACGGTACCAACAGCGAAGATGAAGAATCCAATGGCATTTATGCCAAAGGTCTGGTGATCCGCGACCTGCCGCTGATCGCATCCAACTTCCGCAGTGAACAGGCACTGGATGTTTACCTGAAAGAGCGCAATGTGCTGGGCATTGCCGATATCGATACCCGCCGCCTGACCCGTATTCTGCGTGAAAAAGGCTCCCTTAATGGCGCCATTCTGGCGGCTGCAGATGCGCATTCTGAAGAGAATGTGGCGAAGGCACTGGCCGAAGCCAAAGCTTTCCCGGGCCTGAAAGGTATGGATCTGGCGAAAGAAGTGACTGTTAAAGAAGCTTACCGCTGGACTCAGACTGACTGGACGCTGGGCAAGGGTTATGGCGAGCTGAGCGAACCAAAATTCAAAGTCGTGGCGTACGACTTCGGCGTTAAGCGCAATATCCTGCGTCTGCTGGCTGAGCGTGGTTGTGAGCTGACGGTTGTTCCGGCACAGACTCCGGCTGCTGAAGTGCTGGCGATGAATCCGGACGGTGTTTTCCTGTCCAACGGCCCTGGCGATCCGGAGCCTTGTGATTACGCCATCAAAGCGATTCAGGAGATTCTGGAAACCAATATCCCGGTGTTCGGTATCTGTCTGGGTCACCAGCTGCTGGCTCTGGCCTCCGGTGCCAAAACCATGAAGATGGGTCATGGTCACCACGGTGGTAACCACCCGGTGCAGGATCTTGAATCCGGCAAGGTGATGATTACCTCACAGAACCATGGTTTTGCGGTAGAAGAGAGCACGCTGCCAGCCAACCTGAAGGCGACCCATAAGTCGCTGTTCGATGGCACGCTGCAGGGTATCGCCCGCACTGATAAGCCTGCCTTCAGTTTCCAGGGTCACCCGGAAGCCAGTCCTGGCCCGCGCGATGTCGCGCCGTTGTTCGACCACTTTATTGATTTGATTGTTGCTGCCAAGGCCGCCCAATAACAGGACAGACTGAGTTATGCCAAAACGTACTGACATAAAAAGTATTTTGATCATTGGCGCCGGCCCTATCGTTATCGGCCAGGCCTGTGAATTTGACTACTCCGGCGCTCAGGCCTGTAAGGCTCTGCGTGAAGAGGGCTACCGTGTAATTCTGGTGAACTCTAACCCGGCGACCATCATGACCGATCCGTCGATGGCGGATGCAACCTATATCGAACCGATTACCGTTGAAGCGGTTGCCAAAATCATCGAGAAAGAGCGTCCGGATGCACTGCTGCCAACCATGGGTGGCCAGACTGCACTGAACTGTGCGCTGGGTCTGGAAGCGGCTGGTGTACTGGAAAAATTCGGCGTGGAAATGATCGGTGCCAATGCCGACACCATCGACAAAGCCGAAGACCGTAACCGCTTTGATAAGGCGATGAAAAAAATCGGCCTCGAGTGTCCGCGCGCCGGTATTGCGCACAGCATGGAAGAAGCCCGCGAAGTCCAGAAAACTCTGGGCTTCCCGTGCATCATCCGTCCGTCCTTCACCATGGGCGGCACCGGTGGCGGTATTGCTTACAACAAAGAAGAATTCGAAGAAATCTGTACCCGTGGTCTGGACCTGTCGCCAACCAACGAGCTTTTGATCGACGAATCCCTGATCGGCTGGAAAGAATATGAGATGGAAGTTGTGCGTGATAAAAACGACAACTGCATCATCATCTGTTCCATCGAAAACTTCGACGCTATGGGTGTGCACACCGGTGACTCCATCACCGTTGCTCCGGCACAGACCCTGACCGATAAAGAATATCAGATCATGCGTGACGCCTCTTTGGCGGTGCTGCGTGAAATCGGTGTGGAAACCGGTGGTTCTAACGTGCAGTTCGGTATGGATCCGAAAACCGGCCGTATGGTCGTGATCGAGATGAACCCGCGTGTATCCCGTTCCTCGGCGCTGGCTTCCAAAGCAACCGGTTTCCCGATTGCTAAAGTGGCGGCCAAGCTGGCTGTGGGTTACACCCTGGATGAACTGCAGAACGATATTACCGGTGGTCGCACGCCGGCATCGTTTGAGCCGTCGATCGACTACGTGGTTACCAAAATTCCACGTTTCACCTTCGAGAAATTCCCACAAGCCGATGGTCGTCTGACCACGCAGATGAAATCTGTGGGCGAGGTAATGGCGATTGGCCGTACTCAGCAGGAATCTCTGCAGAAAGCACTGCGCGGTCTGGAAGTCGGTTCTACCGGTTTTGATCCGAAAGTGGATCTGAACGATGCCGGCAGCAAAGACAAAATTATCTCTGAACTGCGTGTACCTGGTGCCGACCGTATCTGGTACGTGGGTGATGCCTTCCGTGCCGGTATGAGCGTTGACGAAATTTACCAGCACTCCGGTATCGATCCGTGGTTCCTGGTGCAGATCGAAGATCTGATCAAAGAAGAAAGCAATGTTGCGCAGAGCAGCCTGACGTCAATGGATGCCGACCGCATCTTCCGTCTGAAGCGTAAAGGTTTCTCCGATGCGCGCCTGTCAGCACTGCTGGGCGTGACCGAAAAAACCTTCCGCAAGCAGCGCCAGAAGCTGGGCATCCGTCCGGTGTACAAGCGTGTGGATACCTGTGCGGCTGAATTCGCCACCGACACGGCTTATATGTACTCCACGTACGAAGAAGAGTGTGAAGCGAATCCGTCTGATCGCGAGAAAATCATCGTTCTCGGTGGTGGCCCGAACCGTATTGGTCAGGGTATCGAATTCGATTACTGCTGTGTGCACGCCGCACTGGCAGCAAAAGAAGAAGGTTACGAAGCCATCATGGTTAACTGTAACCCGGAAACCGTTTCTACCGACTACGACACCTCCGACCGTCTGTACTTTGAGCCTGTGACTCTGGAAGACGTACTGGAAATCGTCGATCGTGAAAAGCCAAAAGGCGTAATCGTACAGTACGGTGGTCAGACGCCGCTGAAACTGGCCGACGAGCTGGAAGCTGCGGGTGTGCCGATCATCGGTACTTCTCCGGAAGCGATCGACCGTGCCGAAGACCGTGAGCGCTTCCAGCAGATGATTCAGCGTCTGGGTCTGAAGCAGCCGGTTAACGCTACTGTTACTTCGGCTGAAGAAGCGGTAATTAAAGCTGCAGAAATCGGTTACCCGCTGGTGGTTCGCCCATCCTATGTTCTGGGTGGCCGGGCGATGGAAATCGTCAACAACGAAGCCTCGCTGCGTCGTTACATGACTGAAGCGGTAAAAGTATCCAACGATTCTCCGGTACTGCTGGATTACTTCCTGGATCGTGCAGTAGAAGTTGATATCGACGCTATCTGTGACGGTGAGCAGGTTGTGATTGGCGGTATCATGCAGCACATCGAACAGGCCGGTATTCACTCCGGTGACTCCGCCTGTTCTCTGCCGCCATACAGCCTGCCGGCTGATGTGCAGGATGAAATGCGCAAGCAGGTTGCCGCGATGGCGCTGGAGCTGGGTGTGGTTGGTCTGATGAATACTCAGCTGGCATGGCAGGATGGCGAGATCTACGTGATCGAAGTTAACCCGCGTGCTTCCCGTACCGTGCCGTTTGTGTCCAAGTGTATTGGCACCTCTCTGGCGGCGGTTGCGGCCAAAGTTATGACCGGCAAGAAGCTGTCTGAGCTGGGCTTTACCAAGGAAATTATTCCACCGTATTTCTCAGTAAAAGAAGCGGTATTCCCGTTCAATAAATTCCAGGGTGTTGACCCGATTCTTGGACCGGAAATGAAATCTACCGGTGAAGTCATGGGTGCCGGTAAAACCTTCGGCGAAGCCTTCTTTAAGGCACAGCTGGGTGCCGGTGCCAAACTGCCGGACAGCGGTGTGGCTTTTGTATCGGTACGTGATGCCGATAAAGCCGGTGTGGTTGCCGTTGCTGAAGGTCTGATTGAGCGCGGCTTTAAACTGGTCTCTACCGAAGGTACCTGCAAAGTGCTGCAGGCTGCTGGTGTGGCCGTTGAGCGCGTGAGCAAGGTGACCGAAGGTCGTCCACATATTGTGGATATGATTAAAAATGACGAGATTTCTCTGATTGTGAATACCACCGATGGCCCGCAGGCCATTGCAGATTCTGCCGACATCCGTCGCAGCGCGCTGCAGCACAAAGTGTATTACACAACGACTCTGGCCGGTGCTGAAGCGGTGGTTGAAGCGCTGCGTTCAGAAGGTCTGAAAGAAGTTCGTCGTCTGCAGGAACTGCATGCGACCATTTAATGGTCGCATTCAATTAGGGAGTCAGAATATATGCAAAAGTATCCAATGACTGTTGAAGGCGAAGCCTCACTGCGTGAAGAGCTTCAGCGTCTGAAAACAGTTGATCGTCCGCGCGTTATTGCGGCGATTGCAGAGGCGCGCGAGCACGGCGACCTGAAAGAAAACGCTGAATATCATGCTGCCCGTGAGCAGCAGGGCTTTATTGAAGGCCGTATTCAGGATATCGAAGGTAAGCTGTCTAATGCTCAGGTTATCGATATTAAAACCATTCCGCATACCGGAAAGGTTTTGTTCGGTACCACGGTGCGCATCATTAATGTGGATACCGATGCTGAAGTGGAATACCGCATTGTTGGTGAAGACGAGGCGGATATTAAAGCGAACCGTATTTCCATTTCTTCACCGATTGCGCGTGCGCTGATCGGTAAAGAAGAAGGGGATGTGGTTACCGTTCAGATTCCCAGTGGTACTGTAGAGTATGAAATTGACGAAGTAAGACACGCCTGATTTCTGCTTTTCAGTCCATAAAAAAACCGCGCAATGCGCGGTTTTTTTATGTCTGATCAGTAACTGCTCAGGGGCAGGGAATCAGCGGTAAATCATCGAAATCATCTGAGCCATCATCCCTCTCAATCGCACGCATCATTGCCTGCAGTTTCTTCTGCGCTTCGCGGCGTTTCAGGGCTTTGTTCCAGCGGCGGATCTGAACTTCGTTTTTTAATTCAAGTTCAGGTACCGGAGTCGGCTTGTTGTCGTCGCCCATGGCGACCATGGTGAAAAAACAGGTATGAGTATGACGTACGGTGCGCTGTTTAATATCTTCGGCAACGACCTTGATGCCGATTTCCATCGACGTTCGGCCGGTATAGTTAATAGTCGCCAGGCAGGTAATTAATTCGCCGATTAATATGGGCTCTTTAAACAGCACATTATCGACGGACAGGGTGACGGCGTAATGACCGCTGTAGCGCATGGCGCAGGTGTAGGCAACCTTATCCAGCAGTTTGAGTAACTCGCCACCGTGCATATTGCCGGAGAAGTTGGCCATGTCCGGAGTAACCAGAACGGTCATCTCGGTTTGTATGATCTGTCCCACAGGGATTCCTCACTGAATGATACTGCCAGTTTAGCGGAAATCGGTGCGGAAAAAATGGGGGAGTGTTGCTGAGCTCAGACTCTGTCAACAATGACAGAGTCTGATTGCGGATGCTTTGGAGAAAGCTCAGTGGTCAGAAGTTTTCGGTGGAGGTAAATAAACCAACACGCAGATCTTTGGCGGTGTAAATCTCACGGCCATCCACTTCCATAGAAGCGTCAGCAATACCCATCACCAGTTTCTGTTCCATCACGCGCTTAATGTCGATACGGTAAGTCACTTTTTTCGCGGTTGGTAAAACCTGGCCACGGAATTTAACTTCGCCACAGCCCAGTGCGCGGCCACGGCCAGGATTGCCGCGCCAGCCAAGGAAGAAACCAACCAGCTGCCACATGGCATCCAGACCCAGACAGCCAGGCATTACCGGGTCGCTTTCAAAGTGGCAGTCAAAAAACCACAGTGATGGATCAATATCCAGTTCGGCAATAATTTCGCCTTTGCCGTAAGCGCCACCTTCACTGCTGATGTGCACGATGCGATCCATCATCAGCATGTTAGGCAGTGGCAGCCGTGCATTGCCTTCACCAAACAATTCACCGTGGCCGCAGGCCAGCAGTTGTTCACGGTTAAAGGAGTTTGGGTGAGTCATGCAGTTTCCTCTTCTGGTCTTTAGGGTCGTTATAAGTATGCCGGTACACTGACATATTTACAGCATGATAGCCAATGAAGGTTTTTTGAATAAAAGGAATTAATGGCCAGTATTTCCGGCGCAGGTTGCGCCGGGAAACCGGTTTCTGATCAGAGTTTTTCGACCAGCAGGCTGCCGATGGAATATCCTGCGCCAAAAGAACAGATCAGGCCTTTGTCGCCAGTCTTAAAATCATCTTTATAGCGGTGGAAAGCAATCACCGAACCGGATGACGCTGTGTTGGCAAATTCGTCCAGTACCACTGGTGCTTCATCGCCTTCGGGCAGACGGCCAAGGAGCTTTTTAACGGCGAATAAATTCATGTTGATATTCGCCTGGTGCAGCCACATACGTTTCAGCGCAGAGGCTTCTACTTTATTGTCTGCCAGTTCGCTTTCAATAAAGTTTGTCACCAGTGGCAGCAGCTCTTTGAATACTTTACGTCCCTGTTGTTTGAAGGCGTAACGGTTGTCCGGCACATTTTCAAAACAATGGTCAGCATAGGATGCATCACAACGGATATTGTCTGAGTACTGGGTGAACTGCCTGGTGCTCAGAATGCGGAAAGCGTGCTTGGATGTGGCTGTTTCTTCAGGTTCCAGAATCGCTGCGGTAGCAACATCACCAAAAATAAAATGGCTGTCGCGATCGCGGAAATCAAGTCCCGGGGTGGTGAATTCCGGGTTTATAAATAACACACATTTTGCTGTGCCGGCTTTCAGTGCAGTGTAGGCATTGATCAGACCGAAGGTTGCGGATGAGCAGGCAATGCCCATGTCGTAAGCAAAGCCTTTGACGCCCAGTTCGCGCTGAATCTCAACCGACATACCCGGATAATCGCGCTGACGGAAAGTGCTGGATACAATGATCATGTCGATATCGTCAGCGGTCTTGCCGGCCTGCTCCATGGCTTCGCGTGCTGCGGCAACGCCCATAGTAACCATTTCCGGAGTAGCGCCTTCCTGTGTCATCGGAAATACAGGATGCATGATGTCCGGATTGACGATGCCGTCTTTGTACATGGCGTAGCGTGCCTTGATGCCGGAAGCCTTCTCAATAAATTCGCTGCTGGATAATGGCAGGGCTTCAGTCTCGCCGCTGGCAATGGCGTCCGCATGTTCTTCGTTAAAGCGGTTTGCATAGGTATTGTAGGCTTCTACCAGTTCATCGTTGGTGATGGTAAAAGGCGGGATGAACAGGCCGGAGCCGGAGATTACGATATCGGACATGAGCATTGAAACCTTACTTTTTTCACTATTATCACCGGAACAGTCCGCTCTTCCAACTCCCCTTTGGTGTAAGCTTGTTAATACTGACTTGAGACAGACAATCAGGCCAGGCGTGCTTCTTTCTGCTTTATCCGCACGGAGTCAGCGTTATGGTTCGGCAGTATCTGATTTTATTCCGCACATTCTGGCTGGGCGGGCTCTGGAGCTGTGCTTATGTTGTGCGCCCTTTGCTGGAGCATCGCGGCTTTTTTCCACAGCATGGTATGGATGTGATGCACGTGATGGTAGGGCTTGGCGTAGTCTGTGGTGGACTTATTCTGCTGCTGGGTTTGCTGTTTCACGCGCTTAGCTGGCGTCAGTTGCCCGTGCAGTTGATATCGATTATGACGTTTCTGTCACTGGTGTATTTCGCATTTATGCCATGGTGGAAGCTACAGATGATGCTGGTGCATTCCATATCCGTGCTGGGTCTGATCTGGTTGCTGATCGCGCCGCTGTCTGTCGTCCGCCGGGATCGCTCACCGGCGGAACGATAAAGCAATCAGCGTTTCAGGTTGGACAGCTTGGGATTCGCTTTTGGGTTGCGACGCAGCAATAACGCGGTGTTGCCAATCTGTTGCGGCATTTCTGCACCGGTGATGCGCAGGATTTCAGCCAGAACTTCTTTTTTAACATCACGGTCACCGACCGATACTTTGATTTTGATCAGTTCGTGATCGTTCAGGGCGCGGTTCAGCTCGTCAATGACGCCTTCAGTCAGGCCATTGGCGGCAACGGTGACAATCGGATTCAGTGTGTGGCCGATGGCACGATAGGCCTTTTTCTGTTCGTTTGATAATGCCATATAGGTTCGGAAGCTCTGTAGTTCGGTAGTAAAGTGGTTCGGTGGTAAACTTACCGTTTTATACGGCGTAGACCCTTGGGCTTGTTTCCACGAGTTAAACAGACCCTAGTATACCTGACCTTGGAGCAAGTACCTGCATGGCGCGTTCAAAAACCAGTGCCGATTGGCTGAAAGAGCATGTTGATGACATTTATGTGCAGAAAGCACAACAGGATGGTTACCGCACGCGTGCCAGTTACAAACTGATTGAACTTGATGAAAAAGACCAGCTCATAAAGCCCGGTATGACCATTATTGATCTGGGATCGGCCCCGGGTGGCTGGTCACAGGTGGTCGGGCGCAAGCTGAATGGCAAAGGCGTTGTCATTGCCTCCGATATTCTGCCGATGGATCCGATTGCCGACGTCGAGTTTATTCAGGGTGACTTCACCGAAGAAGCCGTTTTTAACGAATTGATGGCAATTGTCGATGGTCGTCCGGTTGACCTTGTAATCTCCGATATGGCCCCCAATATGAGTGGAGTAGCCTCCATTGATCAGCCCGGTTCCATGTACTTGGTAGAGCTGGCGCTGGATATGGCGCGGCAGGTGTTGCGTCCTAATGGTCAGTTTGTCGCCAAAGTGTTCCAGGGTGATGGTTTTGATGAGTACGTAAAGGACGTAAGACAATCCTTTACAAAAGTTTTGATTCGTAAGCCCAAAGCGTCGCGTCCGCGCTCGCGCGAGGTTTACGTCGTTGGGAAAGGTTTCCGCGCTTAGCCATTGCTTGCTAAGCTAGACAGTTAAAAGAAGGGAAGTCGGGATATGGCCCGACTCCGCAGCCAATGAGGTGGTGCCGGGTATGGCGAAGAATTTCATATTATGGGCGGTGATTGCAGCCGTTCTTATGATGGTGTTCAACAATTTCCAGAATGTGGGTCGGGGTAAGGAATATTCCTACTCAGAGTTCATTACTGCCGTGGAAAGCGGGCAGGTGGAAAAAGTCACTATCTCAGGTCAGACCATCTCCGGTATTAACAGCAGTGGTGAAGCTTTTGAGACTATCCTGCCTGTCTATGATGACAAGCTGATGGATACCCTGCTGAATAACCACGTTCAGGTGTTGGGTGAAAAACCTGAGAAGCAGGGCTTCTTCACGCAGTTGTTGCTGGCGTCATTGCCAATTCTGATCATTATCGCCGTGTTTATGCTGTTTATGCGCCAGATGCAGGGCGGCGGTGGCGGCAAAGGCGGTCCGATGGCGTTTGGTAAAAGCAAAGCCAAGCTGCTCAGCGAAGATCAGATTAAAACCACGTTTGAAGACGTTGCCGGCTGTGATGAGGCCAAAGAAGACGTAAAAGAACTGGTTGAGTTCCTGCGTGATCCGGGCAAATACCAGCGTCTGGGCGGTAAAATTCCACGTGGCGTACTGATGGTTGGTCAGCCGGGTACCGGTAAAACCCTGCTGGCAAAAGCCATTGCCGGTGAAGCGCGTGTGCCTTTCTTCTCCATTTCCGGTTCGGATTTCGTTGAGATGTTCGTCGGTGTTGGTGCATCACGTGTACGTGACATGTTTGATCAGGCGAAGAAACAGGCGCCTTGTATCATCTTTATTGACGAGATTGATGCGGTTGGCCGTTCCCGTGGTGTGGGCATCGGCGGTGGTAATGATGAGCGCGAACAGACCCTGAACCAGTTGCTGGTAGAGATGGACGGCTTTGAAGTTAACGATGGCATCATTGTTATTGCAGCAACCAACCGTCCGGATGTTCTTGACCCGGCGTTACTGCGTCCAGGTCGTTTTGACCGTCAGGTTGTGGTTGGCTTGCCGGATATCCGTGGTCGTGAGCAGATTCTGAATGTGCATATGCGCAAGGTTCCGGTAGCAGATGATGTGAATGCCTCCATTATTGCCCGTGGCACACCGGGATTTTCCGGTGCTGATCTGGCCAACCTGGTGAATGAGGCGGCGCTGTTTGCGGCCCGTTCAAACCGTAATCTGGTCACCATGGAAGAGTTCGAGAAAGCCAAGGATAAAATCCTGATGGGCGCCGAGCGTAAGACCATGGTGATGTCGGAAAAAGAAAAGACCAACACGGCTTATCACGAAGCAGGTCATGCCATTGTCGGTCGTCTGGTACCGGAGCACGACCCGGTTTATAAGGTGTCGATTATTCCGCGTGGCCGTGCTTTGGGTGTCACCATGTTCCTGCCGGAAGAAGATCGCCATTCCATCAGTAAGCGTGGTATCGAAAGCAATATCTGTTCACTCTACGGTGGTCGTATCGCTGAAGAGATGACTCTGGGCAAAGATGGTGTAACGACCGGTGCTTCCAACGACATTGAGCGAGCTACCAAGTACGCCCGCAACTATGTCACCAAGTGGGGCTTGTCGGAAAAACTGGGTGCGCAGCTGTATACCGAAGAGGAGCAGAATGGCTATCTCGGTTCTTCCGGTGGTGGTCAGATGTCTCATCTGTCGGACGAAACAGCACGTATTATCGATGCAGAAGTGAAGGAATTGCTGGATCGCTGTTATCAGCGTGCCGCTAATATTCTGGAAGAAAACCGCGATAAGCTTGAGCTGATGAAAGATGCATTAATGGAATATGAAACCATTGATGCGGATCAGATCGACGATATCATGGCCGGTAAAAAACCACGTCCGCCCAAGTCATGGAATGATAATGGTTCGGGTCCGGCTGCTCCTGCAGAAGAAAGCCATGATATGGCGCGCGATGCCGATGATGATGCGGTGGGCGATCCGGCCGGCGAGCGCAACTGATTCGCTTGGCTTACGCATAACAAAAAGGCGGCGCAAGCCGCCTTTTTGTTTCTGTTCGTATTTCCATTTGTCTACAGGATCTCTGCGTGAAATTTGTTTGCGGTAATCGCCAGCTTGATCTTTCTGTTCCCCGGGTGATGGGGATTCTTAATGTCACACCTGACTCATTTTCCGACGGCGGCCGTTTTACGGCTCTGGACAGTGCGCTGCGCCATGCCGAGCAGATGTTGAATGAAGGTGCGGCCTTGATTGATATCGGTGGTGAGTCGACCCGTCCAGGGGCTGCTCCTGTGAGTGAAACGCAGGAGCTTGAGCGGGTTGTGCCTGTGGTTGAAGCCATCGCACAGCGTCTGGATGTGGCTATCTCGGTCGACACCAGCAGCGCGGAAGTTATTCGTGCCAGTACTCAGGCTGGCGCACATCTGATTAATGATGTGCGTTCGCTGACCCGGTTCGGAGCGCTGGCGGCTGCCGTGGACTCCGGATTGCCGGTCTGTCTGATGCATATGAATGGTGAGCCGCAGGTGATGCAGGCCAGTCCGCATTATGAACTCCCTGTTGAAGAAGCGGTGGCTGAATATCTGGCGGAGCGTATTGCGGCTTGTGAGGCTGCAGGTATTGGTCGGGATAAATTGCTGCTGGACCCGGGCTTTGGCTTTGGTAAAACCTTTGAACACAACTTCCGGCTGCTCAACCGGCTTGAGCGCCTGCATGAGTTCGGTCTGCCATTACTTACCGGTTTATCACGTAAGCGTATGATCGGTGAAGCCAGTGGCAATGCCGTTGCTGATGAGAGGATTTCCGGAAGTGTGAGCGGTGCCGTGATCTGTGCTTTAAAAGGTGCGAAAATTATCCGCGTACACGACGTAAAACAAACAACAGAAGCATTGCGTGTAGTAATTGCCACTCAGAGGGAAGGGCATGTCTAGAAAGTATTTTGGCACCGATGGTGTCCGTGGTCGGGTGGGTGCCTATCCTATTACGCCGGAATTCGTTATGAAATTAGGCTGGGCGGCCGGCAAAGTTTTCGCTCAGCAGGGAAAAAGCCGTATTTTGATTGGTAAAGATACCCGTATTTCCGGCTATATGTTTGAGTCTGCGCTGGAGGCTGGCTTATCTTCGGCGGGGGTTGATATTGGTTTATTGGGGCCGATTCCTACGCCCGGCATTGCTTATCTCACCCGTACATTCCGCGCTCAGGCCGGTATTGTGATCAGCGCCTCGCATAATCCGTATTACGATAACGGCATTAAATTCTTTTCCGGTAATGGTGAAAAGCTGCCGGATGAAACTGAGCTGGCGATTGAATCCTGGCTCGACAAGCCGATGAGTTGTGTTGACTCGGCCCATCTGGGGAAAGCGGTGCGTATTAACGATGCCGCCGGACGTTATATCGAATTCTGCAAAGGTACGGTCAGCTCGCTGAATCTGCGCGGTCTGAAAATCGTACTTGATTGCGCCCATGGTGCGACCTACCAGATTGCGCCAGCGGTGTTTTCTGAACTGGGCGCGACGGTCATCACTATCGGTGCCCAGCCGGATGGTCTGAATATTAACGAAGGTGTCGGTTCTACCGAACCTGAAGCTTTACAGGCGCGGGTGCTGCAGGAGCAGGCTGATCTTGGCATAGCTTTCGATGGCGACGGCGACCGGGTCATGATGGTTGATCATCGTGGTGAGCTGGTTGATGGTGACCAGCTGCTGTTTATTATTGCCACCCACGCCAAAAATCAGGGCCGTCTGAATGGCGGAGTAGTCGGTACGCTGATGAGCAACCTCGGGCTGGAGCTCGGGCTGAAAGATCTGGGTGTCGATTTCCTGCGTGCTAAAGTCGGTGACCGTTATGTAATGCAGCTTTTGAACGAAAACGGCTGGCGCTTCGGCGGCGAATCATCCGGTCATTTGCTGTGTCTGGATGCCAATACCACCGGCGATGGTATTGTTGCAGCGTTGCAGGTGCTGCAGGCATTAAAAGACAGTGGCACCTCTCTGCATGAATGGCAGAAGCGCATGACGAAAATGCCGCAGGTAATGATCAACGTTAAGCGCAGCCGCGATGCTGATGTCATGAGTTTGCCGGAAATATCGCAGGCGATTGTTGCGACGGAAGAGAAGCTCGCCGGTCGTGGCCGTGTTTTATTGCGTCCGTCAGGTACCGAGCCGGTGGTGCGGGTGATGGTTGAAGGAGAAGACGCTGCTCTGGTGCAAACACTGACCGAAGAGCTGGCGGCCGTGGTTGAGCAGGCGCTGGCATAAGCCTGCTGAATTGCCCGGCAGGCGCGCTGTTGCTTGTCTCGCCGGGGCTTCTTAGATAGTATCTGCGCTCTTTGAATTTAGGGAGACGTCATGCGTCGTTTGTTGGTTGCCGGAAACTGGAAGATGAATGCCTCTGTGGCTATGACCCAGAGTCTGTTGTCGGAACTCCGTGCCGCTCAGATTGACCAGTGTGATGTTGCGGTTTTTCCGCCGTTTCCTTATCTGACACAGGCAGCAGAGCTGTTGTCAGGCAGCGATATCGCTTTGGGGGCGCAGAACTGCGCCACTGAAGAATCCGGAGCTTTTACCGGTGAAGTCGCCGCGCCGATGCTGGCCGATGTGGGTTGTGCTATGGCGCTTGTCGGTCATTCAGAGCGCCGCACCTTATATGGTGAAACTGACGAAACCGTGCTGGCTAAAACCCGGCAACTGCTGGACAACAATATAACGGCGGTTGTCTGTATCGGTGAAACGCTGGCGGAACGTCAGGCGGGTCAGGCCGAGGCGGTGGTTGCTCAGCAGCTGAAATTGTTACTGGAACAGCTGAATACTGCCCAGTGGCAACGCATTATTCTTGCTTATGAGCCGGTATGGGCCATTGGTACGGGTGAAACCGCTACGCCGGAACAGGCGCAGGCAATTCATGCGTTTATCCGTTCGCAGCTGCAGGTGCTGGGCGCGGATGTGGCGCAGGCAACACGAATTTTGTATGGCGGCAGTGTAAAAGCTGCCAATGCTGCGGAGCTTTTTTCGCAGCCTGATATTGATGGTGGTCTGGTCGGCGGTGCATCGCTCGACGCCACTGAATTTCTGGGAATCTGTCGGGCATAAGGTAAATTATGGAATCCATTATTCTGATCGTTCATATCGTGCTGGCTCTTGGCATCATTGGTTTTGTGATGCTGCAGCAGGGTAAAGGTGCCGACGCTGGCGCATCATTTGGCAGTGGAGCCTCCCAGACTGTGTTTGGCAGCAGTGGTTCAGGTAACTTCCTCAGCCGTACAACGGCCATTCTGGCGACTTTATTCTTCGTAACCAGTCTTGGTCTGGCGATTTATGCCAAGCAAAAGGCGCAGGGTGTCACTGATTTGGGAATTCCTAGTCAGGAAGTGATTGAAAAGCTTGAGAAAGATACCCCACTTGTGGAAGAATACGCGCCTTCCTCAGATGCACCCGAACTGGATGCATCAACCACTGATGAACCTGCCGTGGAAACCACTGGCAATTAAGGTAAATCAGTTTTAGTGCGGATGTGGTGGAATTGGTAGACACGCCATCTTGAGGGGGTGGTGAGCCTAGCTCGTGCGAGTTCGAGTCTCGCCATCCGCACCAATTATTCCGGGAAAGCGAACATGGTTCGCTTTTTCTGTTTAAAGCGCCTATAATGCGCGTGCTTTTAGAGAGCACTACTAAAAAGCCCCTCGAGTCAGGGGCTTTTTAGTAGTTGCTTTTCAGAAGCGATTCACGCCGGCAATGCCATGTGTGAGTCTCACAGGAATCTGCGGTAAACGTGGATTCCGGTCTGCATAAAGCAGTAGCGGACTGGGCACAACGTTGCCCAGTTTTTGTTTGTGGTGGGGGTAGTTTTTGGCAAAAGATACGCAATTAGCAGAGCTGTTGGCACCGGTAGTGGAATCCATGGGATTTACCTATTGGGGGCTGGAGTTTATTTCCCAGGGACGTCATTCCCTGTTGCGTGTTTTCATCGACCATGCCGATGGCATTCTTGTCGACCATTGTGCGGAAGTCAGCCGACAGCTGGGCGCCGTACTCGATGTAGAAGATCCGATCGCGCAGGATTACACGCTGGAAGTTTCGTCCCCGGGGATGGATCGTCCGCTATTCACACTCGAACAATTCCAACAATATGCCGGCCACATTATTGATGTGCGTCTGCGTATGCCCTTTGAAGGGCGCCGAAAATACAAAGGCCAGTTAATTGGTGTTGAGCAGGAAGATGTCGTAATCGTCGTTGACGATCACGAATATTTACTGCCGATTGAACTGATTGATAAAGCCAATGTTGTTCCACAATTCAAGGACTAAGGTTGCAGAGCGAGGCTAGAAGATGAGCAAAGAAATTCTCCTGGTCGCGGAAGCGGTATCCAACGAAAAGGGCGTTTCAAAAGAAATTATTTTTGAAGCAATTGAGTCAGCCCTGGCAGCGGCCGCCAAGAAGCGCTACGAAGATGAAGAAGCCACTATCCGTGTGGATATTGACCGTAAAACCGGTGATTACCAGACCTTCCGCAGTTGGTTGGTGGTCAGCAATGATGTGGTTCCGGGGCTGGGCGATGAGCTGACCCTGCAGGAAGCACACGAAATCGATACCAATCTGCAACCTGGCGACACTTACGAAATCGAAATCGACAACCCTGACTTCGGCCGTATCGCCGCTCAGGCTGCGAAGCAGATTATCGTACAGAAAGTCCGCGAAGCAGAACGTGCGCAGATTGTTGATCAGTACCAGCACCGTGTTGGTGAACTGATTAACGGTACTGTTAAAAAAGTGACACGCGATAACGTTATCGTCGATCTGGGTAATAACGCTGAAGGTCTGCTGCCGAAAGATCAGCTGATTGGTCGCGAAATTATGCGTATGGGTGATCGTGTGCGTGCCATTCTGCATGCCGTACGTCCGGAAAACCGTGGTCCGCAGCTGATGCTGAGCCGCACCATTCCGGAAATGCTGATCGAACTGTTCCGCATTGAAGTACCGGAAATTGCCGAAGAAGTTATCGAAATTAAAGGTGCGGCCCGTGATCCGGGTTCCCGTGCAAAAATTGCGGTAAAAACCAACGACAAACGTATCGACCCGGTTGGTGCCTGTGTGGGTATGCGCGGTGCGCGTGTTCAGGCAGTGACCAACGAACTGGGTGGAAACGAGCGTATCGACATCGTGCTGTGGGATGACAATCCGGCACAGCTGGTGATTAACGCCATGGCTCCGGCCGATGTAGCGTCGATCATTATGGATGAAGAAACCAACACTATGGATGTTGCTGTTGCTTCCGACAATCTGGCCCAGGCCATTGGTCGTGGCGGTCAGAACGTACGTCTGGCTTCCGAGCTTACCGGCTGGGAAATCAACGTGATGACTGAAGAAGAAGCATCCGAGAAACAGAATGAAGAAGCCTCCGGCTTTATCGAAGGATTTATGAAATCCCTCGATCTGGACGAAGACTTCGCCACCCTGCTGGTTGAAGAAGGTTTCACCACGCTGGAAGAAGTGGCTTACGTGCCAATGGAAGAGATGCTGAGCATCGACGGTCTGGATGAAGACGTGGTTACCGAACTGCGCAACCGCGCTAAAGACGTACTGCTGACTCAGGCCATTGCTTCCGAAGAAAAACTGGAAAATTCCCAGCCGGCAGATGATCTGCTGAACATGGAAGGAATGGAGAAGCACCTGGCACTGGTTCTGGCAAGTAAAGGCATTTGTACGATGGAAGATCTGGCCGAGCAATCCATCGATGACCTGTTGGACATTGAACAGATGACTGAAGAAAAAGCGGCGGAATTGATTATGACCGCACGCAAGCCCTGGTTTGAGGGCAACGACTAACCACTGCTCGGCATAGGAGAAACGTATGGCAGATGTAACAGTTAAAGAACTCGCCGACGTGGTAGGGACAAGCGTTGAACGCTTATTGTCCCAAATGAAAGAAGCGGGGTTGCCACAAACCGCAGCCAGTCAGTCTGTTTCTGATGATCAGAAACAAACTTTGCTGCTTTTTCTGAAGAAAAGCCATGGTGAAGCAGCGGCAACGCCGAACAAAATTACGCTGAAGCGTAAAGTCACCACGACCCTGAAAACGGGTCAGGGTGGCAAGAAAGCCGTCGCCATTGAAGTTCGTAAAAAACGCACGTATGTAAAACGCGAAGAGCTGGATCTGGAAGCTGAAAAAGCCAAAGAAGAAGCAGCGCGTGCTGAAGCCGCCGCTCAGGCTGCTGAAGCTGTAGCAGCTCCGGCTGCAGAAGAGGCTCCGGCAGCCGTTGTTGCTGAGGCACCTGCCGCAGCCGAAGCGCCGGCCGCAGAAGCTGCTGAAAAGCCAGCCGCTAATGCCAAGCCTGCTGCTAAAGCCAAGCCTGCTACCGTCGAAGAAGACGCAGCACAGAAACGTGCTGAAGCTGAAGCTGCTCAGGCTCGTCAGGAAGAAAACCGTAAAAAGTCGAATAAAACCGTCGACAAAAAACGTGTTGATCTGCGTGAAAACAGCCGCTTCACCGATGGTGGTGAGGATGATCGCAACCGTTCACGTCGTGGCGGCAAGGGCAAGATGAAAGGTGGCCGTGGCCGTCAGCAGTCTGCCAATGAGCACGCGTTTACCCGTCCGACCGCACCAGTAGTTCACGAAGTAGAACTGCCGGAAGCCATTACCGTTGCTGATCTGGCAGCGAAGATGGCGGTTAAAGCCGGTGAAGTGATCAAGACTCTGATGAAAATGGGCGTTATGGCGACCATTAACCAGATTCTGGATCAGGACACAGCCACTCTGGTGGTTGAAGAAATGGGTCACAAAGTGACCAAGCTGATTGCTGATAACGCACTGGAAGTGGCCGTTACCGAATCCGTTTCTTACGATGGTGATGAGCAGCCACGTGCACCGGTAGTTACCGTAATGGGTCACGTTGACCATGGTAAAACCTCGCTGCTCGACTATATCCGTCGTACCCGGGTGGTATCCGGTGAGGCCGGTGGTATTACTCAGCACATTGGTGCTTACCACGTAGAAACCGATCACGGCATGGTGTCCTTCCTGGATACCCCGGGACACGCCGCGTTTACTTCGATGCGTGCCCGTGGTGCTCAGTCCACCGACGTTGTCATCCTGGTGGTGGCTGCGGACGATGGTGTGATGCCGCAAACCGAAGAAGCCGTTCAGCATGCGAAAGCGGCGGGCGTGCCAATCGTTGTTGCCATCAACAAAATGGATAAAGAGTCCGCCGACCCTGAGCGTGTGAAGAGCGAACTGTCCGCCCGTGACGTATTGCCGGAAGACTGGGGCGGTACCGTTCCGTTTATCCCGGTATCTGCGCACACCGGTCAGGGTATTGATGATCTGCTTGAAGCGGTTCTGCTGCAGGCCGAAATTCTGGAGCTTAAAGCGCACTTTACCGGTCCTGGTCAGGGTGTTGTGGTTGAATCCCGTCTGGATAAAGGACGTGGTCCGGTTGCCACTCTGCTGGTGCAGAACGGTACGCTGAAAAAAGGCGACATTGTTCTGGCGGGTACCTGTTACGGTCGCGCCCGTGCACTGCTGGACGAAAATGGTCAGCAGGTTAATGGTGCAGGCCCATCCATTCCGGTTGAGATTCTCGGCCTGAACGGTACTCCGGAAGCCGGTGATAACTTCATGGTTGTTGAAAGCGAGAAGAAAGCCCGTGAAGTGGCTGAATTCCGTGAAAACAAAATGAAAGAACTGGTACAGCAGCGTCAGCAGGCAGCCAAGCTTGATGCCCTGTTCAGTGGTATGGGTGAAGGTCAGGTTGCTAACCTCAACGTGGTTGTTAAAACCGACGTACGTGGTTCGCTGGAAGCCATTGTGGCCTCCCTGCAGAAACTGGCGACCGACGAAGTACGCGTAAACGTCGTATCTTCCGGTGTTGGTGGTATCACCGAAACCGACGCGACCCTGGCGGTTGCTTCTGGTGCGGTTATGTTCGGCTTCAACGTTCGTGCGGATAACGCAGCGAAGAAAGTGGTCGAGAATAACGGCGTGGATATGCGCTACTACAGCGTGATTTACGATCTGCTGGACGACGTTAAACAGGCTATGGCTGGTCTGCTGGCGCCGGAACTGCGTGAAGAAATCACCGGTATTGCTGAAGTCCGTGATGTCTTCAACTCACCGAAATTCGGCCAGATTGCCGGCTGTATGGTGATTGATGGTGTTGTTTACCGTCACAAGAAGATCCGCGTACTGCGCGACAACGTTGTGGTCTATGAAGGCGAGCTGGAATCCCTGCGCCGCTTCAAAGATGACGTTGCCGAAGTACGTCAGGGTATGGAATGTGGTATCGGTGTGAAGAACTATCAGGACGTCCGTCCGGGCGACCAGATCGAAGTGTTCGATGTACGTGAAATTGCCCGTACACTCTGATCTGCACCAGCACCTGTAACGGGCCTTCGGGCCCCGACAGCAAAGCCCGGCTCCGTGTCGGGCTTTGCTGTCTCTGACAGACCAGCGCCAGAGCTGTACACATGCCTGCCGCTGGGTAACAGAGGATTTAAATATGCCAAAAGATTACAGCCGTACCTCGCGCCTGGGTGAACAGATTCAGCGCGATCTGGCTCATATGATTCAGTTTGAGATGAAAGACCCGCGTCTGGGTATGGTCACACTGAACTACGTAAAAGTTGCCAAAGACCTGGGCTATGCCGACATCTACTTCACTGTGATGGGCGCCAAAGGCGAGACTGATGCCGAAATCCGCAAACAGACTTCAGCCATTCTGAACGATGCCGCCGGTTACCTGCGTAACGAACTGGCGCGTATTATGCGCACCCGCATTACGCCGCACCTGCGTTTTCATTACGATGAGAGCATGGATCGTGGTCACCACCTGACCGGCCTGATCAGGAAAGCGCTGGAAGAAGATAAAGCCCATCATCAGGATGATGCCGACTCATCTGACAATCAGGGCTGATACATGGCGCGTGGAAAAAAAGGCCGTGCGGTCAGCGGCATTCTGGTGGTCAATAAGCCGCTGGGACTGTCTTCCAATCAGGTGCTGCAACGGGTGAAATTCCTGTTCGGCGCCCAGAAAGCCGGGCATACCGGTGCTTTGGACCCGCTGGCCACCGGCGTACTGCCGATCTGCCTGGGCGAGGCGACCAAGTTTTCACAGCTGTTGCTGGAGTCTGACAAAGGCTACGACACCACCGCGCTGCTGGGCGAAATCCGCTCCAGCGGTGACGGCGAAGGCGAGGTGATTGCGACCGCCGAAGTGCCGCCGCTGACTAACGCCGAAGTGGAAGCGGTGCTCGATCGTTTCCGTGGCGCTGTCGAGCAGGTGCCGCCGATGTTTTCAGCGCTGAAGCTCGATGGCAAGCCGCTGTATGAGCTGGCGCGTCAGGGTATGAGTGAAGAAGATATCCGTGCGGTCGCTGAGAAAAAGCGCCGCATCATCACCATCTATGAACTGCTGCTGCGCGAACAGCGTGCCACCGAGCTGGATCTGTCGGTGCGTTGCTCAAAAGGCACCTATATCCGCACACTGGTGGAAGATATCGGTCAGGCGATTGGTTGCGGCGCTTATGTCAGTAAGCTGCACCGCACTCTCTGCGGGCCTTACCATGCAGGGCAGATGGTCACGCTGGAGCAGGTGCAGGAAGCGGCTGAACAGGGACATGACGCACTGGATGCGTTACTGCTGCCGACCGAAACCGCTTTGCCCGACTGGCCGGAAGTGGCTCTGACACTGGCGGAAGCGGATAAAATCCTGCATGGACAGCCAGTCAGTACTGGCCTGCCCGCCAGTCCTTCTGTACAATTGTGGGCCGTTGAATCAGGCGTCCGGCAATTGCTTGGCATTGGCCGCATTGAAGAAGGCAAGGTAAAACCACAGCGTTTGCTGCAGGTAACACTGCCTTAACCGGAAGTTTTGCTTTAACCGTCGCCATCAGGCGGCACGCATCTCACTGTTAATGTGCACGGTGACGATGATCATATAATCCCGGACTTCTACAGATGTCCGCGCACATTCATGGAGTAAGTAAAGATGGCATTAACTGCTGCTACTAAAGCTGAGATTGTAAAAGAGTATCAAACTGCTGAAGGCGATACCGGTTCTCCTGAAGTTCAGGTTGCACTGCTGACCCACAACATCGTTGGTCTGCAGAGCCACTTCAAAGAACACGGTAAAGATCACCACTCACGTCGTGGTCTGATCCGCATGGTTAACCAGCGTCGTAAGCTGCTGGACTACCTGAAGCGTAAAGATGCTGCCCGTTACACCGCACTGATCGGTCGTCTGGGTCTGCGTCGCTAAGATCTCAAGCTTGCAGCAAAAGCCCTACGGGGCTTTTGTTGTATCTGGCCAGTCAGGCTATCCTGTTCTGCTTCTGCGGAATAACAACTACCTGCCAAGCTGTGGTGCCAACCCCACTATTCACAGGAATGTGGTGGTGCTTCTAAATATTGGCTTTGCGCACGCATCGTTCTGCTCCGGCAAGACAGCGTCTGTCAGAGCAGAGTTAATATTTAGAAGTACCGGCAGTCAGCAGGTTTATCGGTAAATTTAAGGAAATACGAATACATGAGCACAAAACCTGTTGCTAAGACCAAAACCTTTCAATTCGGTAACGACACCATCACCCTGGAAACCGGCCGTGTAGCCCGTCAGGCCGATGGCGCAGTACTGGCAACTCTGGGTAAAACCCAGGTGCTGGCCACTGTTGTTGCTGCCAAAAGCACTAAACCAGGCCAGGATTTCTTCCCGCTGTCTGTTCACTACCAGGAAAAAATGTACGCCGCTGGCCGTATTCCTGGTGGCTTCCTGAAGCGCGAAAGCCGCCCTTCAGAAAAAGAAACCCTGACTTCCCGTCTGATCGACCGTCCTATCCGTCCGCTGTTCCCGGAAGGTTTCATGAACGAAGTTCAGGTTATCCTGACCGTTATGTCTTCTGAAAAAGAAGTGGACCCGGATATCTGCGCCATGATCGCCACCTCTGCTGCTCTGGCAGTATCCGGTGTGCCGTTCAATGGTCCTATCGGTGGTGCCCGCGTTGGCTTCACTGAAGAAGACGGCTACATGCTGAACCCAACCCAGACCCAGATGCAGGATTCCCTGCTGGACATGGTTGTAGCCGGTACCAAAGACGCTGTGCTGATGGTTGAATCCGAAGCTCAGGAACTGACCGAAGACGAAATGCTGGGTGCGGTATTGTTCGCTCACACCGGTTTCCAGTCTGCGATCACCGCCATCAACGAGTGGGTTGAAGAGCTGGGTGTACAGAAGTGGGACTGGACTGCCGAAGCCAAAAACACCGCGCTGTACGAAGCGGTTAAAGCCGAAGCGGCCGCTGGTATCGGTGAGGCTTACACCATCTCCGATAAAATGGCCCGCTACGCCCGTCTGGACGAAGTGAAAAAAGCCGCCGTTGAAAAACTGGCTGCTGGCGAAGGCGAAGAAGGTTTCTCCGCTGACGAAATCGCCGAAATGGTTGGCGAGCTGAAGTACGAAGTCGTACGTAACCGCGTGATCGATGGCCAGCCACGTATCGACGGTCGTGATAACGACACCGTACGCCCACTGACCATCGAAACCGGTGTACTGAAAACCACCCACGGTTCAGCCATCTTCACCCGTGGTGAAACTCAGGCCATCGTTGTTACCACTCTGGGTTCAACCCGTGATGCACAGATGATCGACTTCCTGCACGGTGCGAAAGACGATCCGTTCCTGTTCCAGTACAACTTCCCTCCATACTCTGTGGGTGAAGCTGGCCGTCTGGGCGCGCCTGGCCGTCGCGAAATCGGTCATGGCCGTTTAGCCCGTCGTGGTATCCAGGCGATGATGCCTAGCCATGATGAATTCCCGTACACCATTCGTGTGGTATCGGAAATTACTGAATCCAATGGTTCTTCTTCCATGGCTTCTGTGTGTGGTGCTTCCCTGTCTCTGATGGACGCCGGTGTACCGATCAAGGCGCCTGTTGCCGGTATCGCTATGGGTCTGATCAAAGAAGGCGACAAGTTTGCCGTTCTGACCGATATCCTGGGTGACGAAGATCACCTCGGCGATATGGACTTTAAAGTGGCCGGTACTGACGAAGGTATCACTGCTCTGCAGATGGATATCAAGATCGAAGGTATCACCGAAGAAATCATGGAGATCGCTC
This sequence comes from Thalassolituus hydrocarboniclasticus, assembly GCF_025345565.1. NCBI lineage: Bacteria > Pseudomonadati > Pseudomonadota > Gammaproteobacteria > Oceanospirillales > Oceanospirillaceae > Thalassolituus > Thalassolituus hydrocarboniclasticus. The sequence goes on along the minus strand of NZ_CP054475.1, from coordinate 3,046,162 downwards.
TGGAAAAGGCCAAAGCTGCGCGCTTTACCATCCTTGAGCAGATGAACACCGTGATTGCTGAGCCACGCAAAGAACTGGCGGAAAATGCTCCGACCATGTCGACCATGAAGATCCCGTCTGACAAGATCCGTGACGTGATTGGTAAAGGTGGCGCGACCATCCGTGATATCACCGAGAAGACCGGTGCGTCTATCGACATCAACGACAACGGCGAAATCAAGATCTTCGCTGCTGGCAAAGAAGCGTCTGATGCTGCCCGTCAGATGATTGAAGCCATCACGGCTGAAATCGAAGTAGGTACCACCTACACCGGTAAAGTCAGCAAGATCGTTGATTTCGGTGCCTTCATTACCGTTCTGCCTGGTAAAGATGGTCTGCTGCATATCTCCCAGATCAGCGAAGACCGCGTAGAAAACGTGTCTGACTTCCTGACCGAAGGTCAGATCGTTAACGTACACGTTGCCGATGTCGATCCTAAAGGTCGTATCAAGCTGACCATGAAAGGTATTGAGCAGCCTGCTTAATTCTTTCTGAGTTAAAAAAAACCGCCCCGGTGCAAGCCGCGGCGGTTTTTTTGTGTCTGCACAGCTAAAATGCGCCAAAAACCTCTGCTCTTGGTTTACTTTTGTACAAACGTAAATGTTATAATACACACCGTTTCAAAAAGCATTCTTAAGTTACGATTATGATTCTTGCTTTTTGTTTTTAAGTATGATGATCGTCGTTGCCGGGTGAAGTTGTACTGGTACGAAAGGATTCTGTATCTGGCGGCATCAGATGCTGCACGTTAAATGATTCTAATGGAGATAATATGAATAACTGGAAACAAAAATCGTCCTGGCTGGCCGTTGCGGGTGCTTCTCTGGTACTGGCCGCCTGTGGTGGCGACTCTTCTTCTTCCGATGGTCTGTCTCTTAAGCCACTGGCTTACAACGGTGTTGAGACTCCGGCTAGCATCACCGACAACAATTACGAAGCCATTGCAGAAGAAACCCATAATGTTGTGCTGGCTATGCTGGCGGGTAATGATTTGCAGCAATTTGGTGCTGGTCCAATGGGACCTATGAGCGTTTCTAAAGCGGTCGCGGATATTCAGGCTGCTGCGTTGGCTGCTCCTGCTCCTACTGGAGAAGCATCTGGTGGTGAGGAATGGTCTAGCACTGAACGTGTAGTTCTGGACGGTGAATGTGGCGGTACTGTTGAATCGGAGTTCACCGAAACTGAAAAGTCAACATACTCCGAAGATTTTCGCTCTGAAAGCTCTGGTGTATCAGGTGAAGACTTCAGCGTTGAAATGAGCGCCGTATTCCGCGATTACTGTACCTATATGGATGATGATGTCACCGAAATTGTTATCAATGGTAAGTCTTCCGGTGGCTTCAGCAACTCCGAAAAAGAAGATTATGCTGCTCAAACCCGCACCGCTGATGGGCAGGGCAAGGTTTCTGGCAAGCTGAGTGTGCTGGTTGATGGCGAAAAATTCACCGTTGAAACGGCATCGAGCAGCCGTTATCACGCTGACAGAACCAAGGTTGCTATAGGTGAAGACTCATACCGTTACGAATACAACCCTGACACCTTTATTGATGAGACCTATGCGGTTGTTCAGGTATCTGGTAGCGGTGTTGCCGGTAAGTACACTTACAATGAAACCTGTGAAGTGGACCCTGAAGATCTGAGCGATATCGATTGTACCGACTCTACGGTGATCAATGCCGGTGGCCTGAACTATAAGATCGAAGGGGGTATCTATAGCGGCAGCATCAACGCAACCATCTATCTGCCTGAATACGGTTCTGTCGGTGTTAGCCATGCTGGTTCAGTGCCAGCGCTGTGCGATGATTACTCTGGCTTCGGAAGTGGTGGTCTGAGCATCAACAGCGGCGACGTTACCATCAGCTACTCAGGTTGTGCAGCGGAGCCCGTTGTTACCCGTGGCGGTGTCAGTGAAGTAATGGTGCGCTGATCCGGCATCATTGAAAAAGCGCAGCCTGGCTGCGCTTTTTTTTGCCTGAAACTTTCTGCTGTTCAGTTCAGTTCTGGGCAGAACCTTTGGCAGTGATGCCCGCCGAACGGTTTTAGTATATTTAACAGCATTGTTCTCCACTTAGGCTGTGTAATAAGCAGGTCAGAGATTTTTATCCGGAAATAATAATGAATAGAGTATCAAGCTGGGAAATTACCTCGCCCCTGTCTCTGATGACAGGCTATGCCTTTGGCAGTCGTCATATGACCATGCGTGTCAGCATGCGGATAACAGCGCTTAACCCACAGCAGCTGAACCGAGTCTGTCACTGGTTGCGTGAGTCAGTGGGTATTTCTCCGGATATTCAGCAAAGACAGAACAATGCCGAACAGAGTCTGGATGTATTTCTGAATATTCTGTATCAGTTCCAGCAGGCTCAGGGGTTTCCTTTATGTGAATCCGGTATTCATCAGGCATTACCTTCCGGTGAAGTACGCTTGTTTATTCCTGTGCACCGTGGTGCCTTTGCGTTATTGGCTAACCTTTTCCAGTGTGTAGTGCAGATATTTAATGAGGTTCTGCAGGGAAAAATAAGTGCGCAAATGGCAGGTGAACTTAAAAATATCAGTACGGCAATGCAGCGTTTTGCTCCGGCCACCGGCAATATCCGCAGTTTTATGGCAGCAGCCTTTGCTGAAGGTATTCCTTTGCAGCGTTTGCCGGGAATGGCGATTCTTTATGGTCAGGGTACGCGCGGCCGTTTACTCGACAGTTCGCTTACCGACCGAACGCCGGGAATAGCCTGTCAGCAGGCACGCAATAAACCGGTTGCGTCTGAGATATTGCGTGTATATGGCTTGCCTGTTCAGGCTCATAAAGTTGCTGATAATATCCCGGCGGCATTGGCAGCGGCAGAAACAATCGGTTATCCGGTTGTGGTAAAGCCTGTGGATCTGGATCGCGGCGAAGGGGTGGCCGCTGATCTGAGAACGCCGCAGCAGGTAAAGGAAGCCTGTCAGACGGCGTTATCCTTGTCGAAACATCTGATGATTGAGAAACATTTTTACGGCAGGGATTATCGTATTACGGTGTTGGATGGCCGTGTCATCTGGTGTGTTGAGCGGGTTCCTGGAGGGGTAATGGGTGATGGTGTCAGTACTATTACTCAGCTGACTGATCAGCTTAACCGTGATCCGGAGCGCAGCGACAACAGCTACTCACCGCTGAAAATACTACAGCTGGATGACGAAGCCCTGACGCTGCTGGCTCAGGAAGGTATGACGACGGAATCGGTGCCGTCAGCAGGGCAGTTTATCCGGCTGCGTCGTATCAGCAATATCACCCGGGGTGGGGTTCCGGTTGCTGTAACCGATCAGATTCATCCGGATAACCGCCGTTTAGCGGAACGGGCTGCCGCGGTATTACGCCTTGATTTCGCCGGCGTTGATTTATTAATTCCTGATATCCGCAAGTCCTGGCGCGAAAGCGGAGCGGCCATCTGTGAAGTGAACGCGCAGCCGACCATTGGTAATTACACCGCCGCCCATCTGTACGGAGAAATCCTGCGGCATATGCTGCAGGGGAATGGCCGGATTCCGCTGATACTGGTTGGCGGAAAAAACAGCGGTGAATATGCCCGTGATATTGGCAGGGCACTGGCGGCGGCCGGTTATAGCAGTGGTGTTTATGATGGTCAGGATATAACCATTAATGGTGAACATGCTGAAGCGCTGGCAGCGGATGTATTTACTGCCGGCAGACTGCTGGTTATGGACCCTTCCGTTGGTGCGGTGGTGCTGGCATTAACGGATGCATCGGTGGCGGAGCGTGGTTTGCCTTTCCAGCGCTACGACGTACTGGTGACTGACAGCGCTTTTGCAGCAGAAAATCAGGCGTTGCTTGATATGATTCTGCCGGCCTGTGATGGACGTATTCAGAGCCTTAATGGTCATGAGGATTTTCATGGTCTGGCGGCAGGTGTGGTTGTGTCGGAAGCCTCTGCATTTCATGCAGAAGATGTGGTCGCCTTACTGCAAGACTGTCCTGGCCTGGATGTTTCCTGAGATAGTTTTCAGGCCTGAATATCAATAAAGCGTCCGCGGCGGGATGTGCCGTCGCCTGCTGAGGTATTCAGGAAGGCCTGTATTTCAGGCCGCTGCGAATCACTGACAAGGCTGCGTGCGCTGATGGAGGTGCCCGCATTGTCATCATCGCGCACGGGCAGATATTCAGCTGTCGCGGCGCCTTGAGCAGCGGTGCTGCGTGTATCGCTGTCGGCGCGGGCACGGAAACGCTGACTGTCTTCCCTGTCGTTTATTCTGGCGCTCTTTTCAACTGCTTCGGTTGCAGGGATGTCCGGCTTTTTCAGCGGGGCTGGTGCTGCAACGCCAGCAGGCTTCTGCGGGCTGACAGGGCCGCTGTTATAGCCAGTGAAAGCGGTTGAAGACGGGATGTTCATGCAGGGGATCTCACAGATTCTGAGCGCGTAAGAGCTACTATAGCGACAGATTTATGCGGCGTCAGATGCGTTGTTGATTAAATCAGCGGAATATCCTGTCACGATTCTGTGTAAGCATGACACGATCGGATCGTGACAAAAATATGCCGGATTATTACTCTGCAAAAGCGCCATTAAATCGTTCTTTATCGTTCAGGCGCTGTCACCCGGCAGGCTGAATTCACCTTTCATATAAGCAAAGCAGCGCCCGGCAATCAGTACCCGGTCGTGTTCCAGCTGCAATATGGCATCGCCGCCACGGGCCGAGCATTGCCAGCCCCTGAGCCGGGTTTTGCTCAGTCTGTCGCTCCAGTAGGGGGTCAGTGTGCAGAAGGATGAACCGGTTACCGGATCTTCATCGAGGCCCTGACGCGGGGCAAAAAAGCGGCTGACAAAGTCATAGCTTTCGCTGTCACTGCGGGCGGTTACCATGACGGCGAAAGTATCCAGCTGGCTGAGCAGTGTCAGATTGGGTTGGCAATCATGCAGTGCCTGTTCATTTTCCAGTTCGACCAGCATATCGCGGGCATTGCAGATGGCGACCACCTTCTGGCCCAGAGCCTGCTCCAGCTGTTGCTGCAGTAGCGGATTGTTAATCATCTGACCCGGGCGCGCCGGAAAATCCAGCTGTAATAACGGCGTTTCATGGTCATTGCTGCGCAGGGCGCGTACGGTCAGGTTGCCGGCTTCCTGAGTGGAGAACGGAATAATTTCGCGCAGATCCTGCAGTTCATTACGGATTACCCAGGCGGCGGCCAGCGTTGCGTGACCACAGAGGTCGACTTCGGTTGTCGGAGTGAACCAGCGGATATGATAAATCCCCTCACTGCTTTTCACGAAAAAAGCAGTTTCAGACAGATTGTTTTCTGCGGCGATGGCCTGCATCTGTTCTTCGCTTAACCATTCTCGCAGCGGAACAATGGCCGCAGGATTACCACTGAAGCCGTTAACAGACTGGCGGATAAAAGCATCGATTTTATAAACGGGATAACGCATACGGATTTACCGGCGATGTATGTAATACCGATAGTAACAGGCCTGTCAGTGATGTGGCATCGTTCGTATGGGTGTAAAAGTGCCAAAAAGCAGCCGGCTGACCGGCTGCTGTATCTGATTTTAATCCAGTAAGGCAATATCCAGATATTCGGGCACTTCCACATCCCAGTTAAACTCGTCTTTTAAGTGCCGGCGCATGGCATCGGCTGCACAGGTCTCACCGTGGGTAATAAAGACTTTGCGTGGTTTGCCAGGCATTTTCTTCAGCCAGTCCGATATTTCCACATAATCGCCATGGCTGGATAAGGCCTGAAGATTAGCGATTTCAGCCTGAACCTGACAGTACTGACCATGAATTTTAATATGATCAGCACCTTTGGTCAGGCTGTCACCACGGGTTCCGGCGGCCTGATAGCCAAGAAATAAAATGCTGTTGCGCGGATCGGATACCAGTGCCTTCAGATGATGCAGAACGCGTCCGCCGCTGGCCATACCACTGGCAGAAATAATAATGGCCGGTGTTTTCTTTTCTACCAGAGCGATAGATTCTTCGGTGGTTTTTACATAGATGGTCATATCATCCATTCGGCTGCAGTCATCTTCTGTCAGTTTATGCAGGTCGTGATGACTGAAGAAAATTGAGGTAGCGCGGATAGCCATCGGGCTGTTCAGATAAACCGGCAACGATGGAATTCGTTGCTGATCACGCAGGCGCTGCAGGTAATGTAAAACTAGCTGCGCACGACCAACGGCAAAAGCCGGCATTAACACAATGCCACCACGTTTATAGGTGCGGTTAATGACATCGGCGATGGCTTCTTCGGCATCAATTTCTTCGTGGCGGCGGTCGCCATAGGTTGACTCAACCACCAGATAATCAGTTGCGGGCAGAGGCTGTGGCGGATACATAATGGCATCGTTACTGCGGCCAACATCACCGGTAAACGTAATGCTTTTACCCTGAAATTCCAGCCTGATCGATGTTGCGCCAAGAATATGTCCGGCGGGAATAAACTGTGCGGTCATACCACCGGGCAGAGTCAGGGTTTCTCCCTGAGGAACATCTTTAAATTGCTTCAGAACTTTGCGTGCGTCTTCTTCGGTGTAAAGTGGTTCTGCCGGATCATGCTTTGAAAATTTCTTTTTATTGGCATAACGCGCGTCTTCTTCCTGCAAAAAGCCAGCATCGGGAAGCAGCACTTTGCACAAGGCATGGGTCGCTTCGGATGAATAAACCGGGCCATGAAAGCCGCGTTTCATTAATGCCGGTAAAAAACCGGAGTGGTCGATATGAGCATGGGTCAGTAAGACGGCATCAATCTGGTCGGCAGGAAAAGGCAGTTCGCTCCAGTTGCGGCGGCGTACATTTTTGATTCCCTGAAATAAACCGCAATCAATCAGCAGTTTGTAGCGGTCATATTTGACCAGATATTTTGACCCGGTGACGGTGCCGGTAGCGCCGATAAACTGAACCTGAAACGGACTCTGCATAGGGAATTCCTTGCGAAACACAGGTCATTCTTCAGCAGAGGTTATCTGTTTTTTGCCCCGTTGCTGTATGAATACCCCGGTGCTTCCTTGATCGTGTGTGAAGTGAAAAATCATTCTGTCAGATATAACAAAGTATAGGAAACGCTGTCAGAGCAATCGTTGATTTACCGCAAGGTGGCCGGGTGCCGGCGGGCCTACACTGGACACTGCTAAACAGGGTGGATTTATGGATACTCAGCTCGATTTTCTGCATCTGCGCCGGCTCGGCATTAATACCCATCAGGAGCCGGTGGTTTATATGCGTCAGGATTGTCAGGTGGCAATTTCTGAGGGATTTTACGCGCACAGCCGGGTCGAGGTTCACTGTGGCGAACAGCACGTTATCGCTACGCTGGTACTGGTCTGCAGTGAGCTGTTATCCCATGAAGAAGCTGGCCTGTCAGAAGCGGCCTGGCACCGGCTTGGATGCCCGGCCGATGGCGAGAAGGCGCGTTTTCACCATGCCCGCCCGGTCGAGTCGATGTCCTTTGTGCGCGGTAAGCTCTACGGCCAGCGCTTCAACAATGAGTCTGCAAAAGCCATTATCGAAGATATCAAAGCCGGCCATTACAGCGATATTCAGTTGTCTGCTTTTGTCACCGCCTGCGCCGGCGACCGCCTTGACCTTGATGAAACCATTGCCATTACCCGCGCAATGGTTGGCAGTGGCCAGCGTTTTGACTGGTCATCCGACAAAGTGATGGACAAACATTGTGTCGGCGGTCTGCCGGGCAACCGCACGACGCCAATCGTGGTCGCCATTGTTGCGGCCAATGGTCTGCTGATGCCGAAAACTTCCAGTCGTGCCATTACCTCGCCGGCAGGAACCGCTGACACCATGGAGAGTATGACCAGCGTTGCCCTGACTTTTGAACACATGCGCAACGTAGTGGAACAGGAAGGTGGCTGCCTTGCCTGGGGTGGTTCAGTCAGTCTCAGTCCGACCGACGATATTGTGATCCGCGTTGAGCGTGCGCTGGATCTTGACAGCGAAGGCCAGCTGGTGGCCTCGGTCATTTCGAAAAAAGTCGCCGCCGGCTCGCGTCAGGTATTAATCGATATCCCGGTTGGCCCGACCGCCAAGGTGCGTTCTCAGGCAATGGCTCAGACGCTGAAGCAATTACTGGAAAAAACCGGTGCTGCTCTGGGTATGGATGTACGTACGGTTATTACTGATGGTAATCAGCCTATTGGCCGTGGTATCGGCCCTGCGCTGGAAGCGCGGGATATCCTGCAGGTGCTGCGCAATGACGGCCATGCACCGCAGGACCTGCGGGAAAAATCCCTGCAGCTGGCCGGTATTCTGCTGGAAATGGGTGAAAAAGCCGCACCCGGTCAGGGCTATGCTCTGGCACAACGCACGCTGCTGGACGGCAGTGCAATGAAAAAATTCGAAGCTATCTGTATGGCGCAGGGCGGTTTCAGCGAACCGCCGGTGGCGGAATTTACCCATTGTATCCGCGCCCCGCACAGTGGTGTGGTTGCCTACTTTAATAACCGCTTTATTGCCCGCCTGGCATCCCTTGCCGGGGCGCCGAATGCCAAGGCCGCCGGTATTGAATTACACGTTACGCTCGGCGACGAAGTCGAAGCCGGAGCGCCGTTATTTACCCTGCACGCGGAAGCGCCGGGTGAGCTGGCGTATGCGCTGGATTTTCTTGATGGTCACACCGATGTTATCCGCATCGAAGAACAGATGGTTTAAAACAATGAGGAGTCCGGTGCAGAGGCTGTTTTTCTGCCCACGGATTCCCGTCTGATAAAACGACAGGCAGAAACACTATGACAACACATCTTCTCTGCCTTGACGGGCATGAGTCGCTGGCACAATCGCTGGCACAACAACTCGGCCAGGCAGGTACCGAAACCCGGCTGCTGGCTCTGGAAAGCCGGCATTTTCCCGATGGTGAGTTGTATTTTAATTTACCGGATATTGTTCAGGGCGATGATGTCATTGTGCTTTGTCATCTGCATCAGCCCAGTGATAAAACCCTGGCGCTGTGGTTTATGGCGCGTCATCTGCGGGAATTTGGTGCGCGCTCCATCGGCCTGGTCGCGCCTTACCTTGCGTATATGCGTCAGGATATCCGCTTTAAACCCGGCGAATGCTTAACCTCAAAATATTTTGCCGAACTGATTAATCAGAGCTTTGACTATTTAATTACCATTGATCCGCATCTTCACCGCTATCACAGCCTGAGCGAAATTTATTCCATCCCGGCGCAGGCACTGCATGCTACCGACAGTATCGGCCAGTACCTGAAACAGAATGTGAACAAACCGCTGGTAATAGGCCCGGATGAAGAAAGTGAACAGTGGGCAAAAGACGTGGCTCAGGTAGCCGGTTGTGATTATCTGGTATTGCGCAAAACCCGCAGTGGTGATCGCGATGTTGCCATTCATATACCGGACGTACATGCCTATGCCGATCATCAGCCGGTATTGGTCGACGATATTATTTCTACCGGCCGTACCATGCTGCGTACCGCCGATGAGCTGGTGGCTCAGGGCCTGAATAAGCCGTTGTGCATTGGTGTGCATGCTGTATTTGCACCGGGCGGTCATGGTGTGGCATCTGCCGATGAAGAAATGCGTGCCGGGCCGATTGCCGGTATCGCTACCTGTAACTGTATTCCACATCCAACCAACCGTATTGATATCAGCCCGTTATTGGTACCGGCCATTCAGCAGATGCTGCAAACGATCACCGCTTCGGGAGAGACATTATGAGTCTGAATCTGTATCAGGAACTGAGCGAACGCTATAAAACTCAGGAAATCGAAGCGGAAGCACGCAGTCACCGTGAATACGATAAAGATTTTGCCGCCTGGGCCGCCGGGTGTGGTGTTATTAAACATACCGCAGCCACCCAGCTGCAGGTGTTTGAACTGGCAACCACCTTGCTGGAAGCCGGTCTGATCAGCAGCAAAGCCGAGTGCTACCGCAAACTGACGGCTCTTGATCAGTTGACCAATCAGGCTATGTGGCTGGTCGTGCATATGACCTATGCCAAACATATTTATCTCGATGGCCGTGATTTAACCGCCGATGATTTTAAACGCGATCCGCAGGGGCATACCGGTGGCTCGCTGAATATGGTCCCGGCTTATGCTGCGTTGCTGGCGGTTAACAGCTTAACCGGCCAACACCGCGACTGGCTGATGGGGCAGGGCCACTGCGTGGCGGCCATTGATGCCGTGCAGTTGTTATCCGGTACAGCTTTGCCGGAACGGAAAAAACAATATCCGTTAACCGATGAAGGCTTAAGCCGTTTTGCACAGGATTTTTATAATTACCGTGTACGCGCCGACGGCAAACCGCTGTCACCATTAGGCAGTCACGTTAACGTTCATACTGCCGGGGCAAAAATCGAAGGTGGTTATTTAGGTTTTGCTGGTTTGCAGTATGTGCATCAGCCATTACCGGGCGAGCGTCTGGTCGCTTTTTTAAGTGACGGTGCCTTTGAAGAACAGCGCGGCAGCGACTGGGCAGCACGCTGGTGGCGGGCGGAAGACAGCGGTCTGGTCAGCCCGGTAATGATTGCCAATGGTCGTCGTATTGACCAGCGCACAACGGTGGCACAGCAGGGCGGCAGTGCCTGGTTTATGGAGCATCTGAGCAATCAGGGCTTTGCTCCTTTTGTTATTGATGGCCGCGATCCGGCGGCCTTTGTCTGTGCCATTTATTTTATGGAACAGCATTTAAGCCATGCCGCCGCGACCGTTGCCAGTGGTGCAGCACGTTATCCGATCCCACTGCCTTATTGTATTGCGGAAACTATTAAAGGTTACGGCTTTCCCGGTGCCGGAACCAACGCTGCCCACGGTCTACCATTAGGCAGTAATCCGCGTCGTGATAACGAAGCACTGAACTTTTTCCACCGTGGAGTCAAAGCACTGTGGCAGGAAGAAAATCAATGGCGTGCTGCGGTGGCCGAATTAACTCAGCCAAAAGCACCGCTGCAACCGGTTGCCGTAACGATTAACCGCCATGATCCGCACTGGTTAAAAGAATCACTGGCACCGATGGCAGCGATTGATAATTACTTTGTCGATCTGGTGGAAGTGAATCCGCATTTACGGGTTCGTGTCGGCAATCCCGATGAATTACGCTCTAACCGCATGAACCAGACGCTGGATTTATTAAAGCACCGCGTCACCGACCCGGAAGAAGGCGTTGCCGAAGCGGTTGATGGCAGCGTCATTACCGCACTGAATGAAGAGGCGGTGGTCAGCGCCTGCCTGGCCAACCAGTCGGGTCTGAATATGGTGGTTTCTTACGAAGCCTTTGCCACCAAAATGCTGGGAGCTTTACGCCAGAGTATTATTTTTTCCCGCCATCAGAAAGAAGCCGATGAGCCCGCTTCGTGGCTGGGCATACCGGTAATTTCTACGTCGCACGTCTGGGAAAATGGTAAAAACGAACAAAGCCATCAGGACCCGAGTCTGGCTGAAAGCCTCTTGGGTGAAATGGCCGATATGGCGCGTGTGGTTTTCCCGGCCGACGGCAATTCTGCGATGGCATCTTTAAAAGCCTGTTACGGTGATCTGGGTACAATCTGGAATCTGGTGGTTCCCAAATCCACCATGCCTGCTGTGTTTGATGGCAAACAGGCCGCTGCTCTGGTACAGGACGGAGCCATTTGCGTGCGTGGAAACTGTGCTTCCGATCTGCAGCTGGTGGCCTGCGGTGCATTCCAGTTACAGCAGGCATTAAAAGCATCCGACCGGTTAAAAGAAAAAGGCGTGGCTCACTCGCTGATTTATCTGCTGGAGCCAGGCCGTTTCCGTATTCCGCGTGATGAATTTGAGCAGAATATTCAGGCCGACCCACAGGTGCTGGATTCATTATTCCCGGCACGGGTACAGCAACGGGTATTTATGGTGCATACCCGCCCGGAAGTTATTCTTGGGCATTGTCGTATGCTGGATCTGGGGCCGCGGCGCACTGTGGCACTCGGCTATATTAATCAGGGCGGCACACTGGACAGTGAAGGCCTGCTGTTTGCCAACCGCTGTACCTGGGCTGATGCTCTGGCGGCGCTGGCCAGACTGAGTCAGCGTGATCCGCTGGAATGGTTAAGTGCAGAAGAGTGGGCCGCTATTCGCGGTGAAGGTGATCCGTACGATGTTATTAAGCATCCGTATCCGTAATAAAAAGGGAAGCAATGCTTCCCTTTTTTATTGTAATTATTCTGTTTTTCTCAGACTCTCACCCAGCTCACGCACACTGCGTTTACCGTTAATATGGCGTACGTAGTACAAGGCTTCTCGCGGAATAGTTTTACTGCCCGGCGCAATCTGCCAGTCGCAGCTTAAATGGGCGTTACTCATTACCAGCATTTCCATCAGCTCTTCAACGTCGTCGGCGGCAATATCGACACTGTACTCATCGCTGCGGCGAATCAGCATATTACCTTCACCGATGCCTGACATGCCGCCAATCATCAGCAGACCGTCGTCATTGGTACAGAAGCTGACAAACATATCCAGTGGTGCGGCTTTGCCTACGGGTAATTCAAACAGATAGTGGTATTCGTGATAGCGGGAAAACTCGCTGACGGGTAAATCCCAGACAAAACGGGGTTCTTCGTTGACGGCGGTCGTCGTGGTGCAGGCGCTGAGAGAAAAAACCAGTGCCATAGCGCTGATGTTCAGCAGCGTGGAGCGGGCGCTCATAAAATAATACTCTTGTTAACAATTCGACAGCCGCTACTTTGCCCTGCATGCCTGATGGCTGCAAGCTATGCCTTTGTCGCTGTGTCCTTATTTCGCCCTGTGCTCAGAACGCTTTGGCAAATACCTTCAATACCGGCAAAAAAAAGCGCCGCAAAGCGGCGCAAACAATCTCCGTTATATCTGGAGACGGGGTGAGTGTCGTACTTTTATCCGGTCTTTATACCGCGCTGCTGGCTGCAGTATTGTCCTCGATAATCGGATTCGTATATTCCAGCGACGGATCATCCAGACTGGCCATTTTCAGCAGAGTCATATCCAGGAAGTAGTTCTGATACAGCTTCCACGGACGCTCGTCACCCTGTTGCGGAATCTGATCTTTAACCCGGGAAATATAACCGGACTGCATATCAATAAACGGCAGGCGCTTAATGTTGGCATTGTGGTTGCGAGGAGTAACCTGACGCACGCCTTTATCATCCATATGCTTGAGCAGACGACAAACATAGCTGGAAATCAGGTCGGCTTTTAATGTCCATGATGCGTTGGTGTAACCGAATACCATGCCCATATTCGGCAGGTCTTCGAACATGACGCCGCGGTAACTCATTTTGGTATTTGGCTTCAGCGGTTCGCCGTCAATGGTAACCTGCATATGACCCAGCATCTGCACTTTCAGGCCGGTCGCAGTAATGATGATGTCAGCTTCCAGTTTTTTACCGGACTTCAGCTGAATACCATCTTCAGTAAAGCGCTCAATATGATCGGTCACCACCGAGGCTTTACCCTGTTTAATCACCTTGAACATATCGCCTTCCGGTACGGCACACAGGCGCTCATCCCATGGTGCGTATTTCGGCGTGAAATGCTTCATATCGAAATCAGCAGGCAGCTGCTTTTTCACTGTCCACTGCAGCAGTTTACGTGCGGCATTGGGGAAGCGCTTACAGAAGCGGTACAGACCCAGGGTAATCGAAACGTTACGGCCACGAATAATACGGTAAGCCAGTTTCTGCGGCAGAATTTTGCGCAGCAGGGCCACCATCGCATCCTGTTGCGGCACGCTTAATACATAAGAAGGAGAACGCTGCAGCATGGTGACATGAGCGGCTTTATCGGTCATTGCAGGTACCAGCGTAACCGCGGTGGCACCACTGCCGATAACCACCACGCGCTTGCCGCTGTAATCCAGATCTTCCGGCCATTGCTGTGGATGAATTACCTGGCCTTTAAAATCATCACGGCCTTCGAATTCCGGTGTAAAGCCTTCTTCATAGCTGTAGTAACCGGTACAGCTCAGCAGGAAATTACAGCTGTATTCTTTTTTACTGCCGTCGGCCAGTTCAACGTCCAGAGTCCAGGTCGCGTTAGCACTGTTCCAGCGTGCGGCTTTTACTTTGTGGCCATAACGGATATGTGGCTCAACATTATTTTCAGCAGCGGCTTCACGGATGTAATTACGGATGTCAGCACCGTCGGCGATGCCTTTTTTATTGGTCCAGGGTTTGAATTCATAACCCAGGGTAAACATATCAGAGTCGGAACGGATGCCAGGGTAACGGAACAGATCCCAGGTACCACCGCTGGCGTCACGCCCTTCAAGGATTGCAAAAGATTTGCCCGGACATTCTTTTTTCAGGTGACAGCCGGCGCCGATACCAGACAAGCCAGCGCCAATAATCAATACATCAAAATATTCAGTAGCCATGGTGATTTCCGCTTTTCAGAGGTGATCGTTATTGTTATTCGTTGTTCTGATGATCACTTTCTCTTATCGGCGTGTAAAAAAACAGGTGATCCCCTGTCATGTTTGCGGCTTTTATTTTCATTTATTCAGGGGTGGGCAGCGTTCAGGCGGTAATGTTGCCGTCTGTGGCCTGATCGGAAAGTAACGCTGTCAGGCGCCAGATCACCGCAGGAAACATCAGTTCTGGCGAGGCCGCGACGCCTGCAGGCATGGGCTTTCCGCCGGGGGATGCGCAGGTGGGAACAATCTGCGGGGGGAGAGCGGGTGAAACCCTGCCATTGTGCCTGCGGCGACGCAGATGACAGAAGCGAGGGGGTTAGTTCAGGCCAAAGCGCTTGAAACAGATGCGCCCGCTGGCGCTGAATTCCACGCCTTCGGCAAGTAACAGTGATTGCTGGCGAACAAACGCCGCGCTGTCGGGCGGAAAGCTGATGCGCCCCTGAGCGTTAATAACCCGGTGCCAGGGCAGTTGCGTATCTTTGGGTAATTGCGACAGAACCCGCCCGGCCCAGCGAGCACCGGCGGGACGTCCGGCCAGCGCTGCCAGCTGGCCATAGGTCACAACCTTACCCGGTGGAATGCCGGCCAGTGCGGTATAGAGCTGCTGCAGACTGTTATCTCTGATGTTGGTCATGTTGTCCGTTCTGGTTATACCGGCAGGCCGCCCTGAAGGATGATGTGTTTATATGATCGTAGCGCAGTGTATCAGGCAGCGGCCGGGTTAAATAACGGGGAAATTATCGCGCCATTGCAGACTCTGGCAGCTGTTGCCGGGCGGCAATAAAAAACGGCAGCCAGAGCTGCCGTTTTTTATGTTGCGCAAATATTCCCGAGTATCCGAGGTTGGCGGATTACAGACGCAGACCACCGTCCACTTCAATAATACGGCCCGACATATAGTCGTTTTCCATCAGGAAAGCGACAGCCGAGGCAATTTCATCCGGCTGGCCCATACGCTTGGCCGGAATGCCTGCCGTCATTTTTTCCAGTGCTTCCGGTTTCATGCTGGCGGTCATTTCGGTGGCGATAAAGCCCGGTGCAATGGCGTTGGCACGGATGCCGTAACGCGCCAGTTCTTTACCCCAGACAACGGCCATGCTGGCAACACCGGCTTTGGCGGCAGAGTAGTTGCTCTGGCCCATATTACCGGCGCGGGAAATACTGGAGATATTGATGATGCAGCCGCCTTCGCCGCCGTTAATCATCTGTACCGCGGCTTCGCGTCCGCACAGGAACACGCCGGTCAGGTTCACGTCGATCACGCTCTGCCACTGCGCCAGGCTCATCTTGCTGACTTCGCCGTCTTTCACTTTTACCATCAGGCCGTCGCGCAGAATACCGGCGTTATTCACCAGACCGTGCAGACCGCCCATATCCGCAGCAATGGCGGCGAAGGTGCTTTCTACCTGTTCTTCATTGGCAACGTTACACAGGTAAGTGTTGCCGTTGCTGCCGGCCGCTTCGACCTGGCGTTTTGTTTCATCCATGTGACCCTGATCGAGGTCGATAATGGCAATCCGTGCCCCTTTTGCTGCCAGATAAACCGCCATTGCACGACCCAGACCCTGGCCCGCGCCGGTAATGGCGACCACTTTGTTTTGCAGATCCATACAGAACTCCTGAATTATTGAAAAGGGGTTGTTTGTTCGCCGCGGCCTTGCTGAAAACCAGAACTGCAGCCGGGACAGAGGGTAAACAGACGGTCAGATTATAGTCAGTTTTTGTCCCGTATTGACCTATCAGCGCTGGCGAAACATAAAAATCCGCCCGATTATACGCCGATAGCATGAGGCCGTGTTATCCGCTGATGGTGGGGTTGATGGTGGGCTTGATTCTGGGGCAGATGCTGGGAATCCGTTCAGGCAGTGGTAGACTGCGCGTTTTCACTGTTGCCGATGCACATGAGCGATAACAATTACACCGTTGCCGATCTGGCCGCTGAGTTCGGCATTACCCCCCGTGCCATCCGTCTGTACGAGAGCAAGGGGCTGATTACCTCGCGCCGCGTCGGGCGCACCATGATCTACGATCACCGCCAGCGCGCGCGGCTGAAAATTGTGCTGCGCTCCAAGCGTGTGGGCTTCTCGCTGGAAGACACCAAATCCTACCTCGACCTGTATGACGCCGACCGCTCCAATCCGGAACGTCTGCTGGGCTTAATGCATCAGTGCCGCACCCGCCTGCAGGAGCTGGAAGCCCAGCGCCGCGACCTCGATGCCACCATCGCTGAGCTGCAGAACGTCGAGCAGGCCGCCGGTGCCGATCTCAGCCAGCTCGATATTGCGCCGGAAGAGGCGTATCAGCAGTTTCTGCAACGCCTGCCCCTGTCAGACGACCAGGCAGTGACAGACGACCAGCCTGTGTCAGACGACCAGCCAGGCTGATCTTTTTCGTCACGATTTTTCCTCTCATAAGTGCAAATCTGTCAATCCGCTTGAGCGATTTGCACATTGACCCCTCACGGCTCCCCCCGGTAGTCTGAGTTACGTTAAGGTAACTCAGCGGCTTTTGCCCCTTTCCGGCCCGGCCGGAATACCTTGCAAGCTCACGACGAACGGCGGTTAATGGACAACAGCACCGCCGTAAAACGGGCACAAGCCTGCAGATAACAATAATGAGGGCGCAACATGACTTTACCCCTGTCCGGCATGCTGGTGCTGGATCTGTCGCGTTTATTACCAGGACCCATGTGCTCGATGCATCTGCACGATATGGGCGCGCGCGTTATTAAAGTGGAAGACACCGGCGCCGGCGATTACACCCGCTCACTGGGTATGCCAAAAGGCTTTGTCAGCCCGGCGTTTCATATTCTTAACCGTGGCAAAGAATCCATCAGCCTCGACCTCTCTACTGCAGAAGGTCATGAACTGCTGATGAAGCTGGTGGCAAAGGCCGACATCCTGCTGGAAAGTTTCCGCCCCGGCGTCATGAAAAAACTTGGTCTGGCCTACGAACAACTGAAAGCGGTTAACCCGCGGCTGGTGGTCTGTTCCATTTCCGGCTTTGGCCAGACCGGCCCATGGGCCGACAAAGCCGGCCACGATATGAATTACTGTGCCACCGCCGGTGTGCTCGATCAGGTCGGTGAAGCCGGTGGCGCACCGACCTTAAGTAATTTCCAGATTGCCGATCTGGCCGGTGGCTCACTCAGTGCCGCCATGGCTATTTTAGGTGGTGTGGTTGGCCGCCTGAATTCGCAATTAAATGGCGGCGCCGGTGAAGGCTGTTACCTCGATATTTCCATGACCGACTGCACCTTTGCGCACAATGTGATTCCGCTGGCGACCATGAATTTAATGGGTAAATCATTGCCGCGCGGACAGGACATGCTGACCGGTGCGCGCCCTTGTTATGGCATTTATAAAACCGCCGACGATCTGTATATGGCGGTAGGTTCGCTGGAGCAGAAATTCTGGAATCAGGTCTGTGACGTTCTGGGTCATCCTGAATGGCAAAACCGTTACTGGGATATGGGCGCCAAAGCCGATCAGCTGCGCAGCGAAGTGGCAGCGGTATTTGCCTCTCAGCCACAAAGCCACTGGCGCGAAGTCTTTGCCGATACCGATTGCTGCGTAACGCCGATTTTAAGCCCGCAGCAGGCGTTCGAACATCCGCAATTACTGGCGCGGGAAATGGTGCAGGTATTAACCACCGCTCAGGGGCAGAAAATCCGTTGCCCGGCACCGGCCATTCAGTTTGGCGAACAAAAACACATCACCGATAAACCCGGCCCGGAGCAGGGCGAACACACACTCAGCGTTCTGCAGGAACTGGCATTGGCCGAGGCCGATATTCAGCAATTGCTGAGCCGCGGAGTAATCCGTCAGGCCGGACATGAAATGGCCACATCCACCGAAAACAGTAATAAAAAATCATCGACACCAAGCACCAAGGAGACCACGGTATGATCCCACGCAGTGTATTTACCGAAGAGCACAACATGTTCCGCGACAGCGTGCGCAAATTTATGCAGCGCGAAATTCAGCCACACTGGGAAGAGTGGGAAGCACAGGGTCATATTTCCCGTGAAGCCTGGCTGAAAGCCGGTGAAGCAGGCATTTTGTGCACCCATATTCCGGTGGAATACGGTGGCTCCGGCGTAGATTTCCGTTATTCCGCTATCGCCATTGAAGAGCAGGGTTATGTCTTTGCTTCAGGCCCGGGTTTCTCCCTGCATTCCGATATCGTTGCTCCTTATATCCTGCATTACGGCACCGAAGAGCAGAAGCAAAAATGGCTGCCAAAAATGTGTACCGGTGAAGTCATTACCGCCATTGCCATGACCGAACCGGGCACCGGTTCCGATCTTGCCGGTGTACGTACCACCGCCATTGAAGACGGCGATCATTATGTAATTAATGGCTCCAAAACTTTTATCACCAACGGTCAGATGGCCGACCTTTATATTGTGGTTGCCAAAACCGATACCAATGCCGGCGCCAAAGGCGTTAGCCTGTTTCTGGTAGAAGCTGACCGTGCCGGTTTCAGCCGTGGTCAGAACCTGAAAAAAGTCGGTATGAAAGCGCAGGATACTTCTGAGCTGTTTTTCGACAACGTGCGCATCCCGAAAGAAAACCTGATGGGTCAGAAAAATGCCGGCTTTATTTATCTGATGCAGGAACTGGCGCAGGAACGTCTGAGTGTGGCCATTATTGGTGCTGCAGTTGCACGTGCCTGTTACGACGCCACCGTTACCTACGTGAAAGAGCGTAAAGCCTTTGGTAAGCCGGTTGCCGCTTTCCAGAATACCCGCTTTAAACTGGCCGAAATCCGCACCGAACTGGAAGTAACCCAGTGCTACGTTGACCGCTGTCTGGAACTGCATTGCGAAGGCAAGCTGAGCATCGACGCTGCGGCTTCGGTCAAACTCTGGGCTACCGAAGCACAGTGCCGCATCATCGACGAATGTGTGCAGCTGCACGGCGGTTACGGCTACATGTGGGAATACCCGGTTGCCCGTGCTTACGCCGATTCGCGCGTACAGCGTATTTACGCCGGTACTTCTGAAATTATGAAAGAAATTATTTCGCGTACCATCTGACTATAAAAACGTAAGGGGTCACCTGCTGCTGAGTAATTCAACGCAGGCAGATCCCCGGCGTAAAAATTAAGGAATGTAAAATGACTGATGCCTATATTTTTGACGCGGTACGCACACCGCGCGGTCGTGGTAAAAAAGACGGCGGCCTGCACACCGTAACACCGGTCAGCCTGATGTCGGGTTTATTGCGTGGCCTGCAGGAACGCCATGATCTGGATACTTCTCAGATCGACGACGTGGTACTGGGTTGTGTGGAACCGGTAATGGAACAGGGCGCCGATATTGCCCGTACCGCGGTATTAATGGCCGACTACGCACAAACCTGTGCCGGAACTGTGGTCAGCCGTTTCTGTGCTTCAGGCCTTGAAGCGGTGAATATGGCTGCCGCCAAAGTTAAAGCCGGTGAAGCGCAGATGACCATCGGTGGTGGTGTGGAATGCATGTCACGTATTCCGATGGGTGCCGGTGGTGGCGCTTATTACACCGACCCTGCAGTCACCAATAAATTGTCGTTCGTACCCCAGGGTATTTCCGCCGATTTAATTGCCACCCTGAATGGTTTTTCCCGTGCCGATGTGGACGCCTATGCGGTGGAATCACAGCGTCGTGCCAAACACGCCTGGGACAATGGCTACTTTAAAAATTCCATTATTCCGGTGAAAGATCAGCTCGGTTTAACCCTGCTCGACCGTGACGAACATATGCGCCCGGAAGCGACGGTTGAATCGCTGGCCGGTCTGAAGCCATCGTTCGAAATGCACGGCGGTCTGGGTTTTAACGCCATTGCCCAGCAGGTTTATCCGCAGGTTGAGCGCATTAACCACGTACACCACGCCGGTAACTCCTCCGGTATTGTTGACGGTGCCTCGGCGGTATTAATCGGTACCAAAGAAATGGGTCAGGCGCTGGGATTAAAACCACGTGCACGTATCCGCTCGGCAGCGTCCATTGGTTCTGAGCCAACCATCATGCTGACCGGCCCGGCGCCGTCTGCACGTAAAGCGCTGAAAAACGGCATGATGCAGGCCAGCGATATCGACCTGTGGGAACTGAACGAAGCCTTTGCCTCGGTGGTTCTGCTGTTTATGAAAGATATGAATATTGACCACAGCAAAATCAACGTAAACGGCGGTGCCATTGCCATGGGCCATCCGCTGGGTGCAACCGGCGCCATGATTCTCGGCACTGTGCTGGATGAACTGGAGCGTCGCGACCTGAACACCGCATTAATCAACCTGTGCGTTGGTGGTGGAATGGGGACTGCCACCATCATTGAGCGCGTTTAAAAGCGCAGGCTTTGACAGATTAAAGGATATGTTATGACTACATTTACGCATGAAATCGACGCTCAGGGTATTGCGGTTTTAACCTGGGACGATCAGAACGGGCCGGTAAACTCACTGGCACAGAGTGCAGTAATTGCACTGAACGAAGCACTCGAAGCCCTGCTGGCCAACGATGCGGTAAAAGGCATTGTATTAACTTCAGGTAAATCTGATTTTGTTGTCGGCGCGAATTTAAAAGAAATTCAGACCATGCCGCAAAATGCCGAAACCATTATCGGTTTTGTGCGCAGCCTGCATCAGATTATGCGCCGTATGGAGCAGGGTGGTAAGCCCATCGTTGCTGCCTTAAACGGCACCGCACTGGGTGGCGGTATGGAAATCGCGCTGGCCTGTCATCACCGTATTGCCGCCGACAATCCGAAAGCCGTGTTTGGTTTTCCGGAAGTCAATCTGGGTCTGCTGCCGGGTGGCGGTGGTACTCAGCGTCTGGCGCGTATGCTGGGTATTCAGGCGGCTATGCCGTGGTTGTTGCAGGCGACACAGGCCAAAACTAAAGAAGCCAAAGCTGCCGGTCTGATCAACGACGTGGTTGCCGCAGATGAGCTGATTGCAGCGGCCAAGCAATGGCTGCTGGATAATCCGAAAGCCTGCGTAAAGCCGTGGGATGAGAAGAAATTTAAATTACCGGGCGGCGAAGTACAGTCAGCCAAAGTAGCGCAGGTATTTATGGGCGCAGAAGCCATGCTGCGCAAGAAAACCATGGGTAATTACCTCGCACCACAGCGTATTCTGCAGGCCTTGTTTGAAGGCTGCCAGCTGCCGATTGATCAGGCACTGGATGTTGAAGCGCGTTACTTTACTGAGCTGCTGCTGTCTGATCAGGCAAAAGCCATGATCCGCACCTTCTTTGTCGCGCTGCAGGATGCCAATAAACTGAAAAACCGCCCTCAGGGCGTTGAGAAAAAACAGTTTAACAAAGTCGGTATTTTAGGTGCCGGTATGATGGGTGCCGGTATTGCCTATTCCTCCGCCATGAGCGGTATGGAAGTGGTGCTGCTGGATACCGCGCAGGAATCCGCCGATAAAGGCAAAAGCTATTCTGAAGGCCTGCTGAAAAAGCGCGTATCACGCGGCAAAATGGCGCAGGAAAAAGCCGATGCCACACTGGCACGTATTCTCGCCACCACCGACTATAACGACCTGAAAGGTTGTGATCTGGTGATCGAAGCGGTATTCGAAGACCGCACTATTAAAGCCGACGTTACCGCCAAAGCCGAAGCCGTGCTGGGTGATGATGCTATCTTTGCTTCCAACACCTCGACCCTGCCGATTACCGGCCTGGCCGAAGCCAGCAAACGCCCTGAGCAGTTTATTGGTCTGCACTTTTTCTCACCGGTCGACAAAATGCCGCTGGTGGAAATTATTATGGGCGAAAAAACCTCGCAACATACCCTGGCCTGGGCGCTGGATTATGTACAGCAACTGAAGAAAACCCCGATTACCGTTAACGACAGCCGTGGTTTCTACACCTCGCGTGTATTTAAAACCTACGTGCTCGAAGGTATGGCACTGCTGAAAGAAGGCGTATCACCGGCGCTGATCGAAAACGTAGGCAAGCTGGCCGGTATGCCGGTTGGCCCGCTGGCGCTGAGCGACGAAGTTACGCTGGAACTGATGGACCGCATTGGCCGCCAGACCCAGAAAGACCTGGGTGACGCCTATGTATCGCACCCGGCTGACGAAGTGGTGCAGTACATGGTGCACGAAGCCAAGCGCATTGGTAAAAAAGCCGGTGTTGGTTTCTACGATTATCCGGCCGACCCTCAGGGCAAAAAATCCCTGTGGAGCGGACTGGCAGAACGCTTCCCGCTGGCGGCAGAACAGCCATCGGTGGAATACGTAAAACAGCGTCTGCTGTACGCACAGGCGGTAGAAACCCTGCACTGTGTGGCCGAAGGTGTGATTACCCGCGCCCATGAAGTCGATATCGGCTCCATTTTCGGCTGGGGCTTTGCGCCACAGACCGGCGGCGTCATCTCCTTTGTAGAAACCATGGAAGGCATCGATACCTTTATCGCCAATGCCGACCAGCTGGCCGCTAACGTTGGCGACCGCTACAAAATCCCGGGAATGCTGCGGGAAATGGCGGCTGAAGGAAAATCCTTCTACGCCTGAGATGGTTGAAGTAAGCGTGAAATAAAAAAGCCTGCCGGGAAACCGGCAGGCTTTTTGGTTTTTGGTAATACTCGCATCACGCGACGCCGAAGGCGGTCGCCGTGGATGCGCTTGTTAGCCGCTTTTTAGGCATTGACTGCTCTCTTTGAGTTAGTCACAAAGGCAGTGTTTGAGAGTGGTGACTTATAATAGTCTTCATCAAGGAAGCGTAGCAGTTTTTTGAGATCAGATTTATTATTGGGTAGCTTTATAACTTCATCAGAGCCGTCCATTTCTGTTAAAAATGGTATGTTAAACTCCGTTGCCACCGCTTTCATTTCGTTAATCGGCACATTTTGCAAAATGCCACTTTGATGAATGAGGGAGATTTTTCTTCTTACCCAAGAATCTGACATTTCAATGAGTTTTTCAGTGTTTTCAGATTTTATTATATCGAGATTTGAAAATTCGATCACATCATCATCAGTTGCGACCTTGTAATATTCACTCAAATCAAACATCTGTCGGGTATTATGAAAGTTGAAGAACCTTAGCTTTCCATTCTCTAATGTTGCTGTAAGTTTATGGTCGATAGTCAATCCAATGCCTTCTATTTTCTTATAAACATTAGAAGAATGGAAAATAGAAAGGCCGTTTGTTGAGATTATTCTTCTACGGTCGAAGTTTTGAAGTAGAATTTTTACGTTACCAGTGTCTGTTGTA
Source organism: Thalassolituus hydrocarboniclasticus (assembly GCF_025345565.1). Classification (NCBI taxonomy): domain Bacteria; kingdom Pseudomonadati; phylum Pseudomonadota; class Gammaproteobacteria; order Oceanospirillales; family Oceanospirillaceae; genus Thalassolituus; species Thalassolituus hydrocarboniclasticus. Next base: position 3,022,547 of record NZ_CP054475.1, on the reverse strand, counting down.
TATCCTGTAAAGAGAGCTTTTATTTCTGTAAAAAATTCTTCTGTTGGATCAACTACCTCTGCACTCAATGGGTTTTCGACCGCTGATGACAAGTTGTCAATATCATCATAATCGTTAATAAAAAGAATCTCTCCGTTGTCAGGTTTATATTTGCCATCAAACTCGATCTCTTCTTCGGCTTGATCGAATGTCGTTTCCTGAGATGTAAGATAAGTTGTTAGTTCAGTTTGTACTTCACTAGATAATTCAAATTTTACAATTCTTTTTGAGGGGTTGCTCGTAAGTGCAAATAGATTTAACGACATTTATTACTCCATTAACATGCTGCTAGAGATTTGTTTTACTTCTTTAATGCTTTGCGGACTTCTTATAACTCTTCTAGCCATAAGTACATAGACCATTCCACTGTCAGACTCTACTTTGTAAAATCTAAATTTGGCTATGTATAAAAGAGGATGAGTTGGAATGTATGAAATAAACCATACGGCCAAAAACAGTATGCCAACAATCAATGCGGTAATCTCAAAATTTATTTCTGCCACTTTCATGATTATTGGGGCGATATAGCTACCCAGAAATACAAGCAGCAAGTAATCTGCAGATTCGACTTTTTTTGCCTTGAAATTGATGGTTTCAGATTGCTTTCTTATGAGGGAAAGAATCAAAAACGGTAAAATCATTCCTATTAATGCAACGAAAGTCAACTGGTAAAATACAGTATCTAAGCCCACTGAATAATACCGAACACCAGCTAAAGCTAATAGTGCTGGTGAAAAGGCTGATACAAATAGTAAAGATTTAAGCCAATTTCTCAATGTTTACTCCTTGGGCGACAACAGCAGCTTGTTAGTTTTTTTTAATCATCCTTACCATCCATATGTGCACACCAACTGCACATGCCGCCGTTGTGATACGCTTCATACATCTCACTCCAAGGGATATCACAACCACCTCTAGTACACTCACTAGTTACATATTCATTCAATACATGATTATCAAAAATCCATTTCTGTTTTGAAGACAATGATTCTACGCCTTCGGCAATAACTTGCTTCGTAATACCTTCAGCGGCACCATCAAGATGTTCATTGTCCACCAAGTCAGAAAGAAACTCATTGAAGCCATCATCTTCATCTAAATGATCATTAAAACCCATTTTCGTTACTCTCTTAGTAGTGAAAACTAACAGTTTCTTAGTAGGCATGCTCATTAACACACCTAAGCCCTTATTCAGATTCCCAGCCTAACCCATTGTCGGGACTGTAAAAATCATCGTTATTTTCTTTCTTGTCAGGATATAAACGCGCATCAAATTCTGCAAACAGTAAAATATACTGGGTGTCTGCACATTATTTTTCTTTGGTGATTTTCAGTGCTTTTCCGGCAGTAAAAATCGCTCAGGTGATGCTTGTATTCCGGACACGCTACCGCCCGTCCTTATAAGCGCGGGGCAGGAATCGCGTGGTTTTCTTATTCGGGGTTGTAAGCGGGGAGGGCGTGTGTCCGGACGGGTGTTCGTACAATGTGGCGGCATCCCTGCTGTGGTTCGAGAGTACTGAAATTCGGGGTTGGGTTCAATCTGTTGATAAATTTGGTTACAAGTGGCAAATGGCGACAGTTGTTGCTTTGGCTCCTCCTGATAATAAAAGCGATGGTCTGGTGGGCAGTGCCCACCCTACCTATCGGCATTTCAGTCTGAACTTATGTTCATCTGATGTCGCGGATAAGATCCGCTCCTACAGTGCGGTGTTTGGTGTTATATCCGGCGTTGCGTTTGAGTTTCTGCGTCTGTAGTTCACGGTATCGCGGCTTAAAGCCGCTCCCACGACAGATAGCTGTTCCTGCAGTCTCGCGGGCATGGCCCGCTCCTACAATTCGGCGTTTGTTTTAGATACGGCTTTGCGTCTGAATGAATGCGCACGTGGCCCGCCGCAGCGAACGATGGTTTTTCTGATTCGCCGGGCATGGATGCCCGGCGAGCGCGCAGCGACAGGGACGTCGCACGGGCGTGTGGTCAGAAAAACCGAGTGAGCAAGGATAAACGGGCCACAAAGCGCGAAGCAGGGGTCCGGGGAGAAGTTCCCCGGATTGGGGCGCAGGGGCTTGCCCCGCATTGGCTTTGAATTAATCGCAAAAGCCAGCCCGCCCAGCGGCTACATCTCAGAGCCCAATCCTTTCCAGAACCAACAAATCGGCAGGCACTACTACGCAGAGCGTAGTAGCGAGTCGTGCCCGCGCAGCGGCTACATCTCAGAGCCCAATTCTTTCCTGAACCAACAAAGCGGCAGGCACTACTACGCAGAGCGTAGTAGCGAGTCGTGCCCGCGCAGCGGCTGCATCTCAGAGCACAGTAGCGAGTTGATCCTTTCCAGCGCCAACACCGCAGCAGGCGCTACTACGCAGAGCGCAGTAGCGAGTCGATCGCGGACAGAAAAAAGCCAGCCGCGCAGCGGCTCCGTTATTGATCCTGTTGCCGGTACGCCAGCGGGCTCACCCCGGTCCAGCCTTTAAACGCGCGTGAAAACGCTCCCGGTTCGGCAAAACCCAGCTGGCTGGATATTTCAGCAATACTGAGGTTTTGCCGGGTCAGCATCACCACGGCCTGATCACGGCGCAGGTTATCTTTAATTTTCTGATAGGCGCTGCCCTCGGCTTTTAATTTGCGGCACAGGGTGTAGGAGGTCATATGCAGTTGCTCGGCCACCCAGTCGAGGTTCGGCAGGCTGCTGGTATCGCCGGCTTCAAGCAGGCGGCGCACCTGGGTAGTGATGCTGTCGTCTTCATCGGTCCAGACAATCAGGTCACGTGGTGAATTATTAATAAATTCATCCAGCTCGGCGGGTGTGCGCACCACCGGCATAGACAGCAGGTTTTTACTGAAAAACAGGCTGTTGCGCTCGCGGCCAAAATAACAGCGGGTGGGAAACACAAAACGGTATTCATCAAAATGCGGCGGCAGGGCATGTTTAAAGGTGGCCTGGCTGAGCACAATTTTACGGTCAATCAGCCAGCCGGTCAGGCGGTGCCAGACCAGTAGTAACCATTCGACCAAAAAAGCATCGGGGTCGAGCTGCGGATTATGATGGGTCAGGCTCAGTTCGGCATCGTCGCCATCAAGGTTCAGGCTTATTTCTATTTCGTCGGAAAATAAACGGTAACAGCGGATGCTTTCGCGCAGTACTTCTTCAAGATTATTGGCGTGTACCGCCAGTGAGCCCATAAGATGAAAATGTCCGACTTTACAGGGCGTGATGGTACGTCCCATAAATTCGTCATCCAGCGCTTTCCAGATCAGGCGGAACAGGCGCACAAACTGATCGGTGGGAATGCGCGCCAGTGGCTCGCGGATCAGGTTGGGGTCGATATTTTTTGCCTGCAGCAGGGCCGAGCAATCGCCTTTTTTCTGTTCCAGCCCGTAGAGGGCGGCGCGGGCATAATGCGAAGAAAAGGTCAGGTTTTGCATAACAATATCGTCTGTCCTGCGTTGTTTTTACCAGTGTCTGGCCCGTGTGTCCGGACTGAGCGGCTGGCCTGGCATCCGTGGTTTGGCTGTGCGCAAAAGTTGTTAAGTTATCTGCTTAATCCTGTCATTCTGTTTGTCGCCTGCCTTGTCTTAGCATGGGTGAATCGCATGTTAATAACACCCGCGCACAACAGACAACAATGATGCGCACAACAAGAACAACAGGGTAAAGCACTATGCACACTATGAGCTACGACGCCTTCGTCAGCGGTTTTTCTGTCGATTCTCTCAAACAGCAGTTCTGTGCTGACTTCGACCAAGGTCTTAATGTCTGCACCGAAATCTGCGATCGCCATGCCGGAGATCCAGCCCGGGTTGCCCTGCGTTACGAGCGCATCGATGGCTCTGCCGGTGAACTAACCTTTGCCGAACTGCAGCAACGTGCAGCGCGCTTTGCCGGTTTTCTTAAAGCTCAGGGCATTGGCCCCGGCGACCGCGTGGCCTGTCTGCTGCCACGGACCCCGGAATTACTCATTTGTGTACTCGGTACTCTGAAAGCCGGTGCAGTATACCAGCCATTGTTTACCGCGTTTGGTTCCGGCGCTATCGAATACCGTCTTGAGCAGGCGCAAAGTAAGCTGATTATTACCAATCCGGAGCAATGGCCCAAGCTGGCCGATGTTAAAGGCTTGCCACCGAGCATGCTGGTCGCGGATTCCGCCGATGTTGTGAAAGGTGTGGATAGTGTGACAGGTAAGCCGGATTTTCTGTTTGAAGCCGAGCTGGCCAAACAGTCAGACAGCTTTGAGCCGGTTTTAATTGGTGCCGGTGATCCGATGCTGCAGATGTTTACCTCCGGCACCACCGGCAAAGCCAAAGGTCTGGTGGTTCCGGCACGGGCATTAATGGCCTTTCATATGTATATGAAATACGCCGTGGGTTTGCGTGCCGACGATAAATTCTGGAACGTCGCCGATCCGGGCTGGGCTTATGGTTTGTATTACGGCATTGTGGCGCCTTTGCAGTTGGGTGCGACCATTCATTTTAATGAAGCCGGTTTTACCGCCGACAATACCTTTGAATTTTTACGTAAATACGCCATTACCAATCTGGCGGCGGCGCCAACGGCGTATCGCTTATTAAAAGCCAATGATGATTTATTAAAAAACTATCCGGAAATAAATCTGCGCGTAGCCAGCAGTGCCGGTGAACCGCTGAATCCGGAAATTGTCAGCTGGGCACAGCGTATGCTGAATTGCCGTGTGTGTGATCAGTATGGCCAAACAGAAACCGGTATGACCTCGGCGAATTTCCACGAGTTTGATCATATGCACCGTGATGCCAGCATGGGCTATCAGATTCCCGGCTATCGCCTGGTTGCGCTTGATCCTTATGGTAAAGAAGTGGCACCTGGCGAAACCGGCGAGCTGGCGGTGGATATGGATAACTCGCCGCTGTTCTTTTTTCAGGGTTATATGGGCGATGCGAAAAAACCATATAAAGGCCAGTATTATCTGACCGGCGATGTGGTGGTCAGCAATGGCGACGGCTCGCATTCTTACACCGGCCGCGACGACGATATTATTGCCTCCGCCGGTTACCGTATCGGCCCGGCCGAAGTTGAAAGTGCGTTGCTCGAACATCCGGCAGTGATTGAAAGCGCGGTGGTGGGTAAACCCGACGCCGAGCGTGGTGCCATTGTGAAAGCCTATGTGGTGTTACGCCCGGAATATTTCAGCGATGAGGCGCTGGCGAAGGAATTACAGCAGCATGTGCGTAAATGCCTGTCGACCCATTCTTTTCCGCGTGAGATTGAATTTGTTGCTGAGCTGCCGAAAACCTCCAGCGGAAAAATTCAGCGTTTTATGCTGCGTAAGCAGGCGGAGGATGAGGCTAAGCAGCCTGTTGCGGGATGAGTTTTTTACAAGCCGTTGTGCGGGCCAGCTTTTGTCCCGCATAGGCTTTTATTAAAAAACAAAAACTAACCCGCGCAGCGGCTACGACTCAGAGCACAATCCTTTCCAGAACTAACAAAGCGGCAGGCACTACTACGCAGAGCGTAGTAGCGAGCCGGCCCCCTCAAAGAGCCAGCCCAAGCAGCGGCTACTATCACTTGCCCTGCGTTTTATCCGCAATATCACAGCCATTAATCGCACAGGCCTCACACCGCTGCTGGCCGGTCAGCCAGCCGGATATGCGGTAACGGTTGCGCGCAAACCACAGATACGCCTGATCGGCGAATAAACGGATAACCGGCCAGCGTAAAGGGGCGATCCAATAGCCCTTGCCAACCAGTTGCCAGGCGCGGTGAGTCACATCGAGGCCGCGCAGCCATTCGCCGTTATCCTGCACGGCCAGCAGGATGCTGCTGGCTTCGGCTTTATTTACCTGTGGCCAATGCTGGCTGAAATCATCACTCTGGATATCGACCAGTTGTATCCGTCTGGCGCTGTCCAGCCGGGTAAGATGCTTCATTTCGCGTACACAGAGCGGGCAGTGGCCGTCGTAAAACAGAGTCAGTCTGGACATAGGGTTCTCCGTTCTTCAGCCTTTAAGTTGAACCGATGTTAATAGAAAAGATCTGTGGCTTCTGCTGTTTTTTGTCAGTAACAGCCTGTACATGAGTGCACCTGATGCCGCCTGTGGGTGTTTTCTGTGGATATGTCCGATAGACTCGACGTTCTTTGTTTTGTCAGGACGATAGAATCACTATGAAAGGAATGGCTCTTCTTATCATGCTTCCGCTTTGGGTATCGCAGGCTATGGCCGAATCCGGCTGCGTTTTCACGGTCTGGGATCAGTTTCAGGAGACGGCATTGTTGCATCATGGTGAGCAGAGTGCTTATCTGTTTACCGGTAATGAGATCAGGGTTGATGCTGATGGTGCGCCCAATGCCTATCACCCGGATGATGTCAGCCTGCAGTGTACGCAGGGCGAAGGCTTTAAAGGACTTGATTGTCCGGCTAATGGGGGTTATCCAAAACACAGCTGGTGGCGTTCGGCCATTGTCGCTGACCCGGATAATCCGGCGCAGGCTTATGTGCAGCCAGAAGGCACTTTTAAAGGCTTTTTAGTTTCGCGTACATCCCTGCAGGATGAACAGAAAGTGATGACCGATCCGCAGCGTTATGTCGATTCCCGATCGGTTCCGTATCTGGTTTTTCCTGGTGATTTTTATAAAAAGAAAGGCACCGGAACATTAGGCGATTTTGGGTATGCGCTGAATCTGAGTAATGGGAAGTCGTCGCCTTTTATTATTGCGGATATCGGCCCGGCCAGAGCTACGCTGGGGGAAATGTCGATTGCGCTCGCCAGTGCTCTGGGCGGCGATAATCCGAATCCAAGAACCGGTGCCGGTACGCCTTCCGGCACCGTGGTTTATATTATTTTCCCGCGCAGTAAAAAAACACCCGACTGGCCTTTGAGTCTGCAGACTATGAACGATACTGTTAATATTCTACTGAACAGTGCCGGCGGCGAAGTGATGTTAAAAACCTGCGCTGGAAGCCTGCAATAAAAGCCTGAAACAGAAGAAGTCAGGCTGTTTATTCTTTACTGTTGCGCCATCAGCCATTGTGGATAAAACACCGGGTTATAACCGCTGCAGGGAATGTATGGCGTAATGCTGATTATGGTCTTTACCTACTGCTATAAAGACCATGGCATTTCATCTAGACCGGTAGGTCAGTACAGGCGTGACAGTTGTCCGCTTTCGCGCATCTGCCGCTCTTCTCGTTTGCGGATGCGTCGGGCTTTTTCTTCGCCAAGTGCTGCACGGCGCATTTCGTAGCGGCGTTGTACTGGGTCGGCAACCGGGTCTAATTCGTGCAGTCCTATGATGCGATTGAGTTCATCCGAGGCATCGTTGCTGAGAGCGCTTAACGGCTGACCATGCTGGCTGGCAAATTGTTGCTGCTGTTGTTCATGCCAGGCTAGGCGATCCTTTAACGGCAGGTTTTTGGCCTGTGTTAAAAAATCCTGAAAGCGCTGATTAAAGCGCATGCCATCTCGTTGGGCGCCGAAGACTTTCCGGCTTATATCCGCACCGTAAAGAGCATCCTGTGTGGCCCAGTATTGTTCAAAAAATTGCAGTGGATTATCGAAGTCACTCAGCGGTGAGCGTTGCTGGAATTGTTTCAGCGGTTGTGGGTTTTCCCGGCTGAGCGAGATAAAGCGGCTGGCCTGCTCCAGGGTTAAGCCCTGATTTTCCGCCAGTGATAACAGCAATTGCTGTTCACAGAGTTGCTGAATGTCGCTGTCGTCAGTGTTGCGTTCAAAGGCACGGCTGAGTTGTTGTTGGCAGCGTTGCTGCAAACGCTCAAGCCCTGCATTGGGGTCGGCCTGCCATTCGCTTTCACGCCAGTGCAGGGTATTCAGTGATTGGGTCAGCTGTTGAGCGGCGGCCTGCTGGGCGCCGCGCAGTAAACTCTGGTGCAGGCGTTCACGCAATGAAGCCGGGGCGTCGGCCAGAGTGTGCTCTGGCGCAGCATCAGACTGTGGGTCAGTAACAAGGGATACAGAATCACCGCCGACCTGAGTCAGCGGTGTCCGCCATTGCAGCAACAGCAGAGTGAAGCCAGTGGCGAGTGCTGCAAGCAGCACCAGCCGGATAATCGTTAAACGCTGCATATTACGGCTGGCAGAAATCGATTTCGGTCAGACTGCCGTAATGATCGCTGTGGGTGTAGTAGGCGAGATAACGCTGGCCATCCTGACCGCGCCATTCCGGTGCCCAAACGCTGGTATTGACACGGCTGACGCCGCAGCCGGTAGCCGGAGCGCCGATGTTCCAGTTGGCTGCATCAAATACCAGGGTGTAATCGAACCAGGCGTAATCGTCGGTTGCCAGACCGTTCGGACCGGTGTCTTCACAGCAGGCATCTTTTGGCCAGTAGGTATATTGCAGGCCATCGCGTACTTCGGTGTTCTGATTGCGTACTAATGCCATCTGATCCCACAGGCTGCCTTGGGTGATGTTCTGTACCGCGGCGGGGTTCTGCAGGTCGGTGTTAAAGTCGCCACCGAAAATAACGGCCGCTGGCGGGAATTGTGCGGCGTTGGCGTCGATCTTACCTTTGATCCAGTTAATGGCTTCATTCATCTGGCCACGGCGGGCGTTGTCGTCGCTGCTGTTGCCGCCCAGATGCTGCGCGCTGCCGTATACCAGATGGGTGTTGAATACATAAATGTACTGGCCATTTTTTTCGACAATGGCACCGATCACGCCTTTGCCTTTTACGCCATCAATACCGCTGGTGGCGTTGTATTTGTGGTAGCCCAGTTTTTTGGCATAACCGTGGCGCGAGAAAATCATCAGGCCCGGACAGTCGTCTTCGATATCACTGCCGTTGCAATAGTTGCTGCCACCGCCGTAGGTGTCTTCAAAACCGCGTGCGGCAAAATCATCCACCGGGCCGTCTTCGTACATATCGTCGTAGTCCCAGGCTTCCTGCAGCATAATAACGTCGGCACATTCAGTGACCTTGCCCAGTGACTGTTCCATTTCATCACCGAAGTCGTAAACAAAGCCCACATTATGGAAAATGTTGTAGGTGACGGCGGTAAAGTCGGCGCTGTTATCACAGGCCGGATTGGTTACCCAGGTGGTGGTGAAGTTGGTATCGAAGTATTCCAGCTCGGAAACTTCGTTGTACCACTGCAGCGGATGGGTAGAGTAGTGGCTGTTCATGCTCGGAGTGGAGGAGCTGGCCTGAACCTGAGTGGTCAGAACCGGGGTCAGCACAAGCAGCGCTAAAGCAACGGCTTTCATGGCGTAATCCTTAATGGTGAGATTTTTTATTGTCCGGCCGATTCTGCACGATGGAACCAGTTTGGCAATTCACTGGCACGCAATGCCGCAGCAATCAGGCATAATCAGCACAGATTGGCGCGCAGGGTGGCAAATGGCGACGGCTCATTTGGCCCGATGGCCTAAGTAACAACAGGACTGAACATGATGTATTCCGATGACAACACGATGAAAGGCCGGTACAGCACAGGCCTGATGTTCCTGCTGCTGAGCCTGCTGTTCGTGCCAGCGGCGGCACAGGCCTGGCAGCCGCAGGGCTATGCCGCACTGGCGCTGGGGCTGAGTACCCAGAGTATTCCGGAAGAGCGTACCGATGATGGTGAGTCTGATACCCTGCTGACCGATCTGGTATATGCCAGAGGCGGCATTGAATGGATTCCGGGAGTCAGCACCGGTCTGGGTTTATGGCTGTGGGGCGATAAAAACATTAACGAGAATGCCGAAAGCCCACAGTTCGACGGTATCAGCGCCGGTTGGGATGTTACCCTGCGTTTACCGCTGGCCAATGGCGTCGGCCCCTGGGTGCGTTATGGTCGCCATTGCTGGAGCACGGCGGTGAACGGTGTGCTGGAGCCCTGGTCTGACGATGGCTGCTCTTCCATGCGCAGCGCTGGTTTTAATTTTCCGCTGCCCAACCAGCACGACGTGGTGTTGTTCGCCGAATATTCCACCACCGAATTCAACGATATTGACGCTGACAGTGTTATTGCCGGCGTACGTGCACATTTTTAACTGATGTTTATGTCTGCATCTGATGAGGTTTTATGTTTGAGTTTTCGTTAATCCAGCTGGCTTTATCGGCGCTGGCGTTATCATCGGCTGCTGCCGCTGTGTCCTGGTTTTATCAGCGGGCACAGATACAGAAAATCCAGCAGCAACTGGAGCAGGAACAACTGCAGTGGCAGCAAAGCGAGCAGCAGTGGTTGCAGCAAGAACAGCAATACCAGCAGCAGAACAGCCAGCTGAAGCAGAGTCTGGATGCGCAGCAACAGAAGCTGGAACAGGTACAGCAGGAGCTGCAGCAGCAGAGTGTTGCCCAGGCGCGCTGGCAGGAGCGCAGCGAAAACCTGCAGCAGCAGGCGCAACAGCTGGAACAGCAACGTCAGGAGCAAAACCTGCAACAACAGCAATTGCAGCAGCAGTTAAACCAGCTGCAACAGCAACTGGCGACCGAGCAGGAAGCGCGGACACAGCAACAACGCAGCGCGGAAGAAAAATTAGCCTTGCTGGAACAGAACAAAGAGCAGCTGCTGAAAGAGTTTGAACACCTGTCGAATAAAATTTTCGAGCAGAAGCAGCAACAGTTCGGCGAGCAGAGTCAGAAAGGTCTGAACTCATTATTAATGCCGTTTAAAGATCAGCTGGAAGGGCTGCGTAAAAAAGTCGACGACGTCTATGTCAACGACGTTAAAGACCGCACCGAGCTGAAAACCCAGATCGAAAATCTGCATAAACTGAACCAGCAGATTACCGCCGAAGCCCATGCATTAACCACCGCATTGCGCGGCGAGAAAAAAATGCAGGGCAACTGGGGCGAAATGGTACTGGAAACCGTACTCGACCGTTCCGGCCTGCGTAAGGGCGAAGAATACCTGCGCGAGCAGAGCCATCAGAATGATGAGGGCAAAACCTATCGTCCGGATGTGATTATTAATTTACCGGAAAAGAAACACATCATTGTCGACTCCAAAGTCTCGCTCAATGCCTATACCGATTATGTTAATGCCGAAAGCGATATTGAGCGCGATGCTGCCGCTCGCCGCCATGTGGATGCTATCCGTAACCATATCCGCAGTTTAAGTGACAAAGCTTATCAGCAGTTGTCGGGGCTTAATTCGCCGGACTTTGTTTTTCTGTTTATGCCGATTGAACCGGCCTTTATGCTGGCCTTTCAGCAGGACGAAGCCTTATTTAACGAAGCCTTTGAACGCCGTATTGTGGTGGTAACCCCCACCACACTGCTGGCGACCTTGCGCACGGTGGCCAGTATCTGGGCCATTGAACGGCGCAGTAAGAGCACCGAAAAACTCGCTGACCAGGCGGCTAAGGTGTATGAGAAACTGGTGATCGTGGTGGAGAAATTTGAAAAAGTCGGTAGCCAGCTGAATACCGTGCAGAAGAGCTACGACGATGCCTGGAACTCGATGAAAAGCGGCCGAGGCAACCTGATTAGCCTGAGTGAGAAGTTTTTACAGCTGGGCGTACGGGCGAAAAAAGAACTGTCGCGTGATCTGGCCGAAGAAGCGCTGGAACAGGATGGCCAGTTATTGCTGGATGAAGTCTCTGAGTCTGATTGACAGGTCAGCGGGTAGCGGCCAGTGCTGGCCGCTCCGGTGTCCATCCGTTAGAATGCGCCCCCTGCACAGAATCTGGTCAGTTTGCCATGTCCGACTTCGATCAACAGCCCGATACCATCTTTAATACCCCGCAGCAGAAGGTCGCCAGTTTTACCTTCGACAGCGCGGTCGCACGTGTCTTTCCGGACATGATCAAACGCTCCGTGCCGGGCTATGCCGAAACCGTGGCAATGTCCGGCATTATTGCCGGCCGTTATGCGCAGCCGGGTTCCAGTCTGTACGATCTGGGCTGTTCGCTGGGGGCGGTTACTCTGGCGATGCGTCATGGTGTACAGGCGGCGGGTGAACGCGCCGCGGGCTGCCGGATTATCGGTCTGGATAATTCGGCCTCGATGATTGAGCGTGCCGAGCATTATGTGGCGCTGGACGAAGGTCAGGTGCCGGTTACCATGGCCTGTGCCGATATTCTTGAATACCCGCTGGAAAATGCTTCGGTCACGGCACTGAATTTTGTGCTGCAGTTTATTGCCCCCGAGCAGCGTCTGACTTTGCTGAGCAGAATTGCCGATGCGACCCTGCCGGGCGGGGCGCTGATTCTGTCGGAGAAACTCTGCTTCAGTGCTGAAGAGCAGTTGCTGCAGGACGAACTGCATCTCGACTTTAAACGCGCCAATGGTTATTCCGATCTGGAAATTGCCCAGAAACGCAGCGCGATTGAAAACGTACTGATTCCGGAAACGGAACAGACGCATATTGAGCGTCTGAAAGCCGCCGGCTTCCGTCAGGTGATCCGCTGGTATCAGTGTTTTAATTTTGTGTCCTTTTTAGCGGTTAAATAATGACAGAGCGTGACGATATTCTGCACTGGTTTGATGATGTGCTGGCCTTTATGCGTGAAGGCAAACTGGCGCCCTGGGAGGAGGTTTTACCGCGTCAGCTGGAACTGGTGCTGCAGGAAAAAGAACACGGCGATCAGCAGCGCTGGTTACATGCCCTGCAACAGCTACCTGTTATTGAGCAGGTTCAGGCCGATCTAAATCGCCATGATATTGCCCTCAGCAGCGATGCCATCACCGCCGCTCAGCAGGAACAATTACAGCAGGCGCTGGAAGGGCTGATTCCCTGGCGTAAAGGGCCGTTTCAGTTTTTTAGCACACACATCGATACCGAATGGCGCTCCGACTGGAAGTGGGAGCGGGTGGCTCCGCATCTGGCGCCGCTGGATGGCCGTGTGGTACTGGATGTTGGCTGTGGTTCCGGTTATCACATCTGGCGCATGCTCGGTGCCGGCGCTTACCGGGTGATTGGTATCGATCCGTCACGTTTATTCCTGATGCAGTTTCAGGCGTATAAACGCTATCTTCAGGCTGCAGGTCACAGTGCCCGCGCCGATTTATTACCGCTGAAAATGGAAGACGTGCCGGGCAATTTAAAAGCCTTTGATACGGTGTTCTCCATGGGCGTGCTGTATCACCGCAAATCGCCGGTGGATCATCTGCAGGAATTAAAAGATGCGCTGCGCCCCGGTGGTGAGCTGGTGCTGGAGACGCTGGTGATTGATGGCGCGCTGGGAGAGGTATTAATGCCGGAAGACCGCTACGCCATGATGCGCAACGTGTGGTTTATTCCCAGCACCGAAACCTTACTGCTCTGGTGTCGCCGTGTTGGCTTTAAAAACGCAAGGGTGGTGGATCTGAATCAGACCTCGCTGGATGAGCAGCGCACCACCGACTGGATGCACTTTAATTCGCTGGCGGATTTTCTCGATCCGCAGGATCGCAATAAAACTGCCGAAGGTTATCCGGCACCATTACGGGCGGTGATTATTGCCGAAGCCTGATCTTTACTGATCAGGCAATAAATAGTGTAATCAGCATTGTTTTGAAAAATCCCGGCAACCGCCGGGATTTTTATATTTTGTACCGTCTTTCTGATGCCGGGCAGGGAATGCAGCGGTCATTCAGCCGCCATGCAGCGGTCATACCGAGACGAGTGCTTATTCTGCCCCATTTTGTCCGTGCAGTTCCTGAGCTGCCGGCGGCACACCGATAAAAGGATTATTTATCATGTTATTGCTATTAAAAGACCTGTTCTGGCGTGACCAATACAGCGGCGAAAAAACCGCTGTTCTTGACGGACGCATTGATCGTGACCGCTATATGCTGGCGTTTTTTATTCTGTTCGCCATACAGGGCGCGTTACATGCCGGCGGTGCTTATGTCTTCCCGGATTCTGGTTATGCGTTTAACGGTCCTTATTCCGACTACGTTGAGCTGATGTGGATTTTCTTCTCCATTAATCTTCTGGTTGATCCGCTGTGGCTGGTGCTGAGTGTCATTCTGGCCTGCCGTATGTTTGGCCGCTGGCTGATGGTGCCGGTTGGCTTGCTGAATTACGGTTTGCTGTCGATGGTGCCTTATATGTCGAATATCAACATGAACAGCTCGCCATCTGAAGTGATGATGTTCTCCATGATGGGTATCAGTGCAGGCTGGTTGCTGTTTCATATTTATGTGCTGTTCCGCCCGGCACTGAGCGTCAGCCAGCCACAGCATCCGTTGCTGCGTATGAATCCGCGCTATGCGGCTGAAGAGCAGCTCAACAGTATTCAGTTTTTCTGGCGCTGTACGGTGCTGGGTGTGGTGGCAGCGCTGCTGCTGATTGCCGGAGCTGTAGCGCTGTTTGGTTACAGCAACGGTTATGGTTATTCGTCGTCACGTCAGGAACAGCTGCTGGTCTGGTTTGCTCTGGTACTGATTGTGAGCGTGATTGTGGCGTTCTGGTTTCTGGTTCAGCGCCTGCGCAATATGGGCTGGAGTCCGCTGAAGACCATCCTTCTGGCCATACTGTTGCCTGGTTTATTCTTTGGTCTGCAGCTGTTTTTCTACATCAACGATTACTACGACAACCCGATACTGCTGGCGGTCTTCTACCTGTTGTTGCCCTGGGTACGCTTGGCGCTGGCGGTTTTCAATGTGACCGTAATTGCCATGCCAGCGACAGAAAGTGTCAGCCCTGTTGATGCTGATCTGGACGCCATGGGTGACGCTGAAGAGCCGCAGCCGGTGGCCGGTTAATGACTCTGTTTCATAAAATTGTCATGGATGAAACGCGCTGCGGGGTTGAAATGTCGGCCTTTCGGCGTAGTATTAAGCGCTATGAATACTGATTCCCGCGTACTGAACATGCTCTCTGCCCATGCTGCTTCTGCAGCAGGCAGCGCTGTGTCTGCTGTTCAGAACGTTAAATATTGGTGGTTTGGTTATGGCTATTTTAGCCAGGAGCCGGGCCGCGCTTAATTTGCATCATGCAGTTAAGGCAGTCCGGTGAGAACCGACTGCCACCGGAAAACCCCGATTGGCAGTCCGCCTTTCGGGGTTTTTTGTTATTGGCTTTGCAGAATTTAAGGAATATGTCATGAAAGCTCAGTCCGCTGTTTGTTTGTTGCATCAGTACCGCCGATTTAGCGGCGGTCGCTATTGGCCGCAATTCTGAGTGTTACAGACAACAAACTTATTGAGGACAGCACCATGAACGTACAAACACAAAGCAAACAACTGACAGAAACACAAACCACCGCTCAGCAGGAAAGCAATGATCCGGCGGTACGGCCGTTGCGCACACCGCGTCAGCTCAAGGCCGATCTGCCGCTTAACGAAGCGCTGGCATTGCAGATTGACCAGCAGCGTCAGCAGATCCGCGATCTGCTCAATGGCAATGATGACCGTCTGCTGATCGTCACCGGTCCCTGTTCCATTCACGATGAAGCGGCAGTACTGGATTACGGTCGCCGTCTGGCGGCGCTGAACGAGCAGCTGAGCGACCGCCTGCTGATTGTGTTGCGCGCCTACGTGGAAAAACCCCGTACCAGCATCGGCTGGAAAGGGCTGGCCTACGATCCGGAGCGTAACGGTAAAGGCGATATGGCGCTGGGGCTGGAACGCTCGCGCGGCATTATGCTGCAACTGGCAGAGCTGAGTTTACCGCTGGCCACCGAAGCACTGAATCCGCTGGTGATGCGCTACCTCGACGATCTGGTGAGCTGGACCGCCATCGGCGCACGCACCGCCGAATCGCAGACTCACCGTGAAATGGTCAGCCATCTGCCAATGCCGGTGGGCATTAAAAACAGCACCGATGGTTCGGCCGCCAATGCCGTAAATGCCATGATTTCTGCGCGCCACAGCCACCATACGCTGGGCGTGGATGTGGATGGTCAGATGGCGATGCTCGACACACCGGGAAACCCGGACACGCATCTGGTACTGCGTGGCGGCCGTGGCATTACCAATTACGATGCCAGCTCAATTGCCTCTGCTCTGGCGGAGCTGGAAAAAGGCAACTGCCACGCCAAAGTGCTGGTGGATTGCAGCCACGATAATGCCTGCAAACAGCACGAACGCCAGGTGGCGATTGCCCAGGAAGTGGTGGCTCAGCGGGCTGCCGGTAATCGCGGTATTCTGGGTTTAATGCTGGAAAGTTTCATTCAGGCCGGACGCCAGAACGATGAAGGCGAGCTGCAGTACGGCCAGTCAATTACCGATGCCTGTATTGGCTGGGATGAAACAGCGCAGTTGCTTAAGGATTTGTACCAGCGTTTGGCCTGAGCCGGTTTTTGGCAGCAGTAACAAAAAAGGGCGGAAATATTTCCGCCCTTTGATGCTTTAGCGCCGTTCCCGGCTGTTTTACAGATTAACCGGCACTTTTTCCTGTTCAGCCGGTTCGTTGTGGCGTAAAGGTTTCGGCTGGTCTTTTACCTGATAAAAGTCCGGGTGCGGTACAAAGCCGAAAGACAAGGCATTACCGATTTTGGCATTTGGATTTCCTTCTGCTTTAAAGCCGGACATGATGTGGTTATCCAGACTGGCAATCTGCCTGGACATATCCGCTTTGGTTTTACCCTGCACCGGAGTAACAGTGCCATCACTCAGATGGAAGCTGATGGCCATCAGTTCCCAGTCCCACCAGGTATCAATCTTCGTGATATAGACGCCTTCTTTTAACGTTACTTTATATTCGGAGCCGTCGTTTGCTTTACCAATGGCTTTACTTGAACCGTCTCTGTACACCAGTTTCAGATAATTGATTTCATCTTTTGCGCGCACAATGACTTCTGCAATGTCACCATGGGTTTCCATTTTGACATCTTCAACGGCGCCATGCTGATTTCCTCCCTTATGTACTAAACCCGTGCAGGGGCCGACCCAGGTCAGGCGATCCAGAGCGACAGGCTGAAGGGTTTCCGGTTTACCCTTTAATAACGACCAGAGACGGGCAGAGTCACCGACGTTCGTCAGCAACGAATTGGTGTAGCTGGCCTGAGCCTGGCGCAGATAATAATTACGGTTAACCACCGAGTTATGGCTGTTACGGTTATAGCCAATAACTTTATCGGCGTAAGCAAAGATCTGACGGCTGACGTGATCACGCAAGTAATGGTTGTAGCCACCTGAGTGCGGAATGGACTCTCTGTCAATATTGTCCATGCGCCATTTGATTTCGGCGGGGATGGCGATGTTCAGAACATGATCCTGATAAGCGCTGATTTTTTCATCCAGAATCTGAATATGACCGTCCCGTTCTTCATCGGGAATACCAAGTTGCTTGGCAAAAATAATACGCTCACGCAGCAGGGCAATGTGCATACTGGCAACCTCGACACCGGCGGCCAGAGTTCCTACGGTATAATTTTCATTGGTGAAAAACGGCATCTTGTCGCCGAAGTGACTGATAACGATAGACAATTTTTCCTGTTTTGCCGCCGGTGTTTTGGCCAGCATATATTCCTGCAGATTGTTGCTTAAGCCGATGGAAAAATTCTTCAGGTTTTCACGTTTTATCATATCAATCTGACCGCGGACCCAGGATTTCATCCGTGCTTCAGATTGTTTGATCAGGCTTTCCATTGTGGGTTTTTGCTCAGCCCAGATCAGACCAACAATGCTGCTGATAATACCTCCGGCCTGCGGGATCTTGCCTAATCCGGCCAGTACAATCATGCGGGCCAGATCATTGGTTTCAGCCGGGCTCATAAACTGAACATTTTTCGTGACGGAGGTTCGGTCAAACATGGCGTGTTCCGGAAAGGCTATACGGAACTTCATATCCGAACCTTTTTCCAGGCTGACATCCCGGTCGGTATCTACAGCAACAGGATGGCTGTGCCATGCGTTAAATACCGTTTCACCATCACGAAAACCAATCTTGGCTGTCTTCAGACCAATTTCTATGTCGATAAAGTCACCCGGAGAAAGCTTATGCAGATGGCCATCTTTGACAAAACTGAAGACAGTTTCATTAGCATTAAAAATCCATGCCCAGGTGGTGTCATTAGTGTTGTTTCTGATACGCCAAAGGTTATCGATTCTCATAGTGAATACTCCCTGTCGGTAGGTGAGGTACAGGTCTGTGCACATGCCACAGCCCTGATGGTAATGGAACCGATATACTCTCGGTCGCCTGCGCGATACAAGACAGAGAGGCTGCTGTAAATCAGCACAATGGTTGAGCGATTTCCGCCTTTTGGCTGGTGCTGTTATGGTGCCGGCAGGAGTCAATACAGAGTTGATGAGCGGGATGCAGGCAGGTCACCATCAGTAACATTGCCGCAGTTGCAGGGGCATGATATTGAACAGAGCGTATCAGTATTGTGCATTATCGGTACGATGTATTCGCGTACACTGATGTCCGCCAGGGCAGCTCTGAATGATGCAGGGCTGCCTCTGGGCCTGTTCAATCAGTGTTAACAGGCCCCGGGCCGCTAACTTACTTATGGCAGAGGATATTTTATGAGCCAATCAACCTACATCCCGCCCAAAGTCTGGCAATGGCAGGCGGGTAATGGCGGTAAATTCGCCAATATTAACCGTCCTGTTGCCGGCCCGACCCACGACAAGGAACTGCCGGTCGGCAAGCATCCGTTGCAGCTGTATTCACTGGCGACGCCGAATGGGGTTAAGGTCAGTATTATGCTGGAGGAATTGCTGGCCGCTGGAATCAGCGATGCCGAATATGACGCCTGGCTGATTAATATTCTTGAAGGTGATCAGTTTGGCTCAGGTTTTGTTGAGGTTAACCCGAACTCCAAAATTCCGGCGCTGATGGATCACAGTGTTAATCCGCCGCAGCGATTATTTGAATCCGGCTCCATCCTGATGTATCTGGCTGAAAAATTTAATGCTTTTATTCCGGCCGATGCCGCAGGTCGCGCCGAGTGTTTTAACTGGTTGTTCTGGCAGATGGGCAGTGCGCCGATTTTAGGCGGTGGCTTTGGTCATTTTTATGCCTACGCGCCAGAAAAATATCAGTATCCGATCGACCGCTACACCATGGAAATCAAGCGCCAGCTTGACGTATTAAACCGCCATCTGGCGGATAAAGAATTTATCTGTGGTGACGAATACAGTATCGCTGACATGGCCATCTGGCCCTGGTATGGCGTGCTGGTACGTGGTGGCTTATACGACGCGGCAGAATTTATTGAAGCGCACACATACACCCATGTACTGCGCTGGGCCAATGCTATTGCTGAGCGTCCAGCAGTGCAGCGTGGCCGTATGGTTAACCGTACCTGGGGAGAGCCGCACGAGCAGCTGCATGAGCGCCATGATGCCAGTGATTTTGAATTTAAAACGGCGGATAAGGTATAAGCCAGCGTCTGGGTTTTGAACGAAAAGGTCCGTCAATGACGGACCTTTTTTATTGTGTATACCTTATTTCTGAACCGGTTGCGGTGCACTGTTGTACGCCTGCGTTCCCCACAGTGGCACGGTTGATAAGCTGTGTTTAAAGCTGCCGGATGTTTCTTTAGTGGCATAAGACAGGTACATCAGGGTCTGGCTTTCGGCATCGTAAATACGGCGAACTTTCATATTTTTAAAGAAAATACTTTTTGATTTTTTAAATACCACGTCGCCGGACTTACTTTTATCGATCTGGGCAATCATGGCGGCGGTAATTTCACCGGTCTGACGGCAGGAAATTGCACTGTCGCTGGGATCGGAAAAACTCAGATCAGCCTCAACAGAGGCAACATGGCAGGTAACGCCCGGAACCAGTGGGTCGGTCATGACATTAAGTTTGATGTCTTTCAGGGTAAATAAACCCAGTGAAACATCGCCAACTTCATCATTGCTGCAGGCGCTGAGCAGGCCAGCCAGACACAGGGCAATGGCAGGCCGGTGGATAAAAGTCAGAACCGGCTTTAAAACGTTCATGGTAATACTCCGGATATCAGGTGGTGGAACATGCATCAGTCCGTTACTCCGCAGAGGGCTATGACCCCGGCTGTTCTGTGCTGAGTGTTTTTCGCAGACTGAAATAACGGATAGCCAGTGCGATGGCTCCGCCCAGATAAAGTGCTGCCAGTGTCCATTTTAATGTGGCACTGAGGCCGGCAATCATAACCCAGGGATCGCTGGGCGTGCTCAGCATATTAAACCAGGGTTCGTGAATGCTGTTTTCAATCACATCCAGAACAGACATCAGCACGGCAGGCCACAATAGCAGGTTCCAGCGTGCGGATAACGCATTCAGGTTAAACAGCCAGCTGGTCAGTGATAGTGCCAGCAGGCCATACCAGACCGGGTGCAGATGATCGTAAGCAAAATGCTGTTGCATGGCATTTAACTGCGCATCACTGATACTGTGCAGCAGCGCATTAAAGGCATCAGCACGGTAGCAGAACTGAAAGCGGAACAGTAAGGCTTCAGCATCTCCTTGCTGCAGGGTTTGCGCAATCAGGCTCTGCGAGATGATATAAATAACCGCCATTGCAATAACAATCAGCGGGTGGGCAAGCCAGCGGCGTACGGCATTCATAGGAACATTCCCTGTGTCATATCAGGCATTCAGCCTGCCACAGTTCTGCGCGCGGTAAAACCCGGAAGCCGTTTAATTTTTCAGCAGAAAAAGTGTACGGTCAGCACGCATTCTGCAGCGCCTGTGTTCTGGTGTGTGATCTGGCTCGCACTGATGATAAGAAAAGCAGATTCTGCGTTGCAGCTTGTTGCTGACTGTCTCATCATACCGGGCATTTAATTATAGAGTCAGGGAATACCTATGCCGACTTCATCGAACATCCGCAGTAAAGGCGGAGAATCCACCGAGAAAAGTAAATCCGGGAAAAGCGTCGGTATGATGCTGTTCGGCTTTATCTTTTTTGCCGCGGGCTTTGCCGTTGCGGCTTTTACCATGGGCAGTAATCTGCTGCGTTATTACGAAACTGCCGACTGGGCACAGGTTCCGGCGACGATTACCAGTCTGGATTTACGCACGCATCATGGTGATGACAGCGTGACCTGGAGTGTCGATGCACGCTATCAATACCAGTTTAATGGCCGTACTTATCACAGCGACCGTGTGGCTTTAACCGGCGGTTCGGACAATATCGGGGATTTCTGGCAAGAGCTTTATTCGCGTCTTAAATCGGAGCAGCAGCGCAATCAGGTTAAGGCTTATGTGAATCCTGCTGAGCCACAGGAAGCCTATCTCGACCGTACCCTGCGTACCGGACTGCTGGTGTTTGGCGGTATTTTCGGCGCGGTATTTATGGCAGTGGGCGGCGGCATTATGTTTATGGGCGGCCGCAGCAGTAATAGCAGTGAGCAGTTGGATAGTGCGCGCGCCGGAATTCCCAGTGATCAGCGGGGCAGTTATAAAATTCTGCTGTTTATTGGCTGTCTGTTTGTTCTGATATCTGCGCCGCTGTTGTTCGTTATTGTGGATGCTCTGCAGGATGGTGAACCGGAAGTTTTGCTCGGGCTTATTTTCCCGTTGGTGGGAAGTGGTGCCATTTATGCCGCACTGCGTATGCGCAAGCGCTATCTGCAGATTGGTCAGACACTTTTTTATCCGGATCCTTTACCCGGACATGCCGGCGGACAGGTGGGTGGATATTTTCATCTGGCCAGCGGTGAGTGGGTCGGGTCGCCACAGGTGCGGTTAACCTGTGTGCATATCTACAGCACCGGCAGTGGCAAAGAGAGTAAGACCCATCACGATGTTATATGGCAGAGCAAAGGCCGTGCGCACTGTGAGACGAATAACGGCGGCTGTAATGTGCATGCCCTGTTTGATGTGCCGGCTGATTTACCGGGCAGTGGCTCAGCGTCCGGTTACCGGGGGCGTATTCAGTGGAATCTGCATTGCGAGGGTATTGTCAGTGTGCCGGTTGCCGCGGCACGTAATCCGCGGGTGGATAACAGCCGGGCGATGCGCGACAGCAACCGTTTGCAGGTTGAGTTTGAACGCAGCTGGAGCATTCCGGTAGAAAAGGGTCAGCAGACATCGTCATTTCAGATGCCGGCAGAAGAGCAGGAAGCCTGGCATCAGCAGCAGCGTGAAGAAGCAAGTGCCAGCGCTGCTGCACAGATTGCCATGACAGCCGCAGGCAGTGGCATGCATCTGGAAAGTGCTGCCGGACGGCATACCGGTATGGCGCTGGGACTTTTGCTGTTTGGCCTGGTGTTTGACGGGGTTGGCGTCTTTCTGCTGTATATGGCGATGCAGGGAGAGCTGATGCTGTGGCTGATGGGACCTGTCTTTTTACTGGTTGGCCTGCTGGTTACCTGGTTTGGCGTATTCTGGTTAGGGCGGGCGCTGGAAACCGATATTGAGCCTGGCCGGGTTCGTATCGTACGGCGATTGTTTGGTGTCGCCCTGTATCAGCGTAGCGCTGCAGTGAGTGCTGCCAGCCCGCTGACTCTGGATATGGGCATGTCTTCGACGAACCAGAACGGTGCTAAAACCGAGTATTTTTCTTTGTCGGTTGAGGCCGATGGTAAAAAAATCAAACTGGCCGAAGGCATTGAAGGACGTGAAGCCGCCGAGGTGTTAAGGGAGAAAGTAAAGGCTGTCCTGACACGGGAACTCGACAGCGAGCTGATCTGAGCGGCAGAAATGTATGATTGGTTTATGCTGAATAACACATAACCGATGCTCAGCGGCAGCGCAGGGAGGCACAGATGACGCAGCAGGATAAAACGGATACCCCTTTGCCAGAGACGGAAGCGTCACTGCAGTTCCGCCTTGTGGTGGCGGTGATACTGGTCACACTGGTCACTGCTGCCGTTGCTCTGGGCCTGCATTATTATTTCAGCCGCGCCATGGCGCTTGATTCGGCCATGGCGCGCTACCAGCAGACCGCAAGCGCTACCCGCGATTACCTCAAAAACCTCGATAACAATGCGGCTCAGACTGCCCGCGTGCTGGCCCAGTATCCCCAGTTGGTGGCAGGGGACTGGGTAAATCCGGCGACCTTGCCATTATTTGCTGAAGTGATGCGCAATAATCCGGTGATGTATGCCGTATATATCGGTTTTAACAATGGCGATGTATTTGAGCTGGTGAACCTTAACAGCAGCGAGGCTGTACGCCGTCATCTGAAAGCCGCTCCGGCCGACCGCTGGGTGGTGATCAGCGTTAGAGGTAAGGGAGATCAGCGGCGCCGCCGTTTTGAGTTTTATGACGGGCAGATGCAACAGACCTTTGCCCGGGAAGAAATCAGCGATTACAACGCCAGTCAGCGGCTGTGGTTCACCAGTGCGCAAAGTGGCACAGTCCACAAAACACAGCCTTATTTATTTCAGCACCTGCAGGCGCCGGGGCAAAGCTACAGCATACGTGTAGCCGGAGGAAAAGCGGTACTGGCTGTTGATATTGCTTTTTCGACACTCGCCGCTCATCTGCGCAGTCAGCCTCTGAGCCTGGATGGAGAAATTTATCTTTATCAGCAAAGCGGTGAAATTATTGCCAGTAATTCCAGTGTATGGAATGAAGACCGCTTACCGGACACCGGGCCTTTTGCACTCAGTGAAGCACAGGAAAACTACATAAAAAGTCTTGGCCGTTTACGGATTTCCAATGAAACCGACTGGCCGCCGATTGATTTTGCTGTATCAGCTGAGCCGCGCGGTTACAGCATTGATTTATTACGTCTTATTGCGCAAATGACCGGCCTGAATATTGAGTTTGTAAACGGTTATGCCTGGCCTGAATTAATGGAGTTATTCCGTCGCAAAGAGCTGGATATTCTGCAACCGGTATTAAGCCGTCAAGCGTTGCCCGGTGTTATGACCCAGGCATTTCTGCAATTACCCTATGCTCTGGCCCAGCGTGCACAGGATGCGGCAATTCAGGACCTGCAACAGTTAAACGGCAAAATACTGGCCATTCCTGCCGGCTGGAGCGTCGCCCAGGTAATCCGCAGTAATTATCCGCAGATAACCCTGCTGAGTACTACCAACACGCGGGAAGCACTGGAAGCGGTAAAACAGGGCAGGGCAGATGCCGCGCTGGATATGGAACTGATTCTGCGTAATACCGCTGATCAGTATTTTATCGGCGATCTGCGTTTCAGTAAGCAGGTTACCGGTACCGGGCTTTTACCGCAGGGACTGAAACTGTTATTACAGGACGAACTTGCCCCTCTGGCCGCGATACTGGATCAGGTGCTCGCCTCAATCACACCTGAGGCACGGGCGTTTTTACAGGAGAAATGGCTGGCGGCTGACGAAAATGAGCGCAAAATTATGCCCGCTGTTGTCCCTTATGAGCAGCTGATTACCATGGCGCATAACAGTACGTCGCAGAACCGGCTGGAAAAAACCCATATTAATGGCCGCGAACACTATATTTTCGCTTCCTCTTTTGACCATTTTCAAAGTCCGCGTGAACATCTTGCTTTTGTTATTTCAGAAGAACGCTTGTTTGCCGCCAGCAGTCGCGAAATATGGTGGTCGGTCTTAATCATCGCCGCCGTCTGGTTGTTATCGATGCCTCTGATTCTGCTGTTTTTTGTGTTCCGCCCGTTACGGAATTTCCATAGCGCTGTCGCGGCGGATAACCATGACTGACAGACGGCGGATATTACGCAGCGCTACATTTCTATACGGGGCTGTTCTGGACTCACTCTGTTAATTCCAGTACAGTCCGCCCCCTCTCAAAGGCAGGATATGCACCTGTTACCTGCCTTGCCGGGCGACCGCCCGGATGGACGCGGCTGCTGACACCGCGCCATTTCTCCTTGCAATGTCAGCTCTCAGAGCAGATCACGCACTCATGACCCAATTTTCCGAACTCGGCTTAGCCGATGCCATCCTGAAAGCTGTTGCTGATCAGGGTTACACCACGCCATCTCCGGTACAGGCCCAGGCTATTCCTGCCGTACTGGCTGGCCGCGATGTAATGGCCGCCGCCCAGACCGGCACGGGTAAAACCGCCGGTTTTACCCTGCCAATGCTGCACAAACTGCAGCAGGGCGAACGCGCCGGCGCCAACCGCTGCCGCGCGCTGGTATTAACACCCACCCGTGAGCTGGCTGCTCAGGTAGGTGAAAACGTTGCTGATTACAGCAAATACCTGAATATCCGCTCTGCCGTTGTATTCGGCGGGGTCAGTATTAATCCGCAAATGATTGCCCTGCGCCGTGGCGTGGACGTGCTGGTGGCTTGTCCGGGTCGTTTACTCGACCTTTATCAGCAGAAAGCCATTCGTTTTGACGAAGTAGAATTTCTGGTGCTGGACGAAGCCGACCGTATGCTCGATATGGGCTTTATTCACGACATCAAAAAAATCCTCGCGCTGCTGCCGAAAAACCGCCAGAACCTGATGTTCTCGGCCACCTTCTCTAACGAGATCCGCACCCTGGCCAAAGGCCTGGTAAACGATCCGGTAGAAATTGACGTCAGCCCGCGTAACAGCACCGCCCACACCGTTGAGCAGTGGCTGATTCCGGTCGATAAAAAACGCAAACCGGAAGTGCTCAGCCACCTGCTGAAACAACACGGCTGGAAACAGGTACTGGTATTTACCCGCACCAAACACGGCGCTAACCGTTTAACCACGCACCTGCAGGATCGTGGTATTACTGCCGCTGCCATTCACGGCAATAAAAGTCAGGGTGCCCGTACCCGTGCACTGGCCGAATTTAAAAGCGGTGATATTGCCGTATTAGTGGCGACCGATATTGCCGCCCGTGGTCTGGATATCGAACAATTACCGCACGTTATTAACTTCGAGTTGCCTAACGTTGCCGCCGACTACGTACACCGTATTGGCCGTACCGGACGTGCCGGTGCCAGTGGTGAAGCTATTGCCCTGGTGTGTGCTGAAGAACTGGAAGACCTCGAAGGTATTGAAGGCTTAATCGGCAAAAGCATTGAACGCCGTGTGCAGGAAGGTTTTGAACCCAATACCCCACTGCCGGTATCGCGCCCGAAAGCCCCGCGTAAACCGAAAAAAGCCAAACAGCCGAAAGGCTTTAAAGACACCTTTGACCGCGAGCCACGCGCTCCGCGTCCGGCCGGTAGCGGTCGTTCAAATGGAAATGGCGGCAACGCCAGCCGTTCCGGTTCTGGTCGTTCTGGCTCAGCTCAGAAACAGGGTGAGCAAAAGCAGGGTGAACAGCGCCGTTCATCCGGCAGCAGCGGTAATAACACTGGCAATAGCAATGGCGGTAACAGCCGTCCGGCAGGCAACGCACCGCGCCGCTCACGCCGCCCGGCACAGGGATAAAACCTGTGCCAACAGCGGCTGCTGTTAACGCCGCCTGAAACAAAAACGGGCCTCAGATGAGGCCCGTTTTTTTATTCCGGAATTGAGACAAAATTCCCCGTTTCTTATTAAGACTTAACGGATCAGATCCGTTGGCGGGTTGTCTGCAATCCTTCCGGTTCAGAATGCTTTATGGGAGTAACAGCCTGCATGCTTACTTCTGTGCTTGCAGTCGCTCGGCCTCAGCTTTAATCATATCCTGCAGCTCGCCAAGGTTTTCCTGAACCCGGGAAGCACCGATCATTCCACCCTTGGTCATCAGTTCCGGCATTTTTTCAATTGCCTTCTGACCCACATCGGTAGAGTAGAATTCATTGATTTTTATCAGCTCAGCAGCAGTAAAGGCTTCTGCATACATTTTTACCAGATCGTCTTTCAGACTCTCATAGCTCATATGTTTTCCGAGGAATTCCAGCATAACCGCTTTGTACGGCCCGAGAGCAGGGTTCTGCTGAATCTGAAGATTAAGCATCTGGGACATTGATTGTTCAAGCATGCTGTCCATTTTCATGGAGTCCAGTAGCTTTGTGGCTTCCTTTTCAGAGGCCGGATCAGCTGAAACCAGGGATGGGACTGTAAGAGAAAACAACAGTATCAGATAAGGTAATTTCATTTTCACTCCGTGTTTTATGGTGTTTATTTCTTAAAAATTCAGGCTGCTTATCCGGCAGCCTTGATCACTCTGCAATCTTCTGTCGAAAGTCTCATTGGATGCCAATCGTCAGCTTAAGCGCTTATAGTGAATCGCGGTAAGTTCTCAGTCAATATTGAGGTGCATGTCAGGGGCTGGGGTAACGGTGCATTTTTCAGAATATTGCCCGCATAGCCACACCAGATAGCCAGTGTAGTTGTGCTTATAAAATCCATTGTCTGGAATGCTATCAATAATGGGTTGTGCGGTGTTCTCATAGGCCCGGCTTATCCAGCGGTTATTTATCTCAAACCTGAGCCCGGCTGCCAGAAAAGGGTGCGCAAGAAAGAGGATAATGACTGCCACTGATACTCCAGTCGCTATTTTATTGTTTTCGAAGTGATCACACTCATCGTCTTTCTATATCGCTGGTCTTTTTCATTGGCTACCTGTGCCTGCTCCTGAACGAATAGCGTTGTTGACCGTTTCCGGTTCGTTTTTATATCTGATAGCGATACCGGTTAATACCGGAGCTTCGTACTCATCGTTATCAATCCTCTCTCCGGCGGCCAAGCTCATGGTATCAATGATCAGGTCACCAGAAGATCTGGTTTGGCGTCTCTTTTTTATAAAAATAACAGCGTCAGCTCCTATGGATTTTGCTTTGTCTTTCAGTAATGACAGCAACTCTGGCAGACGTGAGGACTCATGGCCGATTGCCTCAAGGTATGCGATCTGATCGTACTCGCGATGAATGGGTTTATCCTCGAATATGACTTCTGTGTTGTTCGTTGATGGTGGATATGTGTCGTTTGTTATCATTGTTGCGCTGACATAACTGTTATATCCGAACGAACATCCGCTGAGCGTCAATGCCAACAGGAGAATCATTTTCTTCATTTACCAGTATTCCTCAGGTGCTTTCGGGTGTAAGAGTACGGCTGTCTTGTAAAGCTTCAGGCCAAAAGCTTTGTGCTTCATAAGTTTCGGTTATTTGTTATAGACCGGTCAGCTTCTTCATCGTGTTGTTTTTTCAGACACGCTGCCGCCCGTCCTTATATACGCAGGGCAGGAGTCGCGTGGTGTTATATCCGGAGTGCTAAGCGGGGAGGGGAGTTATTGTCGGTCGTTCTGACACTGTTGTATTAACGGTCTGGCGGCATCCCTGCTGTGACTTGAGAGTACTGAAGTTCGGGGCCGTGTTCAATAATTGATAGAAAGGGTTACAAGTGGCAAATAACGACCAGAATCTGGTTTGTAGTTCCTTCCTGTAATGACGGTGGTGGCGTTGCGCTGTTATCGCGGCTGAAAGCCGCTTCCCTTGTCCTGCGGGCATGGCCAGCTCATGCCGTGTGGTGTTTGTTATCATATCGGGTGTTGCATGATGGTTTAAGGGCTATTCCCCGGAACGGCACTGTCAGCATCAATCTGTTAGAATTCAGTCACTGAACTCCAGAGGCCCGTGCCCGCTTTGACCCATACTCCAACATCCTCCGTGTATACGCCCGACGGTCAGTCCGGCCGAACCCAGCTGACACCGCAGCAGGCACAGGTGATTGCGCATCAGCAGGGTCATGCCAAAGTGGTGGCGGTGGCGGGTGCCGGTAAAACCACCACGCTGACGCACTTTATTGCTGCCCGTCTGAGTGAGGGGGTAAGCCCGCGGCGATTACTGGTGCTGATGTACAACCGCGCCGCACGGGAGGATTTTGAGGCCAAGTTAAGCCGCTTGTTGCCTCGTCAGGCGTTGCCCGAGGTACGTACCTTTCACTCGCTGGGCTTGCGTATTTATCAGCGCTTAATTGCTCAGGGTGTCTTGCCGCCGTTTCAGGGCAAGCCGTTATCCGATGGCGAAATGGAGCCCATTGTCTGGCGTTTACTGCAGCAGCTGGCGGATGACGATACCCGTCAGGAAATTCTGTCACAGCGGAAAAAATGGGTCGAACCGGCACTGGCCTTTATTGATCTGGTGAAGTCTGGCCTGCAGCCGCCGGCTGAGGTGTTTGAAGCGCTGGAACTGCCCGACAGCTGCAAAATCTTTATCGACCTGTTTGATCTGTTTGAAGACTGGCGCCGTCAGCAACGGCGCATCAGTTATGCCGATATGCTGTACGATCCGGTGATGGCCTTTATTTATCAGCCGGAAATCGCCGCACAGTTTGGCGGCCATATGCAGTGGATTCTGGTGGATGAATATCAGGATATTAATGCCATTCAGCAGCACCTGCTGGAAGTGCTGTACGGTGGTCGCGGTTCGGTGATGGTAATCGGTGATCCGGATCAGACGATTTATGAATTCCGTGGATCAAAGCCGGAATTTATTGTGCAGAAGTTTGATCAGCAGATGCAGCAGGTCAGCACTTACCAATTACCGCACACCTTTCGCTATGGTCATGCGTTATCGCTGCTGGCCAATCATCTGATTACCCATAATAAAGAGCGTGAGCCGGTGCTGTGCCTGTCGCATCCGTCCACACCACAGACCAAAGCCAAACTGCATTTTGCCCGTTATGAACCGGCGCTGATTTTAACCCTGATTAAAAGCGAGGCAGAAAAGCAGCCGCTGGAAAACATCGCCGTTATTAACCGCTTATGGGCGCTATGCGCGCCGATTGAGCTGGGGCTTTTGCAGGCCGGCATTCCGTATCAGCTGCATAATTCGCAGTCGGTACTGGATCGCTGGGAGTTGCAGATTTTCTGGATCTTACTGGAAATCTCGGCCGGGCGTTTTGCTGCGCGTAATACCGAGCAGCGTACCGATGCCTGGCTGCAGTTACTGACTACGCCATACCCGAAGATTAAACGCTCAACACTGGAACAGATTGCCCGCACCATGGCGCAGGCCGATGCCGATTTTGGCGAGGCATTGCAGGCGGCGGTGCCGGACGATATGAGTAAATGGCAGCGCCAGCAGCTGGATGCCCGGGCTGAAGTGCTGGCCAGTGCTGAGCATGTGGCGATGCCGGCGCACCGGTTATTACAGCAGTATATTGATCAGTCGGGTCTGGAAGATGGTATTGCCGACAGCGCATTTTCGGCGCAGCAGATTGAAGACCGGCTGCAAACCATTAAAGCCTTTGTGCATTTTATGCGTGAGTCGGAACAGAACAGCCGCAACGCGCTGGACTATCTGCAGCAATTAAAAGCGCAGCGTCTGCAGCAAAGCCGCGAGAAAAAAGGCGGTGTGCATTTAACCTCGATACATAAGAGCAAAGGTCTGGAATGGCCGGTGGTGATTATTCCCGGTTTAAATGCCCATTATTATCCTTATACCCCCGAAGGTGAATTCACTACCCCGGCCAGCGAAGAAAGCGAACGGCGTTTGCTCTATGTGGCGATGACCCGCGCCAAGCAGCAACTGCATTTAATTGCGCCAGATCCGTTTAAAGATCAGAAACGCGGCGGCGGGCAAACTTCCGCCCGCGACTGGAGCAGCCGCTTTCAGCAGGAATTAATGGTTGAACGCAGCGTTGATATTGCACGCGCTATCGAAGCGAAATCGGATTCTGTTGCGTTAAAAATACCCCATGGCAGCCCGGCATCCTGGTTGCAGGATTATTGCCGTCAGCTGGATATTCATCTGAACTTTACTCTGGATACTTCTGCCCCTGCTTCGGCAGAGCGTACAGCACGGCGGGCGGCACCGGGTTATCCCAAAGCGCCGGCGGATTATATTATCGAGCGCAAATATTCGGCCGCAGAAGAACAGCGCCGTATCCGCCATGACACACTCGGGGCAGGGGTCGTACTGGCGGAAGATGAGCGCTATATTAAAATCCGTTTCGATGGCGAAGCTCAGGCGCGTACGCTGGATAAAAAAACTGCCAGTGCTTTTATGGAAAATGAATAACCGGCCTGATCTGTTTATAACGCCTAACAGACGCTGACAAGCCGCAGGAGAAAAGAGACATGAAGTCATTGCTGCGCATTATGCTGACCACGCTGTTTGTTACCTTTATAGCAGCGCTCGCGCTGGAACTGTTCTGGCTGAACAGCACGCCTGAGCAGCGTCAGCACTGGCTGAGCTTAAGTCCGCAGCCTCTGGCGATTAAACCCAACGGCTGGCTGTTACCGCAATTATTCAGTGCACATACAACGGCTTCTGTGACGACGAGGCCGGGTGTTGCTTCCGAACATGCTCCGGGCAGCGATAAGTTTTGGTCTGATACAGCCCCTGCGGCTTCCTCACCCGGTACCGCGCCGGCCAAAGCTTTGGCGGACAGCATGCCAACAGGTTACCGCAATCATGGTGGCGCGGGATGTGTTCGTCCGCCAACGCAGGATATCCGTGATGTTGAACGCGGTGCGGTCTATCGCTGGACCGACAGCGAAGGCAAGGTTCACTTTGGTGATCGGCCACAACAGAACGGCGCGGAAGATCTCAGTAAAAAATACGCCGCGGCAACTCAGGGCGTGCGTCTGGTGATGGAATATCCGGGCTGGGCCGGTGATGCTCAGCTCGAATTTCAGCTGCGCCGTGAAGCCGATTTACTCTACCGCGTGTTAACGCGCTTTATCCCGCAGAAGGCCTGGCGTCAGATCAATCTGAATCTGGTGCTGTTTGCCAGTCAGAGCGCCTTTGATGAATTCCGTCAGCAGCAGGGGGCAAACAGTGGCTGGATGGCGTATTACAGTGGCGGCCATAATCAGGCGTATCTGGCCCGCCAGCAGCGTGACGAATGGACACTGCGTATTGCCCGCCATGAAATGACCCACGCGATGATGACCGGCATGCTGGGCACAACACCGATCTGGCTCAGCGAGGGCATGGCACAATACCTTGAAGGTCTGCAGTGGCAGATGAATGTCGGCCAGATAAAAGCCGATGCCGCCGGTTTTAACCGGCTGAGCGCGCAGGGGCTGACCGGTTTCAGCGAGCTGGCCGGGCGCAGCCATGCGGAATTTAACGGCATGGCGCAGGATGAGAATTACGCCCGTGCGGCAGCGATGGTATTTTTTCTGATTGATCATGACGATGGCAAGCGCTGGTTGCGGCAGACGCTGGGCCATTATGCGCAGCATCCCTGTGCGCCCTTTATACCGTCACAATTCTTTAATCAGGCCTACCCCGGCGGGCTGGCGGCGGTAAACGGGCGCTACGCCCGCTGGTTACAGGACGGGCATTTCAGCACGCACTATTACTGATGACAGGATCCGGTGCGCGGCAGGGGGTGGTACTCAGATAGCCAGTTGTTATACTGAGCGCTTTCGTAGAGATCGGTCGTACAGGTTTATCCGGGTCGCCTTTGCGTAACGCCACAACGCCTTGTTCAGACAAGGCGGTTATATTTCAGTCCGGTGATGCCGGGCCCAACAAGGACAACACCTTATGACCATTGCACAACACAAAATCGTAACCATTCACTACAAAGTTGTTGATGTTGCCAGCGGCGAAGTTATCGATTCATCTGAAGGTGGTCAGCCAATGACTTACCTGCATGGCGCGCAGAACATTATTCCGGGTCTGGAACAGGCTCTGGAAGGCAAGCAGGTTGGTGATGAATTTGAAGTTACTGTTGCTCCTGCCGATGCGTACGGCGAGTACAGCGAAGAGCGCGTACAGAAGGTACCAATGGAAGCGTTCGAAGGCGTCGAAAAAGTTGAGCCTGGTATGGCCTTTACCGCTCAGACTGAACACGGCCCGATCAACCTGATCGTGACCGAAGTTGATGAAGCCATCGTTACAGTTGATGCCAACCACCCTCTGGCCGGTAAGTCTCTGAGCTTCAGCGTTAAAGTTGAATCTATCCGTGACGCCAGCGAAGAAGAACTGGCTCATGGCCATGTTCACGGTGAAGGCGGTCACCACCACTGAGTATTTGTCCAAGGGAAAATACTTAATAAAAAGCCGGCAAACAGCCGGCTTTTTTTATGCATTTTAAATTTATTTTTGCAGTTATTTATTTCTGCTTAAAAAATAACGGCTGGTTATTGCCCGCTGGCTTTTTTCAGATCCAGTGGTTCGGCAATATCCACTTCAACCACGGTACCGGCTTTTACATCGGCCAGCGCGCTGACTTCATCAAGGGCGTCGCCCCAGATATGACAGGCATTGGACAGGCGGATTTCACCGTGGCGGGAAATAGGCGTTGGTCCGAAACCAATGACAATGCTGCTGCCATCGGCCCAGAAGGCAATATCGCCGGGTTGCACAATATTTACCGCATTATCTTCATAGCTTACCCGTACCGGGCAGTCGAAAATAACTTCCTGCCCCCAGGTTTGTACCGTGGCGGTAAAAGGCACCGCCTTAAGAATGGCCTGAGCAGTTGGGGTGCGGCGCAGTGCAATACGGATTTCGTGGTTTTCAAAACGCATAGCCAGTAACGTCATAAGAAATTCCCCCGTCGTGTCAGTAAAGACAACGGCATAAATGCATCCGCCGGCAAGTTGCCGGCGGTGCAGTTCCGTTGCATCGGATTACTTTCAGACTAGCAGAGCGGTTTTTTTGCCGCGCTGATTTTCTTGGTTCTCAGGCGACGGCCCGGCTGTCAATGATTGCCTTGTTAATAGTAAACAGGATGGCATTGAGGCTGGCCGAGAGGGTGTCACCGTCCTGAGCGACCGCGGTATAACGGCTGCCGCGGATGCTGGCCTGCACAAAGGCCATGGCGGTGGCATCGGAACCTTCACTGATGGCCTGCTCGTCAAACTGGACAATCTGCACGTCCACGCCGGTGGCTTTGTGCATGGCGTCAGCAAAGGCGCTGATGGCACCGTTGCCATGACCATGAATCAGCATTAACTGGCTGCCGTCATTAATAGATGCCTGCACATGATACTGGCTGCCCTGTTTGTCGATCTGGTAACCGGCCAGTGAGTAACGGCCATCGCTGTTCATAAACTCGGTACGGAATACGCTCAGAATCTGCTCCGGGCTGAGTTCGCCTTCCTGCATTTCGGCGCGGCGCTGAATCGGCTGTGCGAGTTCGATCTGCATCCAGCGCGGTAAGGTAGCGCCGATCTGCTGTTCAATCAGGTACGCAGCCCCACCTTTACCCGACTGGCTGTTAACGCGGATCACCGACTGGTAATTGCGGCCAAGGTCGCGCGGGTCGATCGGCAGGTAAGCCACATCCCATGGCTCGTCGTCCTGCTGCTTGCTCAGGCATTTACGGATAGCATCCTGATGGCTGCCGGAGAAGGCGGTGTACACCAGTTCACCGACCCACGGGTGGCGCGGATGGGTCTTGATGTTGGTACAGGCTTCTACGGTGGCGATGATGTCATCGGCCATGCTGATATCCAGCTCAGGATCAATGCCCTGGCTGTACAGGTTCATCGCCATAGTGACGATGTCCATATTGCCGGTGCGCTCGCCATTGCCAAGCAGGGTGCCTTCGATACGGTCTGCACCGGCGAGCATTGCCAGCTCGGCGGCGGCTACTCCACAACCACGGTCGTTGTGGGTATGAATGCTGATGATCAGGCTGTCGCGCTTGTTCACATGGTCGCAGAACCACTCAATCTGGTCGGCAAACACGTTGGGCATGCTGCTCTCGACGGTGGCCGGTAAATTGATAATGGCTTTT
This sequence comes from Thalassolituus hydrocarboniclasticus, assembly GCF_025345565.1. Taxonomy (NCBI): domain Bacteria; kingdom Pseudomonadati; phylum Pseudomonadota; class Gammaproteobacteria; order Oceanospirillales; family Oceanospirillaceae; genus Thalassolituus; species Thalassolituus hydrocarboniclasticus. Next base: position 2,988,261 of record NZ_CP054475.1, on the reverse strand, counting down.
TTGTCGACCGTCGGCTGCCAGACATTAATCACGGCGTTACAGACTTCAACGGCAAAATCGACTTCGGTGGTCGAGAAGCTTTCCGGTGAGTACTGAAATACCCACTCGGTCTGCGGATAGCGTTTGGCTTCGCTGGCGACCTTACGTGCGCCTCTGACAGCGATGTCGACAATGCCCTGTTTGTCGAGATTAAACACACGCTGACGCTGTACCGGCGAGGTGGAGTTATACACATGCACCACCGCGCGGCGTACACCGGCAAGAGCTTCGTAGGTGCGTTCGATTAATTCATCACGCGCCTGCACCAATACCTGAATGGTGACATCCTCAGGAATCTGGTTGGCTTCGATCAGCCAGCGTACAAAGTCAAAATCCGGTTGTGAGGCGGCAGGGAAACCGACTTCAATCTCCTTGAAGCCCATGTTGACCAACAACGCCCACATCTGCTGTTTCTGCGCAACGGACATAGGTTCGATCAGCGCCTGGTTACCATCACGCAGATCAACTGAACACCACAGCGGTGCGGTGGTCAGAGTCTGGTCCGGCCAGCGGCGATCGGTTTTGGCGATAACGGTTGCAGGGCGGTACTTACGATGGTTAAAGCGGGCGGTGGTCGGGGTATTCATATCCGGTCCTTGCTCAGATTTTATAAAAACTGGTCATTGATTGCGTGTTTTAAGCCTTTTGAGCTTGTTCGTGTTTCCTTTCTGACTGTCTTTGCTCAGACCTTGTGAGTCCTCTCTGGCCCTGACCACTTCTGGCGGCTGGGCGGACGCGTTGTCTTGTGAACAGCGCGTTCAGATGCCTTCCGGTAAGGAAGAGATCTGGTTAACAGTATGTGCACAGTATATGCGGCATGCTGGCATTTATGATTGCAAAGTTGCTATTGATAACCCTTAATTTTGATACAATATTGCGCAATATTTATTGTCTTTGGCGATTTGTGCCAGTGTCTGTTCGTGGCACGGATTGCCCTGACCGGCAGCGACTTGTATCAGCTCAACAGAAGGTCGTTTTATGAACTCAGATATGCCTGATGGTATGGCCCGGCTGGATCGTATTGACCAGCGCATTCTCGAATTACTGCAGCAGGATGGCAGTCTCAGCAATCTGGAGCTGGCCGATAAAGTCGGCCTGTCACCCTCGCCCTGCTCGCGCCGGGTAAAAGCGCTGGAAGAAAGCGGTATGATTCAGGGCTACCGTGCCCATCTGGATGCCCGGCGTCTGGGGCTGGATCTGCTGGCGCTGATTTCGATCAGCATGGATCGCCATACGCCGGAGCGTTTTGATAACTTCGAGTCACAGGTCGCGGCCTGTCCGGAAGTGCTGGAGTGCTACCTGATTACCGGCCAGTCGGCCGACTATGTATTAAAAGTGATCGTGCGTGATATGAATGCCTACCAGCAGTTTCTGCTTGGCACCCTGACCCGTATTGAGGGCGTCAGCGGAGTGCATTCCAGCTTTGTAATGCGTAAAGTCATCGACCGCACGGCGCTGCCATTAGCAGCACGCTGATAGGATGATTTTTCTGTAAGGAGACGATGTGTTAACCCAGGTTGCTTTACCACTGGCTCTGGCCATGATGATGCTGGTGATGGGGCTGAGCCTGCGCCCGGCGCATTTTGTCGCGGTGGCGCGTGAGCCGAAGCTGATTCTGCTCGGTCTGGCGCTGCAATTATTTTTGTTACCGGCATTGGCGCTGATGCTGGTGATGGTGCTCTCACTGCCGGCCACACTGGCCATTGGCCTGATTATTCTGGCGGCCTGCCCCGGTGGTGCCACCTCAAATATTATCAGCCATTTAAGTGGTGGCGATGCGTCGCTGTCGGTCACCCTGACGGCTCTTATTACCTTGCTGGCACCTTTGACGTTACCGCTGTGGGTAAATACCCAGCTGCAGTGGCTGAACCTTGATCAGCTTGAACTGTATCTGCCCTGGCTGCCGACATTAATGCCTTTATTGCTGGTAACGGTGTTACCGCTGTTAGTGGGCATGGGGTTGGGGATGGTGCTGACGGCCCGTTATCCGCAATGGTTAGAGCGTGCTTTACCCTGGTTTAACCGGTTGTCTGGTTTGCTCTTTGCCGTGCTGGTCATCGCCATGGCCGTGGCCAACAGCGAACGCCTGCCGCAACTATGGTCGCAGGCGACACTGGTGTGTCTGGGGCTGTGTGTGCTGGCGATGGCGGCGACCGCTTTGCTCAGCCGTTTACTGCGCCTGAGCGAACGGCATACGCTGACGCTGATGATTGAGGTGGGTATCCAGAATGCCGGTACGGCGATGCTGATCAGCGCGACCATCCTGCAGCGGCCGGACCTGGCGCTGGTCGCGTTGTTTTACGGTATCCTGATGAATCTGCCGGCGTTGTTGCTGATTGGCCGTAATGTCCTGCGCTCGTCATCTGCAGTGCGGGTGCCACTGAACGGATCTTCGCTATAATGACCCGTGCCTGTCTTACCACAGCCGGATCGCTGAATAATAATTAGGGGACAATTTTGAGCAGTCGTCTGTCATCGATAGAAAGTAAGCTGACTTTTTATGTCCTTAGCTTCAGCATCTTTCTGGGGGTGCTGTTCAGTGCCGCGCAAATCGGCTTTGACTATACCGCCGAGAGTCGCCGCTACCATGAGCTTACCGCCCAGCTGCTGGAGCGCCAGAGCGGTCCGGCGGCCCTGACCCTGTATAACTACGACAACAGCTCCATGCAGAGCATCCTCGACAGTCTGCTGATGAACCCGGCGGTGGTGGCCAGCGTGATTGTGGAAAACGATACCGGCTTTGAGAAGCGCGCCGGTCTGAGCAAACGCGAGCTGAGCGATACCGCTAATTCCTTTTATTACCGTGCCCACGATGTCGAACTGCTGGAGCCGGCGATCTACTCTAAAAATCCCCGCGTGATCGGTCATCTGACGGTCTGGTCGGATGAGCGCCTGACCCGCCAGGGCTTTGAGCGCCGCGCCGGTATTACGTTATTGCTGGATGTGCTGCGTAATATCGCGCTGGCGGTGGTGCTGATTCTGGTGTTCCGCGCGCGTCTGACCAGCCCGCTGAAGCGTCTGATGGAACGTCTGATGGCCATCGACCCGCGTCAGCCGATAACCGCACCGCTGGTGGTGGAGGGCTCGCTGCGCCACAGTGAACTGGACGATCTGGCGCATAAAATGAACGATGTGCTGCGCGCCATGGAAGGTGAGATCAGCCAGCGTCAGCAGGCCGAGAACCGCGTGCGCCAGCTGAATGAACAGCTCGAAGAGAAGGTAAAAGCCCGTACCAAGGCCCTGCACGACAGCAACCATCAGTTGCAGAGCAGTCTGGATGAACTGCAGCGCACCCAGGATCTGCTGCTGCAGGCGCAGCGGATGGCATCGCTGGGGCATCTGGCGGCGGGTATGGCCCATGAAATCAACAACCCTATTGCGGTGGTGTATTCCAATATCGCCACGCTGAGTGAGTACCTGACCGAGCTGATTGGTCTGGCCGATCAGTATCAGGCCGCTGAGCACAGCATTGCCGATCAGGCCCTGACACAGGCGCTGGTGCAGATGCGTGCTGCGATTGATCTGGACTTTGTACGTGACGACGCCCCGGATCTGGTGCGTACTTCCAAGCAGAGCCTGGAGCGGGTACGCAATATTGTCAGCGAGCTGCGCACCTTCGCCATCAGCGAACATCAGCGCAAAGAAACCACGGCGCTGGACGAGCTGATGCAGCAGGCGCTGGCCGAACAAAACCTCAGTGCGCGTAACGATTTACGGGTTTACAGTCATCTGCAGCAGCTGCCGCTGGTGTCGTGCATCCCTGAGCAGGTGCGGCTGGTGTTTAACAATATTCTGCATAACGCTGCCGATGCGATGCCCGGTGGCGGTACTATCGAAATTGCCGGCGATCTGCAGGATGACTGGGTAGCGGTCATGGTCAAAGATTCCGGCACCGGTATGAGTGCAGAAGACCTGAGCTGTGCGGTTAACCCCTTCTTTACCCGCAAGGAAATTGGTCAGGGCACCGGCCTTGGCCTGACCGTGGCTTACAACGTGATGGTTAATCATGGCGGTGAGCTGCTGATCGACAGCTCTCCGGGTAAGGGCACGGTCGTTACCCTGCGTTTTCCGCGCAGCTGACAGAGCCTGTCATCCTTTCTTTACGGGGCTTTATGCTCCCGTCAGATTCACCAATTCCTTCAATAATTCCCGTAACCAGCGGTGTGCCTGATCGCGCTCGCGGCTCTGATGCCAGATCAGCTGCAGTTCAACCGGTGGGCAGGCAAAGGGCAGGGGGGCGGTCTGCAGTAACTGCTGCCAGAGACTGTGGCTGACCAGCTGTTGCGGTACCACGGCAATCAGGTCGGTACTGGCGACCACCGGCGGAATTGATACAAAACTGCTGACCCAGAGCTGCACCTGGCGTGGCAGGTCTTTATGTCCCAGCAACTGCTCAATCGGCGTGCCCTGACGGTTACGTGGCGACAGGCTGACATGTTGCAGGCGGATAAACTCGTCGTAGCTGAGATCGGGGCGGAACTGCGGATGGTTACGCGCAGCAATCACCACCAATGATTCCTGCAGCAGCGGCGCATGGCACAGCCCCGGCTGCGGCTGGTCGACATAATCGATGGCCAGATCGAGGCGGCCATCCTGCAGGCGCTGCACAATATCCGGGCTTTGGTCGGTTTCTATCTGCAGGGCGACACCCGGCGCGCGCTGACGCAACTGCTGCATCAGCCAGGGCGCAGCCAGATATTCCACTGCACCATTGGCACACAGACGGAAATGCCGGCGGCTGGTGGCGGCATCGAAGCTTTGCTGATCGGCCCAGCCCTGTTCAATCAGTTCCAGCCCGTCACGGACTTTGGCATACAGCTGCAGCGCCCGCGGGGTCGGTTTCAGGCCGCTGGCGGTGCGCACAAACAGATCATCACCCAGCTGCAGGCGCAGGCGTTTCAGGGCGTTACTGACCGCTGGCTGACTGAGATGCAGACGTGTGGCGGCACGGGTCAGGTGCTGTTCTTCCATTAAGGCGGCAAACAGCGGCAGCAGATTCAGATCAAGGGAACGCAGGCTCATGGCTTTCTCATGTATTATTCATAATGGTGATAATACATTTTTTAATTATTGATTGGCCTTTATTTAGCCGCCGGCGATAGAGTGGAGACAACTTAAAAATAATAACAACAGCAATAATGACAGGAGATGCTTATGGCCTTTGATCATCTGGCCTTCCGCGCCCGATACCGTGCCTCTATTGCCAGCTTTTATTCCGGCGGTCTGCATGCGCTGGTGGTCGCGGCTACCGGGCTGGCTGTCATCATTTACAGCTTCAGTCAGGTGGAACAGGGCACTGTCGCCGAGTGGCTGTTATTGCCGCTGACCATGGTGCTGGTGAATTTCGGCGAATACGCCACTCATCGCTGGCTCGGGCACCGTAAAACCCGTATTGGCCGGCTGTTCTATTCGCGCCATACCGGCGATCACCACAGCTTTTTTATTGAATCGGCGATGCCCTTTGAAAGCGTGCGCGACTGGCGTGTGGTGCTGTTTCCGGCCTGGCTGATTTATGTGTTTTTAGTATTCCTGATTATTCCCGGTACTTTGCTGCTGCAATGGCTGTGGTCGGATAACGCCGGCTGGATTTATGCCGCTGCGGCGCTGTGCGGTTATCTGTTTTATGAGGTGATGCACTTCAGTTATCACCTGCCGGCGGGCAGCTTTGTTGAGCGCACGCCCATTTGGTGGCGGTTGCGGCATCTGCACCAGCTACACCATGAACGCGAGCGTATGGCGCAGTGCAATTTCAATATCACCCTGCCGTTATTTGACTGGTTACTGGGCACGCTGTACTGGCGCACACCGGGCAATCGGGCGACATCCGGGGAGAAAAACCGATGAAACACACACTGTTTAGCCTGGCCGTGATTCTCGGCGCGCTCTATATCCTGCTGTGGCCGCTGCATCCGTACCCGCTCAGTTATGCCCTGAAAGCCAGTCCGGTATTGCTGCTGGCGGTTGTTGCCTGGCTGCAGTACAGGAACGCTGAAATCAGTTTACGGGCAGCCTGGTTGTACGCGCTGGCGATGCTGACCTCAGCCGCCGGGGATGTGTTTCTCGACTTCGACCGCAGCCTGTATTTAAAGCAGGCGCTGGCGGCGTTTTTGCTGGCGCAGCTGAGTTATATCGCGCTGCTGTGGCCATTGCGTCAGAGCCGCCGTGGGGATGCGCTGCGGGCCGGCTTGCCGGCGTTGTTTGCGGTCTTTCTGCTGTGGCAGTTTTACCCCAATACCGGCGCGCTGTGGTGGCCGGTGCTGATTTATGTGCTGTGTTTATGGGGTATGGCAGTACTGGCGTTACGCAGCGGCAACCGCTGGATTGCCGCCGGCGGTGTGCTGTTTATGCTGGCCGACAGCCTGATCGGCGTAAACCGCTTCTGGCTGCCGTTTGAGCACTCCACACCGGTGATCGTCAGCATCTATATCAGCGCCCAGTTACTACTGGGGTATGGCCTGTTGCTGGCGGTGGATTCACCTCTGCTGAAAGCAGCAACCGGCAGGCAGAAAAGCACGGCGGAATCCGCTCCGGCGAGCTGAAATCCGTGATTGCGTCAGGGCGGTGGATGGTTTAGTTTGCCGCTTCTTTACGGTCATTATTGGCCAGTTCTGTCGCATAGCAGTGTGAGTGTTCCCATGGCAAAAAAATCTTCTTCCGGTGGTCTGGTGTATTCAACCGAGTTTGGCCGTGCCTGTCCTGAGTGTCGCGAACCTCAGGATCAGTGCCGTTGCGGCGAACCAGAAGTACCCGCCGGAGACGGTATTGTGCGCGTCAGTCGCGAGAGCAAAGGCCGTGGCGGCAAAGTGGTGACCATTGTCAGCGGTGTGCCTTTGGCAGGCGCCGAGCTGAAGACGCTGGCGAAAGAACTGAAGCAGAAATGCGGCGTGGGCGGTGCGTTAAAAGACGGACTGATTGAAATTCAGGGCGATCAGCGTGACCTGCTGGTCAGCGAGCTGAGCAAGCGCGGTTTTACTGTTAAAAAAGCAGGTGGCTGAGATGCAGGCAGCCTCTGCTGGCACTCAGACCGATTTACCGCCACCGCGTGCGCTGATCGTTTACGCCCATCCCCAGCATCAGCATTCCTACGGCAACCGCGAATTACTGGCGGCCGTGCAGGGGCTGGAGCAGGTCACTGTGCATGACCTGTATGAAGAGTATCCCGATTTTCATATCGACGTGGCGCGCGAGCAGGCGCTGCTGCTGTCCCACGATCTGATTATTTTTCAGTTTCCGCTGTACTGGTACAGCGCCCCGGCATTGTTAAAAGAATGGCAGGACCGGGTGTTCGACTTTGGCTTTGCCTATGGCCAGAACGTGCAGCAGGAACAGCAATCTCAGGCGCTGGCGGGTAAGGCGCTGTGGCTGGCGGTCACTGCCGGTGGGCCGGTGAATTCCTTCCGCGAAGAAGGCATCAGCCGCCGTCCGCTGAGCGACTATCTGCTGCCCTTTGAGCAGAGTGCCGCGCTCTGTGATATGCGTTATCTGGAGCCGTTTGCCGTGTACCGCATCCGCAAGCTGACCAAACCTTATCTGCAGGAACGCGCCGAAGAATACCGTGCCGCGCTGCTGCAGCATCTGCGTGACCTCAGAAAACCTCAGGAGAACGCCGATGCATGACAGCGGCTTAATGCAGCAGGCTTTTGTCTTTCTGCTGTCGGCGGTGGTGGCGGTGCCCGTGGCCAAGCGTCTTGGACTTGGCTCGGTACTGGGGTATCTCTGTGCCGGTGCGGTAATCGGCCCCTTTGCGCTGGGCTTGATCGGTAACGACGTTGAAGGCGTGATGGCCTTTGCCGAATTCGGCGTAGTGATGATGCTGTTTCTGGTCGGCCTCGAACTTGACCCGTCGCTGTTATGGCGTATGCGCGTGCCTATTTTAGGGCTCGGCGGCCTGCAGGTGGTGGTCACCAGTGTGCTGATTCTGCTGGTCGGTGTGCAGCTGGGCTTTCCCTGGCAGCAGAGTCTGGCGGTGGGCATGATTCTGGCAATGTCATCGACCGCCATCGTGCTGCAGACCCTGAATGAAAAATCACTGCTGAAAACCGAAGCCGGGCAATCGGCCTTTGCTGTGCTGCTGTTTCAGGATATTGCCGTGATTCCGATGCTGGCCATTCTGCCGCTGCTGGCACTGGACAGCTCGCTGGTGGCTGCGGCTTCGCACACCGGTTTGTCCGGCTGGCAGAAAACCCTGCTGGTACTGGCGGTGGTGGCCTCCATTGTGATTGTTGGTCGCTGGGTCAGCCGCCATCTGTTCCGCATTATTGCCAACACCCGTATGCGCGAAACCTTTACCGCTACCGCACTGGCGCTGGTGGTCGGTATTGCGTTGCTGATGGAGTTGGTCGGCTTGTCACCGGCACTGGGCACCTTCGTTGCCGGCGTGGTATTAGCCAACAGTGAATACCGCCACGAGCTGGAAGCGGAGATTGAGCCGTTTAAAGGTTTGCTGCTGGCGCTGTTCTTTATTTCCGTTGGTGCCAGCATCGACTTCGCCTTGCTGGCGGCCAAACCCTGGCTGGTGCTGGAACTGGTGCTGGGGCTGATCATTATCAAAATGCTGGTGCTGATTGTGCTGGCGCGGCTGTTTGGTCTGTCGGCGCAGAGCAACGGTATCTTTACCTTTGCCCTCGCTCAGGGCGGTGAGTTTGCCTTTGTACTGTTCACCTTTGCCGGTAATAACCAGATTCTGCCAGCGACGATGATTGAGCCGCTGGTGCTGGTGGTCGCGCTGAGCATGGCCGCGACACCGCTGCTGATTATCCTTAACGAGCGCCTGATTCTGCCGCGGCTGTCGGGTAATAACAGCACGCGCCCGCACGATCAGATCGAATCGGAAGAGGCGCGGGCCATCGTTGTCGGCTTTGGTCGTTTCGGCCAGATTGTTGGCCGTCTGCTGCGAATGAACGGCTTTGCCATTACGGTTCTGGAGCACGATGCGACTCAGGTCGATACCGTACGGCGTTTTGGCCATAAAGTGTTTTACGGTGATGCCGCACGCCTCGATTTGCTCGAAGCCGCCGGACTGGCCGACGCCGAGCTGCTGGTCGTCGCCATCGACGATCATGAACGCTGTCTGCAGATCGTCGAAGTAGTGCGCCGCCATTACCCGCAGCTGCGCATTATTGCCCGTGCCCGCGGTCGCCGTCAGGCGGCCGAAATGCTGCGTGCCGGAGCTGATCATGTGGAGCGAGAAACCTTTAACTCGGCATTGGCATTGGGCCGTGAAGCATTGCGTTCGCTTGGCTTCCGCGCCTATCAGGCGCAGCGTGCGGCGGAACTGTTCCGCCACCATGATGAACTGAATGTACGCTCGCTGGGTGAAGTGCTGGACGACGAATCAGCCTTTATTAACCGCGCGCGCCAGCATGCCGTCGATCTGGAGCAGGTACTGAAAAACGACCAGAAGGTCGATGCCGAAAGCGGCGATCAGGCCTGGGACCGGGACTAGCTGGTATCTCAGGCGCTGTCTGAATGAGTCGACAGAACAGGCGCTTACAGCGCCTGTAAGTGCTCGCTCAGCTGGGCACGGATAGGCTCCGGAATCGTCACCGATTGCTTGGCGTCGTGATCAAAATGCACCATCACCGCCGAGCCGCGGGCCCCCATTCGGCCTTCCTGCCAGGCTTCGTGGGCAATCACCATAGAGCTGTTGCCCAGCTTGGTGAGGTAAGTGCGGATCTCCACATCTTTGCCGTAAAACAGTTCACCAACAAATTCGACTTCGATTTTGGCGATGATCAGATGCCAGTTGTTGATATCCAGATCCGGGGTAAACAACCGGAACAGCGGCGTGCGGGCATCTTCAAACCAGACCGGTAAAACGGTGTTGTTGATATGACCCAGGGCATCGGTTTCCACAAAGCGCGGGCTCAGGTGGTGCGTCCACATAATATTATTCCTGTTATTAGTAGGTCACTGATTGTACCTGCTGAATCTGTCAGCGGCATTGGCAATGAGTATACAATGGCAAAGAGTATAAAATGCCCGGCGCCGGGAGCCATCCATTCACGATTTCAGTCAGATAAACGAGGCCACTTTGCCAGATTCCGCCACGCACATCAGTAACGACGAACAGGGCATGCAGCTGGCACTGGCCGAAGCGCAGCGCGCCTACGATGCCGGTGAAGTGCCGGTGGGCGCAGTGGTGGTGCTGGATGGCAAAGTGATCGGCCGTGGTTTTAATCAGCCTATTACCAGCCTTGATCCGAGTGCTCATGCTGAGATGGTTGCCGTGCGTGATGCCGCCAGAAATATCGGTAATTACCGCCTGCCGGGCGCTACGCTGTATGTCACCGTGGAGCCCTGTACCATGTGTACCGGGTTATTAATTCACAGCCGCATTGCACGGCTGGTTTATGGCGCGACCGAACCGAAAGCCGGGGCGATAGAAAGTGCGCTGCAGTTACCGGCACAGCCTTTTTATAATCATGTGATGAAAATTGAGGGCGGGGTGCTTGCTGAGCAATGCTCCGCTATGATGTCATCCTTCTTTGCAATGCGCCGCGAAGCGAAAAAGCGTCTGAAACAGGCGGTACCTCCGGCGGCAGATTAATCATCCGCGCAAAAAATAATAAAAAGTAAGAACAAAAATAATAAAAAAACGACCAACCATTCCTGATCACGACGACCCGTACCAATAGTAAGAAACAACAATAACAAACAAAAAAATAATTAAAACGCTTACCGGGAATACGTTTATGCCTGTTTTACGTTCAGTGCTTCTGGCGCTGCTGTCACTGCAATTACTCGCCTGCGCCAAAGTGCAGGACACCCTCTTTGAAACCGGCCTGAAAGCCGAGCGCGCGCTGTCGGCGCTTAACCGCCATGAGCTGGATGTGGCGGGTCATCACTGGGTGTATCTCGATTCAGAAACCGCCGATGTGCCGGTGCTGCTGATGCTGCATGGCTTTGCCGTCGATAAAGACAACTGGCTGCGTTTTGCCCGCCATTTTAAAGATTACCGGGTGATCGCGCCGGATTTACCCGGCCACGGTGAAAGCTCTTACAACCCGCAACTGACCTACGATTTCGCTGCTCAGGCCGGCTGGTTGGCGGAGTTTGTTGACGCGCTCAGGCTCACTCAGCCTGTACATGTACTGGGGAATTCTATGGGCGGTGGCATTGCCCTGCTGTACAGCGCGGCGCATCCGCAGCAGGTGGCTTCCATTACGCTGATTGATGCCGCTGGTGTGTACCCGCCGCAGCTGAGTGAATTCCAGCAGATTATTGATAACGGCGGGCGCAATCCATTGGTGGTCGAAAACATGGATGACTACGACGCGCTGCGCAACTTTGCCATGGTGCAGCAGCCGTTCCTGCCGTGGCCGGCGCCGGATGTGCTGGCGCGCCGGGCGATGGCACGCAATACGATTAATACCGACATCTTTGCCGATATTCATGCGGTGGCCGAAGCCGCACGCCACAACGACGATAACCTGCGTCTGCTGGAGCAGATTCAGCAACCGGTACTGATCCTCTGGGGTGAGCAGGACCGTGTGCTGGATGTCAGTTCGGTGGGCGTGTTTGAGCAGCATCTGGCACACAGCCAGAGCCATATTTTTGCCAATGTCGGCCATGCGCCGATGCTGGAAGTGCCGGATGACAGTGCAGAAGTGGTGCGCACATTTCTGCAGGAATTGCCGCCTCAGCAGCAACTCCTGCAACCGTCGCAGACGGCTCAGAACGGGGAATAAAAAAAGCGGATAAATCTATCCGCGAAACTCACTATTGCTATAGGAGTGGAGGAATAACGGTAATCAGTGATGATGACAGCATCAGAGCATTTTCGTCATCGCTGAATGTTTGATTCTGCTCTTCGTTCCAGACCAGCACGTCGTAGTAACGGCGGATATTCTGTACATAATCCACCGGCTCCTGACCACGGGCATAACCGTGGCGGGTATGGCGGTAGTAACGTTTCTGGCTCAGCAGTGGCAGGGCTTCTTTAACGTCCAGCCAAAGATTCGGGTTGCCGCCCATCTGAGCGGTAATTTTACGTGCATCGGTCAGGTGACCAAAACCCACGTTATAAGCGGCCAGCGCCAGCCAGGTGCGGTCCGGTTCCTGTACATCATCGCCCAGACGCTCACGCAGTTTGGCCAGATAACGGCTGCCGCCAAAAATACTCTGCTTAGGGTCGAGGCGGTTTTTTACACCCAGCTCGCGAGCGGTGTTACGGGTCAGCATCATCAGGCCACGTACACCGGTAAAGCTCTTGGCTGTCGGGTTCCAGTGGCTTTCCTGGTAACCGACGGCGGCCAGCAGACGCCAGTCAAAACCGTGATCGGTGGCGGCTTTTTCAAAATGTGGCTTGTAGGTGTCGAGCTTATTGCTGGTCTGGCGCAGGAAACGCTTGGCACCCACATAATCAAGCTTATCCAGATGGCCGTAGTAACGCTCTTGCAGACCAGCCAGCAGGGCGGCATTTTCTTTGCGCTGGAAAAATTCATTGGCGGCCCGATACAGGCTGTCATCGCGGCTGTGGCTGAACGCCCAGGCGATATTCCGTTGCGTGCTTAAATCGAAGGCAATGGCCAGGTTGGGGAAGTAAGCCTGCAGTACATCAAATTCGTTGGAATCGACCACGGTAAAGTCGATATTGCCACTGGCTACCATCTGCAGCATATCGGCGACTTCCAGGTCGGATGTTTCGCTCCAGGTCAGTTCAGGAATCTGACCGTGTTGCAGCAGGCGCAGATGCTCGGCATGGCTGGAGCCGGAAGCAACCACTAACTGACCTTTGGCCAGATCATTTACCTGCAGCGGGCGCAGGGCACCACGGCGGTAGATTACCTGCTCGGTCACCTGCATATAAGGCTGGGCAAAGCGGAACCAGCGTTCACGCTCGGCGGTATGGGTGAGACCAGCGGCTGCAAAAGCCGCCTTTCCTGTCTCTAGGGTGCTGAAAATGTCATTCAGGTTGTCGGCCACCATCACATGCAGGTTAACGCCCAGATGGTCGGCAAAGGCGCGGGCCAGTTCAAATTCGTAACCGGCAGGGCCTGTACGGTCTTCATAAAAGCTGGTCGGGCTGTTGCGTGTGACCATGACAATTTCGCCATGCATCCGCACCTGCTCGAGGTTGTTCGGACGCACGCTGCCGGTCAGCGCTGTTAAACACAGGGCCGCCATTGTGATGGTATAGAATAGACGCTTTATGCCAGATTGCATGCAAATTTTCCGTAAAGCTGCACCTTTATGGTGCATTTTATGAAATCTGAGGTCATTGTAGCGTGCGATTCGCTTAAAAAACAACCGATCAGCAGACCAGGTTTGCAAAATGATGACTATTTCGTGTCGTTATAGTGACCTAACCCGTTGAAACACTTCTGTTTTTTCTGTAGGCCTCAGGCATCCGGGCGGGTCAGCAACGCACTGTTGCTGATATTGCAACGATGATGGTTTTTTCACGGCCGCTTGGATGTTTACAGCAACCCGTTTAACCAGCAACGGCCCAGCGGCCGTGCCTGTTGCAACGCTCTGGCCTGTCGGCCGTTCAAATCTGGTGTGAGCAGGCACTCTCCGGTATCATTCGCGCTCATTTTGACCCACCTCCTTACGTTGGAGTTTTCCCCCGATGCTCGAGCTGCGTGGCGCACCGGCGCTTTCCGAATTCCGTCAGAACAAAGTCCTGAACAAACTGCAGCAAGTGCTGCCACAGGTCAGCGGCGTGTATGCCGAATTTATGCACTTTGCCGAGCTGCACGAAGCTCTGGCCGATAACGAGCTGGCGGTGCTGCAACGTATCCTGCGCTACGGCCCGAAAGCCGAAGTCAAAGAGGGTAAGGGTGAGTTTTTCCTGGTGGTGCCGCGTTTCGGCACTATCTCGCCGTGGTCTTCCAAGGCTACCGATATTGCGCACAACTGTGGCCTGAATAAGGTTCAGCGTCTGGAACGTGGTATTGCGTACTATGTAGAAGGTATCAGTGTAGCTGAGCGCGCTGCGGCTGCGGCCGTGCTGCATGATCGCATGGTCGAAGTGGTGCTGGATAACAGCTCGGCTGCGGCTGACCTGTTCTCCCACGCCGAACCTGCGCCACTGAGCACCGTCGATATTCTGGGCGGTGGTCGTGATGCGCTGATCGAAGCCGATAAGAATCTGGGTCTGGCACTGGCCGACGACGAAGTGGATTACCTGGTTGAGAACTACAACATTCTGGGCCGTAACCCGACCGACGTAGAGCTGATGATGTTCGCTCAGGCGAACTCCGAGCATTGCCGCCACAAAATCTTTAACGCCACCTGGACGCTGGATGGCGAGGATCAGGACAAGTCCCTGTTCCAGATGATCAAAAACACCTACGAGTGTTACAACGAAAATATTCTGTCGGCTTATAAAGACAACGCCTCGGTGATTGTTGGCCATAAAGCCGGTCGTTTCTTCCCGAACCCTGACAGCCGTGCATACACCTATCATCAGGAAGATATGCACATCCTGATGAAGGTCGAAACCCACAACCACCCGACCGCCATTGCTCCACACTCCGGTGCGGCGACCGGTTCTGGTGGTGAGATCCGTGACGAAGGCGCAACCGGCCGTGGTTCCAAGCCAAAAGCCGGCTTAACCGGTTTTACCGTATCCGACCTTAAAATTCCGGGCTTCGAACAGCCATGGGAAAGCCAGTACGGCAAGCCAGACCGCATCGTGTCGGCCCTCGACATCATGATCGACGGCCCGCTGGGCGGCGCTGCTTTTAACAACGAATTCGGCCGTCCGAACCTGTGCGGTTACTTCCGTACGTTCGAACTGCAGCACGACGGTGAAGTCCGCGGTTACCACAAGCCAATCATGATTGCCGGTGGTTACGGCAACATCCGTGGCGAACACGTACAGAAGGGCGAAATCCCGGTGGGCGCCAGCCTGATCGTTCTGGGTGGCCCGGCGATGCAGATTGGTCTGGGTGGTGGTGCGGCGTCTTCTATGGCCTCTGGCCAGTCGAATGCCGACCTCGACTTTGCTTCTGTACAGCGTGAAAACCCGGAAATGGAACGCCGCTGCCAGGAAGTGATCGACCGCTGCTGGCAGCTGGGCGATAACAACCCGATTGCCTTTATTCACGACGTCGGCGCGGGCGGTATTTCCAACGCCTTCCCGGAGCTGGTGAACGACGGTGGCCGTGGCGGTAAGTTTGAACTGCGCAACGTACCGAACGACGAGCCGGGCATGAGCCCGCTGGCGATCTGGTCAAACGAATCCCAGGAACGTTATGTACTGGCGGTGGCGCAGGAAGATATGGCGGCCTTTGATGCCATCTGTGCCCGCGAGCGCGCGCCTTATGCGGTAGTGGGTTATGCCACCGAAGAGCCGCATTTAACCGTGACTGACAGCCACTTCGACAATAAGCCGGTTGATCTGCCATTGCAGGTTCTGCTCGGCAAGCCACCACGCATGCACCGTGAAGCCAGCCGCCGCAACGCCGCCGGCGATGCCTTTAATGGTACCGGTGTTGATCTGGCCGATGCTGCCGCGCGCGTACTTAAGCTGCCAACCGTAGCGAGCAAATCTTTCCTGATCACCATCGGCGACCGTTCTATTACCGGTACCGTGGCACGTGATCAGTTTGTTGGCCCATGGCAGGTGCCGGTGGCTGACGTTGCCGTAACCACCTCTTCTTATGACACCTACGCCGGCGAAGCCATGGCGATGGGTGAGCGTACGCCGGTCGCGCTGCTGGATGCGCCGGCTTCCGGTCGTCTGGCGGTAGCCGAAGCCATCACCAACCTGGCGGCGGCGCCGATTGCCAAACTGGCTGACATTAAACTGTCGGCTAACTGGATGTGTGCGGCAGGCCACGACGGTGAAGACGAAAAACTCTACGCCACGGTAAAAGCCGTGGGTATGGAACTCTGCCCTGAGCTGCAGGTGACCATTCCGGTAGGTAAAGACTCGATGTCGATGAAAACCCGCTGGAACGATGCCGGTACCGATAAAGCTGTTACCTCACCGATGTCGCTGATTATTACCGGCTTTGCTCCGGTAACCGATGCCCGTGGTGTACTGACGCCGCAGCTGAAACTGGATCAGGGCGAAACCGATTTAATTCTGGTTGACCTTGGCCGTGGCCAGAACCGTATTGGTGCTTCCTGTTTTGCCCAGGTATTCGGCAAAGTGGCTGATGTACCGGCTGACCTCGACGACGCCGAAGACCTGAAAGCCTTCTTTGCCGTGGTGCAGGGCTTAAACAGCGACAATAAACTGCTGGCTTACCATGACCGTGCCGACGGTGGTCTGTTCGCCACCCTGACCGAAATGGCCTTTGCGGCACATTGCGGTGTGGATATCTCCATGGATCTGCTGGCCGATGACGAAGCCGGTCTGGCCGCTGCCCTGTTCGCTGAAGAACTGGGTGCGGTGCTGCAGGTTCGCCGCGACGATCTGGAAGAAGTGCTGGCCCAGTTTGAAGCCGCCGGTCTGGGCGATTGCACTGCCGTCATCGGTAAGCCGAACTTCGACGACCAGATTACCTTCAGCTTCCAGGACGAAGAATTCCTCAGCGAAAGCCGTGTGAACTGGCAGCGTCTGTGGAGCCAGACCAGCTACGAAATGCAGGCGCTGCGTGACAACGCCGACTGCGCCAAGCAGGAATTCGACACCCTGCTGGACACTGAAAACCCGGGCCTGCACGCTGAGCTGACCTTCGATATTAATGACGATATCACTGCAGATTTACCGGCTTCCGGTTCTGAAAACAGCCCGAAAGTCGCAATTCTGCGTGAGCAGGGTGTGAACGGTCAGATCGAAATGGCCGCCGCCTTTGACCGCGCCGGTTTCACTTCGGTTGACGTGCACATGAGCGACATTCTGTCGGGCAGCGTAACCCTGGAAGGCTTCCGCGGCTTGGTTGCCTGTGGTGGTTTCTCCTACGGTGACGTACTGGGTGCCGGTGAAGGCTGGGCCAAGTCCATCCTGTTTAACGACCAGGCGCGCAGCCAGTTTGAAGCCTTCTTCAAGCGTGAAGACACCTTCGCCCTCGGTGTGTGTAACGGCTGTCAGATGCTGTCAAACCTGCACGAACTGATTCCGGGTGCCGAACACTGGCCGCACTTTGTGCGTAACATGAGCGAGCAGTTTGAAGCCCGTGTTGCCATGGTCGAAGTGCAGGAATCCGACTCGGTATTCCTTGCTGGTATGGCCGGATCACGTATGCCGATTGCCATTGCCCACGGCGAAGGCCGCGCCGAATTTGCCGACGACAGTGCCATTGACGAACTGGCTGGCCAGATCGCCCTGCGTTACGTCGACAACTACGGCAACGTTACCGAGCAATACCCGGCCAACCCGAACGGTTCACCACAGGGCATTACCGGCCTGACCGCCAATGATGGCCGTGTGACCATTATGATGCCGCACCCTGAGCGGGTATTCCGCGCCATCCAGAACTCATACATTCCGGGTGAGTGGGATGAAGACGGTGCCTGGATGCGGATGTTCCGCAATGCGCGGGTGTGGTGTGAAGAGAACTAAGGAGTAAGCCAAAGCTGGCTCACTCGATCTGGCGTTGTTAAATGTGACCTCAAAATGCTCATTTACGACTTGTAAACTGCGCTTTTTCGGTCACATTTGCCTAGCCAGCTCATCGCCGCCGACGCTTTGGCAGTGCTCCTTTCCTGAAAACTAACTAGTTAACGTTTTCAGGTGAGTGCTTTGCATTGTAGGGTGGGCACTGCCCACCACATGGAATGAAAAGAAAGCCGCGGCTCAGCAATGAGCAGCGGCTTTTTTATGGCTGTGCTGAGCGTAGTGATGCATTATTACATCGATAGCGCATCAGATTTGTACGGAGGAGCAGGCTATGGCAACCAGAGCAAGTCTGTCACTGACTGAGCCGAATGAACGCTGGATTCAGGCTCAAATCGACAGCAAAGAATTCACCAGTCGCAGTGAAGTGATCAACGACCTGATCCGTAAAGCGCGGGAGGTTGAAGACATTCGTGCCCGGTTAATTGCAGCAGAAATGTCAGTCGCTGAAAAAGGCTGGGTAACAACATCTCAGGAATAGATGCTGAACAGGTTCAGGGAGCGGACGGGCGGAGATAGCAAGTTATAAACTCTCACCGCAGGCCGAAGATGACCTCTATCTGATATGGCTATATGGATTGAATAACTGGGGCATGGAAGCCGCCGATCAATATATATCAAATATCTTCCATTCCTTCGACCAGATCGCAAATAGCCCTTTGCAATACCCGCTTGTCGATGAAATCCGGCCAGGATACCGACGGTGTGTTACAGGAAAAGAAGTATTTATTCTCGGGTGACAGATGAAGGTGTGGAGGTAATGGCGGTGATTGGAAGGCAGGAGTGGTGAGTAACAGATGAGCAGGGTGGCTTGATAGTTTCTCTGGTTGTTCGACCAGCTTCAACTGCCTTTAAAATTTTGATGATTCGTTTTTCGCTAAAACAGGATTTACGCATAGGAAAATCTCCTGTAAATATTGATTATGCCGGGAAATTTCCAGTTATGAATAGCCCAGTTTTTTGGGGGTTACGGGTCTGCTTTTTAAGAAGCGGTCTGGAACATCAGTCAAGACGAGTAGTCAGAACTGAAAAATCACCTGACTTTACTTATCGAGATCAATCGAACGACAAGGAATGCCATGAGCCTCGCCGGAACAAGATCTACCCGTGGAGATTATTATCAAAAGCTGATTGCTCTTGATTGGGTGCTGGATGCCTTGGCTAGCAATGATATTGAATCACTGGAAGTCGACTCTGTTTATCATCAAGTCGACGATATCGTTATCAAAAAAACGGATGGCCCTCTCATCTGCTGCCAGTGCAAGAAAAACCAGAAAAATTTTAATACATGGTCTATCGCAGATCTGGGTGACGAGCTTGAGAAAGCAGCCAAAGAATTGGCTGACTCACCGACCACTACTCTCATTTTCTATTCCCGAAGCGCATTCGGAGATATAGCCAAGCTCCAGGAATTCGCAACCAACTACGAAGATGACCTGCAACTCATCCAAAACCTGACAAAAGGCCACCAAAAAAGTTATGCAGCAGTTCAAAAGATCATCGCAGCAGCCAAGGTATCCCTAACGCCATTTGAACTACTAGAGCGAACGACTTTTGAAACGACACCTGCTGACTTTGAACGCCATGAGCAGCTTCAAATCGAGCGACTGGAAAGACTGGCCTCAAATTCAAAAATTGCTTACGAATCGCTCTGGCTAACACTAGAAAAACTCGGTGGTCGAGTACCGACTGGTGGAGTCGCAACCAGTAAACATCGGCTAACCCGCAATGATCTATTAGCAGTGCTGAATCAATCAGGCGCAATGCTGGTGCCACCTATTTCAGAGCAGGAGGTTCGAAACTCCTTTCAACAAACTTCCCTGATTGGCAGAAGCTGGAAAACCGATATCGCCGGGAAGCGTCTTGATAACCCGACACTGCATGGTGTACTTGAGGCCATAGAGGCCAACGCCTCATCCATCTTGATCACTGGTCAGCCAGGTTCAGGTAAAACCTGTTTGATGCTTCAGCTACAGGCAGCACTGGAAGAAAGAGCCAAATCCCAGAACGGTTTTATTTCTCTGTTTATTCAGTCCAGAGAATTTTCCGAAGCGACAAACACGGAGGAGAGACATCATCAAGGGTTATCAAGCCAGTGGGTTGAACAAGCGGCTCGTCAAGCTGAGTTCTCCAGAGTGGTCGTCATTATCGATTCTCTGGACGTGCTCTCGATAGCTCGCGAGCACAATGTGTTGTCCTATTTTCTGGCGCAAATAGATCGTCTGAAAAATATTCCCAATCTTACAGTCATCACCGCTTGTAGGGACTTTGACCGCCAATATGATCGACGCATCAGCGAAAAGGTCTGGGACAAGGAACTGAAAATACCACCGCTGGATTGGGAGAAGCAGGTCCAACCTTTTCTCACCGATCTGGATATTGATACTTCAACGATTGATCAAACAACCCAAACGCTTGTTACCAACCCCAGAGAGCTGGATCTTTACGTAGAACTAGCGAAGCAGTCTGGCAGCTTCAACGTGATCACCAGTCAGGATTTGGCCCAAAAATATCTCACTGTTTTTGTACAGAGTGATACTGCTCTTGGCGACGAAGCCATGGTCAACGTGGAGAATGCGGCTCGCCGAATGCTGGAAGCCAGAGCGCTATCTATTCCTTATCAGCAATTCTCAGGATCAGAAGCCGTTTTAAGGCGGCTACTGAGCCTCGGCCTGTTCCAGAAAACTCATGACAACGGACTGACCTTTGGTCATCAAACCCTGCTGGATGTTTTGGTTATCAGTAATGCGATTCGTGAAGATGTTTCTCTGAAGGAATTTATTACCGGGTTACCACCGGTTCCTTTTGTCAGACCCAGTATTCGCAGTTTTGTTAACCAACTCGCATTAGGAGAGAAGAAGGCGTTCAGGGGACAACTTCGTGCGGTATTAACCGGACACTTTCCTTTTCATCTTCGTCGCTTGGTCGCTGAAACCTTCGCACAGCAGCCAGTTGATCAAAGTGATTGGCCGTTGTTACGGGATTTGCGGAACCAGCACAAGGATGTCTTTCAGGTTATTTATACCCATAGCGCACACATCAGTTGGTTCCATATGTGGCAGCAGAACCTTTTACCAAACTTGAAACAAGCGAAAGATCAAGAAGGGTTGGAAGGATATCTCTATCGAATCAGCCAATGGCTGAATGAGGCTACTGAAGCCATTGTTCCTCTTTGGACAGAAGCAATGGATTGCAGCTGGATAGAAACTAATAACCTGGCGAGGCAGGTCTCTTTCTGCTTGCAAGATCTCAGGGCTGAACACTTACATTTAGCCAAACCACTGGTGTTGAAGCTACTTAAAAACCTGAATAGTGATCGAGATTTTCTTGGGGAAACCATAGCTCAATGCGTAGAAGCGGAAGTTTTGACGGATCAGGAGCTGTGGGGATACATCACTGGAGCAGTGAAACCTGAGAATTTACTCCATTACCGACTTGAAAAAACATTGAATTGCCGACCGCACCAGTTTGGCAACAAAAATATAGATTTCTTGAAAAATCGAATGGCCAAGTCAACGACGCTACTCACTTTGGCCATAAAGACAATCAATAATTGGGCCCATATACTATTAAATGAGTACAAGTACGAAAGGCCTCGACTGTTCAGATATTTTCTCGACTACACTTCCTATGAAAAGACTCACTCCGAGAGAGGAACGAGTCCATACGATGATGTAAACGTACTGTTTGATGCCATTGAATATGGGATCACCGTGAATGCCGAAAATCACACGCGATGGTGGCAAGAAAATCGACTTCCATTATCTGAAAGCAACGACTTAGCCATAACTTATTTTTTGGTAAAAGCTCTTTCCGCAGCCCCAGAAAAAAACATAGATATTACCCAGCGAATTATTCTTAATGAAAAAATACTTAGATCCAGAATATCTTTTGAAATAGGAACTCTGATAAACATATCATCCATCCACCTTAATGAGAAGGCCATAACTAGCTTTAACCAGGTGATTGAATCACTCTATGAAGATGAAGTCCATCCGGACAGCAATATTACATGGATATCGAAAGAAAAGATTTCCTATATCTCAGCTCTGCCTAACTTCCTTCGTACCGACTCGAATCAGAAAACTCTTGATGCGTATGAGAAATTCAATGGGAATTACATTCGCGAACCAGATATTTACTGCAGAGGTGGTTTTGTTAGAGCACCATTTTCTTATGAGTTGATCATTGATACTTCAGATGGGGCATTACTAAAAATTCTGGCACACTACTCAGGCTATGCAGGTCGATTTGATGATTTTCTGGTCGGCGGAGAAGAGGAAGTTCAGCGCCAATTAGAAGAAGCTTCTTCCAGGCAACCCATCAGGTTTATCAACTATCTGATTAGATACTGGCACTGCTTAGCCTCAGCGTTCCGAAAATCCATCCTTGATGGACTCTCCAGCCATCTGAGATACCTCTACGGCAATCTTAGACCAGGCCAAAATTGGGAGGCCCTCGAACAGCCTGATAAACACTGGCTTGCTGAACAGGTAATTGAAGAATTGGAAAGGCATCCAAGTCACTGGTACCGGACAAGAAGCAAAGCCAAGGCACTGGAAGCCTGCGCATATGTGATCAAGGATGCACACCTTGTAGATAAGCTTGTATTTCAAATGCTGGAGTTTGCTTATATCTCCGAAGACCGGTTCCACTCGAATGACTCCAGATTGGGATTAATTCATGACGGAATTAATATGAAATCTGGCACTGTAGCCGATGCGATTATGGTTCTTGCGACCGAAATTTCTGAATCAGGACGTGATAACTCTGAGCTGACAATTTCTGCATTGAAATTGTTTGCGCAATCAGAATCTTCTGCTGTAAAGGCAATGATTCTTCGCCGCTTGCCTTACCTGAAGAATGATGCACCGGAACTGGCATGGGAAATATTTGAACGTACTATGCAACACTGCCCCGAATTATGGCCTTATGCCGAATCATTCCTATACTACAGCTACCACAATGAATTCGTGAAAGTTGAACCTTATTTAGCAAAAATAAAGTCTAGCTCAGATGCGGAATCGCGGGCTACATGGGGGCGCATATCTGCTCTTTCAGGGTTAAGCGGATTTATTCAATCTGAAGAATTTATTAAGAAACTTATAGAACTCAACAGTACCAGTGCCTGGGAAGGTGCGCTGGATGTATGGTCCCATCGAGAAAACTTCAACCTTCATCCAGAAATATGCCTGAAAGGGATAATTGCCGCCTTTTCTCAAAACGACAACATACAAATACTAGCCAGTGATGATTTTGCAGGGCTGCTAGGTGATAACGAACCCGCTATTAACTTCAGCGAGTCGGTATTTAATAGCTTTATTAGCTCGTTGGAGATAAGGCGGAACCAAGACAACAATAGAGATCATTTTCAAGAAATTAACGAATGGCTAAATCTCATAGCCCAATCCGACCCAGCTAAAGCTTTAAAGTGCGCTGAGAGATATATCTCAAAGCTGCAAAAATGGAAGCCCCACTTATATGACCACAATAATAATCTTGTTCAACTAATGAACCAACTATTTGCCTACGCCGAAGAGCTGGAAGAGTCCGATGATGGAGATTTTCTGAAACGAGTTGTCACTCTTCAGGATGCTTTATTGTCTGTTGGTGTTAGTGAGATTCAAACATGGCTTGAGGCAGCGGAAAGGCCATAAGTAGTCTATCGATGGGCACCTATTTATGATGTATTGTAAACCAGTATTCGATACTAATAAGACACCCACTCTAAGACTCTCTAACACTAACAGACACCGGTTGTAAGAATTTAGTATCGCAATGGGTGTCTGGTTTTTACGGGCAGCCCCTCCACTCTGCTTTCTTCTCTGCTTTCTTCTCTGCTTTCTTCTCTCATCCTGCTGCCTTGCAGTGACCGTGACGACTGACCAGGCCAGCGACGGCAGGTGCGGGTCTGGCAGAGGCTAAACACAGGCTGAAGCTGGCAGATTGCGGCTCCTGTCCCAAATCTATAATTAAGTTGGTCAGTAACAGATGCTTTTCCGGCTCTCTGCCTTTACCCGCTTTGGTGCGCGCGATTACACTGCCGGGCTTATTCAAACGCACAGGATTTTGCATGAAGCGCGTGGTCTCTCTGTTTGTACTGGTATTGGCTGCACTGTCAGCAGGTTGTCGCAGCGATATTGCCGAACTGAAATTTGCGACTTCGGTTGTGGCAGAGCGGGTGGATTACAATACCGGCAGCCGTATTAAACCCGTATATCGTGAAGGCGTTATCGCATTGCTGACAGAGGCCGGTATTGATCCGGATACCGTGCGTATCAGCTACGATAAGGACGACTACAGCGGCAGAACCATGGTGCTCAATATGCCGCTGTTTGCTGGTTTATCCGCAGCGCAGGAAAATGCTCTGCGTGACGCGCTGGAAAGTATTATTAAAGCCCGCGACGATGACTTTTATCTGAACCTTACCCTGCGCCCTGAACAGATCAAGTCAGACGCTGAGGATTACCGCGAAGACGTTAAAACCCTGGCGACAGAGTATCGCACGCAGCTGAGCATAGATGATGCGATTATTGGCTTGTCGTATAGCCTGGGGGATATGTATGCAGCGGCTTTAAAAGGCTCACGCGAGAGCGAAGGCGAGGCTTTTTGTTCTGTTGCCGTCAATATGTCACCGGCACTGCCTTTTACCGATGTCGATGTGATTTATCGACCAGCAGAAGCGATCGGAGAGTCGACTGCATCAGCAGACAATACCGCCGACAAGGCGTCGCCTATACCGCAAGGTATTGTGCTGGTACGCCGCCCGGAGAGCTCCCACAGCCGCTATAACATTCCGGTGGATATCACTGTCACTCTGGGTGATACAACTCCGGCGATGCAGGCTAAGCTCGACAACAAAGAGGTGCTTTTATCCACCACCTTTATCAACAGCGAGAGTGTTGCGCTGTACCGTAAAGAGATCGGTGCGGTGGAATTTCAGCTTGGCACCATGGGTACTGTCCAGCATCAGAGCAGGCAGGTGAATTATTTTTCGATGCAAAACCTGAAAGAGAAATGCCGCTTTATGGCAGCTGAGAGAATGGGTCGCCCATTCAGTTTTACTATGGGCGAATCCATTGACCGGCTGGAATCTGTGACGGTCTTTTAACGTTAATCCCTTCCGCTGTTTTTTGTCGTGTGCGCTTATTTCGGCGCCGCGGCAGCTATTTGCAGAAATTTAATAAAGCGGGCTTCGCTATAGCCTTTTTTGGTGTGGCCATTGGCGACAAAAAAGGGAACGTTGGCTTTGCTCGGGTTGTACTTGTCACCAAGTAATGCTTTCTGCCGCTTCAGTGCCGCCGGGTCCTGCTCGATATTGTACTCAATGTAGGAGATACCTTCTTTATCCATAAAGGCCCGCGCTTGCTTGCAGTAAGGGCACCAGTCGGTGGCGTACAGCTCAACCTGAACATTGCGATAGGCTCCGGGCTCGATATACACCCTGCCGGACGCCGCTGATGGCGTTGTTGCGGAAGATGAAGGGTTGAACACGTAGTAAGCAGCGCCTGCGGCGAGCAGAAGAAGCAGAATCCTTTGCATAGTAAACTCCTGTAAATATATGGGAGCCGAGAATATCGTATTTTTCTTCTTTTGGCTGCAATGTTTACCGGAACCTGGCTGATTCTCCAGTCGGAATAACGAACAATAAAAACGGGCCATCAGACCCGCTTTTATTATCTGACTGTATGCCGTTAATCAGGCATAAGCCTCTTCTTTACTGCTGTCATCCATCAGGCTGAGTTCCAGTCCGGATGTGGCGGGAGCGGCTTTAGGGGCCGCTGGTTTTGCCGCCGCAGGCTTAGCTGCTTCCGGTTTGTTATCACCCAGTTTAATGCGCAGACGCAGGTTGTTTTCAGAGTCGGCGTTCTTCAGTGCCTGTTCCAGAGTGATCTTGCCCTGTTTGTACAGATGGTAGAGTGCACCGTCGAAAGTCTGCATGCCGAGGTTTTCGGACTTGTTCATAATTTCTTTAATGGATGGGAAGTCACCGCGAATAATCAGATCTTCTACGGTTTTATTGCCCAGCAGCACTTCAACGGCAGCTGCACGTTTACCATCGATGGTAGGAATCAGGCGCTGGGAAATAATGGCGCGCACATTCTGGCCAAGACCAAGCAGAATCTGATTGCGGCGCTCTTCCGGGAACATATTCACAATACGTTCAAAGGCCTGGTTGGCATTGTTGGCATGCAGAGTGGAAATGGCCAGATGGCCGGTTTCGGCGAAGGCGAGGGCATGTTCCATGGTTTCGGCATCACGGATCTCACCAATCAGAATCACGTCTGGTGCCTGACGCAGGGTGTTTTTTAACGCTGCGGCATAGCTTTTGGTATCGGTACCGACTTCACGTTGGTTAATCACGCTTTTCTTGTGCTTGTGCACAAATTCAATCGGGTCTTCGATGGTAATAATATGGCCGTAGGTAGTGGCGTTACGGTGGTCAATCAGCGCGGCCAGCGAAGTGGATTTTCCGGAGCCTGTACCGCCAACAAACAGAATTAAACCACGTTTGGCAGTAATCACTTCTTTCAGTACCGGTGGCAGATTCAGCTGGGCGATATCGGGAATTTCGGTATTGATATTACGTGCCACCATCGACACTTCGTGCTGCTGTTTGAAAATATTAATACGGAAGCGGCCGGAAGAATTAGACATGGCCATATTCAGTTCCATTTCATCTTCAAATTCTTTGCGTTGTGCTTCTGACATAATGGAATAGGCAATTTTTTCAATATCACCAGGACCAAGAACATCGCGACTTATTGGTTTTAACTGTCCCTGAAATTTTGCGCATGGTGGGGCACCTTTACTCAGATAAAGATCAGAGCCATCGTGTTTTGCCAGAAGGTGAAGCCAGTTTTCGATGCTCATGAAGACTCCTTATAAGTAATGCTTTGTATCTTATTCGTGATTTTTATTGTGCCGGGATACAGGGACAATCGGTATGAAAAATAGTAACAGTTTGGCCGGATACCTACCTGCTTATTATTGAGGCTTCGCTCACAGAATTACGTTGTAAGTAAGGCGACGGATCATCCTTACGCGATGCTCTGTCAGTTTTGTTGCCACAAATGTATTGGTTTGTATATATCTTCAGGTCAAATGTTGAGCGAAGCGTTGAGTTTGGTTACAGATTGTTTGCTCTGTAATCCTGTGCATGCAGCCTTTTGGCTGATCCGGAATTGTTCTTCTGCTGCATTCTAGGCTGAGGAGAGACGGGGGAGTTCTTATCAGAATCTGTTTGGCCGGAATGTTGATAATATTCATCCGGCCGTATTCTGCGCTGCAGGATATCAGCTATTCCATAGCAAGGCCGCCAGCTTATGGCTGGCGGCCCTGCAGAAATAAATGGCTCTGCGGTTGTTAGTTTGTGGTTGTTACTCGGCAGTTTTGATTTCGCTGACAACGGAGCGGATCAGATTTTTTTCTGCACGCAGTTTGATTTCGCCGCGTCCGAGATCTTCCGGATTCGACATAAATAATGAGAACCAGCCTGAGTAGGATGACACCCGTACGCTGTCGGTAATTTCGACGCCGTTTTCGGCATCTTTATAGGTCACGATATAATCATCGTAGTGATACAGCGGTGACAGACCAAGGGTAATGATATTGAAGAAACCGGTGGTGTATTCAACGAAGCTGTTGATGCTGTCAACTTTGACGCTGATGGTCGGCGCAGGCTGATTTTCCTGCGGCGGTCTGGCCGCTAATCCCTGTTCTTTGAATGCCGCAACAATGGTTTGAATGCGGCCTTTGTTAGAGCAGGTTGTACGGATGCTTTGTCCCACCCGGCTGCTGTAGCAGTTTTTATCAGCGTCAATATTCAGCAGGAATGGCTGGGTCTGTGCAGGCTGGGCAACAGGTTCATTGTGCAGCAGGCTGACGTTGGATACTGAATAGTGAGTACAGGCGGTAAGGAGTAACAGCAGTGGGAGTGCTAACAGTGTTTTCATTGAGAATAAAACGTCCTTGAAATAATAAGTATATGAGGTGATGTCAGACCATTGTGGAGTCAGGCTGTGCCTCATTGGCGGCATTGTATTTATATGCTGCCAGCTCTTCAATGCAGTTGCTAAGGTAGCGGTAAAGCTGTGATAAAGTTGCTGTGAATACTGTGGGGAAACAAAAATGATCAGAACAGGAATGCTTATGCTGGTTCTGCTGCCATGCTTTGCCAGCGCAGCGGATAACATCAGGGTGCTGTCCGCTGGTGAGGAAACTGGTTGTACATGGCTGGCGCAGGAACAATGCTCTACGGAAGCAAGACTGGCGGCGGAAGAGTGTCTGAACTGGCACCAGACCCAGGCGGTTGCTGCCGGAGCGGATGCGCTGCTGATGGGTGACAGCGAAGAAAGCCGGCGTAAAAAACCTTCGCTGACCGGGATGAAAACCGTAGTTGCCACCAAAGTGTCGGCGGATTATTACCGTTGTGCTGCAGCGGCTGCCACTGCGGAAACAGTAGTAAAAGGTGCTGAAGGCTGGAGTACCGTAGAGAAGCGTTTGCTGGTGTTGGAATCGCTGAAAGCCAAAGGTCTGATCAGTGCAGAAGAATATCAGGCGAAGCGTCAGGATATTCTGAAGGATTTATAAAGCATATTGCGGCAGCACGGCTGAAAGCCCGACAGGCTGCTGCTGTTTTTCCACATCAATTGTCTATAGAATGCGCGCAGACTTGAAGGAATCAGGAACGCTGTACGCTAATGGATTTTCGTTGTGCTTTTCGTTTTGCCCTGCTGGGCAGTCTTGTTTTTACGCCTTTTGTTGCTCCTTTTGCTATTGCCGATGGGTTATCTGAATACCGTGCCCGGGTTGGTTATGAGATCCGTTCTTCCGACTCAGACAGCATGGAGACCGATAGCCGGATGCTGAGAGGGCAAATATTCTTTTCGCCAGTGAATGCCCGTAACGATTACCCTATGGGACTGCAGGAGTATTTTAACCGCAGCAGTTCGGTATATCTGAGCCGTACCGCGGTTACTCAGGCATCAGGAATTGATGTCAGCAGTCATTATCTCGGTAAAGGACTGACACTGGCCTCAGCGCAAAGCCCCCTTGTATTCAGCTGGTCCAAATCAGAGATGCAGGATGCCGATGTGGATGTGGCGGTAAACTTCTCTGGCCGTCAGGATGCGATGGCGGATCAGTCGATAGATATTAAGTCTCTGGGGGTATATATCGATGAGTTTTTTGTGCGTTTCAGCCGTACAGATAATGATTCAACGGTGCGGTACAAATACGCTGAAAGCTTGTCTATGCCATATAAGTTTCCGACAGTCGGTAATCACTATTATCTTCAGTCTGTCGCAGGCCGAACGTCAGATGAATTAGCAATGATGTATACCGACCGCATGCCGGATGGCTCATATTTATCGGCGGGTATGGCTTGGGCCACTGCTGATGTTAGTGAAGAGATCTCAGACCTTAATTATTTCAATGGTCTGATTGACCCTGCCTCCGATGACTTTCCGGGCCTTCTGAATGCAAAAACCTCTGTAAAGCGATCCTCTGACGAAGAGCTCTGGCGTTACTATGCAACCTGGTATCCCAATCGTTATTCCTACCTGAAGGCTGAATATTCCCGTGGCGTTAATCAGGGCGTTGCTTTGCAGGGCGGCACCTATCTTACTTATCGGTTGTCTGCTTATCTGTCTTTTTATCAGGAAAATGGCCAGCGCAATCCGGTGGATGTGTTGATGGCCGGTTTGGAGTATTTGTTTTAGCCGCCGACCGGAATGCTATAGAACCGATGCAGGCCGTGGTTGCGATATCGTGCTCTTTAGTCTGATCAATCGTGGGAGACTGTGAGCGGTATATATTCGGGGTTGCCGCCATATTGTCTTTGTATGCTCTGGCTTCGGCCTGGCGCTTATCTGGCTGGTGCAGGTCATGCTATGTCTCATTTAACCTCTGAAGGTGTCTAATCGGCCAGAATCTGTTCTGATAATGGAACAGTTTGGCTACAAAACCTCTGTTTACACTGAACACATTACCGTTAGACTGGTACGATTTTCGTAGCCCATTTTTCAGGTTTTTTATGTCCAAACAACAGAAAATCAGCATTCTGGTCGTAGCTTTGTTGCTGGCCGGTGGTTATTGGTGGTGGTGGCATCAGGGCCGTGAAGATACCGATAATGCTTATGTGAAGGCCGATATTGTGCCGGTTATGAGCCGTATTCCGGGGACGGTAACAGCGACCCCCGCACCGGCCAACCGTCTGGTAGCCGAAGGTGATGTGCTGTTGCAGCTGGACCCGGCGTTGTATCAGGCGAAACTGGCTGAGGCTGAGGCGGTGCAGGCCGAGGCAGAAGCGCGTCTGGTGCATCTGGCCGACCGTGAAAACGCCCAGCAGTCACAGATTGTCGCCGCCCGTGCCAGCGTGGCTGCCGCCGATGCCGAATGGCGCCGTACGGTGCAGCAGGCTGATCGTTTGTTGCAGTTAATGGGCAAACAATATGTGTCGCAGGATGATTTGGATGCCGCAGAGCTGAACAAAGCCGCCGCGCAGGCACGATTAAATCAGGCCAAGGCTCAGCTGGCGGCACAGCAGGCCAATCTGGTGACACTGAGTGGTGAGAAGCCACAGCTGGCTGCTGATGTGGCCAAGGCTGCGGCGGCGGTACAGCGCGCGCAGCTGGAGCTGGACTACACCACTATACGTGCGCCGCGTGCGGGGGTTGTAACCAGCCGTCAGGTGCAGGTGGGGCAGAGTGTTGAGCCGGGTGTGCGCCTCCTCAGTCTGGTGACTGAACCGATCTGGGTTTACGCCAATTTTAAAGAAACCCAGGTTGCCGCTATGGCGGTGGGTCAGGCCGTTGATATTCACGTGGATGCGTTGGGTGGCAAAGTACTGAAAGGCCATATCGACAGCTTCTTTGCCGCCACCGGCTCTGAATTTGCGTTGCTGCCGCCACAAAATGCCACCGGCAATTTCACCAAGGTGATTCAGCGTTTACCGGTAAAAATTCTGTTTGATGACGATCAGGATCTGAGCGCGGTACGTCCGGGCATGTCGCTGGAAGTGACGGTTTTTACTGAATGAGCGAGCGCTTTCCCAAGCACTGGCTGGCCATCAGTGGCGCTCTGCTGGGCGCCTTTATGGCCATTCTCGATATCCAGATTACCAACTCATCGCTGAAAGATATTCAGGCGGCGCTGGGCGCGACGCTGGAAGAATCTTCCTGGATTGCGACCTCGTATCTGGTCGCCGAAATGATCGCTATTCCGCTCTGTGGTTTCTTTGCTGCCTGGTTATCGCCGCGCCGTTATCTGCTGTGGAATGGTGCCATCTTTATTGTTGCCTCGCTGGCCTGTTCCTTTGCCTGGAATCTGGAGTCGATGATTGTCTTCCGTGCCGTGCAGGGATTCAGTGGCGGCGCGCTGATTCCGATGGCCTTTACCCTGATTATTACCCTGCTGCCGCTGGATAAGCGCCCTGTGGGTATGGCGTTGTTTGGTGTTACCGCGACCTTCGCACCAACCATTGGTCCGACGCTGGGGGGCTGGCTGACGGAAGCCTTCAGCTGGCACTACATCTTCTATCTGAACGTTATTCCCGGTATTGCTGTATTAATGTTGCTGGCAGCGGGTCTGGATAAAGAAGAAGGCGACCCGGAACAGCTTAAAAGAATCGATCTGTTCGGCATGGTGACCATGGCGCTTGGTCTTGGCTGTCTGGAGATCATGCTGGAAGAAGGCGCGCGCGACGATTGGTTTGACGCCGAATATATCCGCTGGCTGGCACTGGTGTCGGGGCTGAGTCTGTTGCTGTTTGTGCGTAAGCAGCTGACTACGGAGCATCCGCTGGTGGATCTGCGCCTGTTCCGCAGCCTGGATTTTTCCCTCGCCTGTGTGGCGTACTTTGTTCTGGGGGCGGGTTTATTCGGCTCGGTGTATCTGGTGCCGTTATATCTGGCATCGGTACATGACTATACGGCGCTGGATATTGGTCTGGTATTAATGTGGGTCGGTTTTCCACAGTTGCCTTTCTTTCCGCTGATTCCCCGTTTGCTGAAATTTATTGACGCCAAATATCTGGTAGCGTTCGGCTTCTTTGTGGTCGGCGGCAGTATGTGGATGAATATGCATATGAGTATCGACTTTAATGGCTCGTATCTTATTCCGGCACTGTTGGTCCGTGCTTTGGGGCAGCCTTTTATTATGGTGCCACTGTCGATAATGTCGTCGCAGAATCTCGATCCCAAAGATGCACCGTCAGCCTCGACCCTGTTTAACGTCATGCGTAACCTGGGTGGTGCTGTGGGCATTGCTTTGCTGGCAACCCTGCTGTCAGAGCGCACCGATTACCATCTGGCTGAGCTTAAACAGACGCTGGTCAGTGGCAGTCAGAACGTCATTGAGTATATGCGCCTGCTCGGTGGTGCGCTGGAAAGTGGCGGTGGTGCTGCTGAGCAGAGTTATGGCCTGTTGATGCAGGAAGTGACGCAACAGGCCATGGTTATGTCCTATAACGAAGCCTTCTTTGTACTTGGTCTGGCACTGATGGTTGCTGCCCTTGCCTCGCTTGGCATTCGTCCGGCGGATAAGCAGGCTTCTGCTGCTGAAGCCGCTGTTCACTGATACTGCCGGTTATTATTAAAGCCGCAGGCGGAATTTTCCGGCTGCGGCTTTTTTTTACCGGTTCTGCAACTGGCCGGTAAACCTGAATTTATCCAAAAGTTTCCTGCGGCCCGTTTTGCTGCAATTATCTATCCCGGATCTGTTTATATAATTCTTTATTATTATATTTATATATTTGTTAACAAGGTCTGGAGTATTGCGCAGTTGTCCTGATTGGTGAGCAATATTGTCCGGATGCGTGATTGCATTCCGGATGCTCTTTGTCCTCAGGGAAAAATTGTCGGATAAGTTGCATTAATTCTTATTTTTTCTGTTCTTGTCTCTGGCCTTAAGGGAATGCTCTGGGTAATATCCGCGGCCGTTCCGGGCATTGTTACAACGATTATTCTAAAGCCGCTGATGGCAAACGATGTGCCAGTTTTTTTTAGCAAGGCTAAAAGGATTTTATCGTGTCATTCTCACTGCGTTATCCGTGGCTGGTTATTGTTGCCGCCATAATACTAATAATAAGTTTGACAGCAGGGGCGACAAAGCTGTCATTTGTATCAGACTTCCGGGTTTATTTCAGTGCTGATAATCCGCAGCTGCTGAGCTTTGAGCAGCTTGAAAAGGATTTTAATAAACAGGATACGCTGACCTTTCTGTTGCAGCCATCATCGTCGGCCACTGTGCTTGATCCCCGTGCGTTAAATGAAATTGCACAACTTACCCAGGTCGCCTGGGAAATTCCCTACGCCCGCCGGGTGGATTCCCTTACCAATTATCAGCGTATTCAGTCTGCTGATGATAATATTAATATCGATGATTTTTATCGGCCTGAGCAAGCGTCTGCTTGGGATATTTCGGGGGAGTTGGAATATATCCGGACTCAACCCGATCTGCTGAATCGTCTGGTCAATAAAGACGGCGATCTGGCATTAATTATTGTCAGCCTTTCATTGCCGGACGGTGACGAAAAAGCAACCGCCGAACTGGTCGCCTATACCCGTAAATTACTCGCTGAAACTGACCTGCAACATCTGAATGTACAGTTGTTTGGTTCGGCGATTATTAATCTGGCGCTGGCTGAAGCCGTAGAGCGCGATATGGAAGCCTTGATTCCGGCCAGTTATCTGCTGATTTTCGCTGGTATCTTTTTTCTGACCCGCTCTCTCGCCGGTACTTTTCTGGCATTAACCCTGACGTTGCTGAGTGTAATGGCGACCTTTGGTGCTCTGGGGTGGGCCGGTGCGCTGGGACTGACCACGGCACGCCTGACTCCGGTGGTGGGTGTGGTGCCATCGATGATTATGATTATCGTAATTGCTGACTGCCTGCATATTCTGGCGACCTATCAGCATGGGCTGCGTGCCGGTATGAGCAAAGTACCTGCACTGGCGGAAGCGGTTAAATCCAATATCCGCCCGGTGTGGATTACTTCGATTACTACTGCGCTTGGTTTGTTGTGCCTGAATTTCAGCGAGTCTCCGCCATATCGCGACCTGGGCAATTTAGTCGCTTTTGCCGCACTGTTAGCTGCGGTGCTGAGTCTGACTCTGTTTATTGCCGCACTGCGTGTTTTACCACAGCCAAAAATACAGCCGGGCCGGACGCTGGCGCATCCCGGACAATGGCTCAGTGGCTTATTGCTCACATTCTGGCAGCGGGTATTGCAGCCGCATCCGCGGGCGTTACTGCTGGGGGCGGTCATTGTGTCAGCGATACTGGCAGCCGGTGTCAGTCAGCTGAAATTCAATGAGCAGTGGCATCAGTATTACGATGAATCCTTTGCGGTTCGCCAGGCACTGGATCTGCAGAACGATAAACTTAACGGCGTTAATTTTATTCAGTACCGCATTGCGGCACAGGATGGTGGCTCGCTGTACCGTACCGAGCCTATGCAACAGTTGCAGCAACTGGCTGAGCATCTGGAAACCTTTGCTGAAGTCGGTTTTGTTGACAGTCTGCATCAGCCATTACTGACACTGAATCAGGCGCTGCATGATGGTGATAAAGATTACTACCGCATTCCCGCTTCCGATGAGCAGGTCGCTCAGGCAATGCTGTTGTACGAAATGTCGCTGCCTTTTGGTATGGGTCTGAATGAGCGTCTTACTATTGATCAGACCGCCAGCCGTTTTACCGTGCATTTATTCAAGCGTACCTCACGTGAATTAGTGGCCTTTGATCAGGCTCTGCTCGACTGGGCGGCAGAACATACTCCGGCGCTGAGTATTGCTCCGGGCAGTGGTCTGGATATGGTGTTCGCCCAGATTTCTGACCGTAACAGCATCAGCCTGTTTCAGGGCACATTACTGGCGCTGGTATTAATTTCGGCGGTCATGATGCTGGTACTGCGTTCGGTACGTCTCGGGTTGATCAGCCTGGTGCCGAATTTACTGCCGGCACTGCTGGCTTACGGTATCTGGGGTTATATCAGCGGCCATGTTGATCTGGGGCTGAGTATTGTTGCCTGTATGAGTCTTGGTCTGGTGGTTGATGACACCGTGCATTTTCTTGCCAAGTACCGCAGCGCCAGGGCCAGAGGTGAAAGCACCGAAGCGGCCATCGAATACGCATTTTCTACCGTTGGCGTGGCCATGATTATTACCAGCCTGGTACTGGCCGCCGGTTTTGCACTGTTGCTGTTGTCACCTTTTTCGCCGACCTGGGGCATGGGTGGGCTGATGGCTCTGACGGTTATTGTCGCCTTACTGGCCGATCTTATTCTTTTACCTTTGTTGCTGATGCTGTTGGATCGCGACTGAATTTTTCTGATTTATTCAATTAATGAGACCTCTCTATGACTAACTCTGCTGTTATCGCCGGCGAGCCGTTGCTGCGCCGTATCCGCGCCTGGATGGACGAACGTTTTCCGTTCGCCAATGCCTTGCTGTTTTTTATTCTTTATCTGGTCACTGCCAGTGTTGTTCGCGCCAGTCAGGGCGAATGGTTTTTTAACTGGAGTGATATTGTTGCCTGTCTGGTTACCTGGTCGTTGTTTTTAACCATCCGTATTTTTGATGAACATAAAGATTACGAGCTGGATGTTAAAAATCACCCGCAACGCGTACTGCAGAGTGGCCGCATTACTCTGACGCACCTGAAAGGTCTGGGCATTATTGCGGTAATTGCCCAGCTGCTGTGGAGCCTGTTTCTGGGTACCGATACCCTGATCGTCTGGGCCGTAATGTTTGTTTACCTGTGTTTAATGGGCGCCGAATTTTTTTGTGGCGCCTGGCTGGAAAAACGTTTGCTGTTGTATGCCCTGAGCCATATGGCGATTATGCCGCTGATCGTGCTCTGGCTGGCGGCGATGGCACAACCACAACTGCCGGTAATGCAGCTACTGAATTCTGCACCTTTAATGGCGATGATGAGCCTGGCGTTTATCAGCGGCTTCTGTTTTGAAATTACCCGTAAAACCCGTGGCCCGGAAGAAGAGCGCGAAACGGTCGATTCTTACTCGCGCATCCTTGGCGTGCAGGGTGCCGCTAATCTGGTCATTGCGCTGGTCTGCGCCATGGTGGTGAACCAGCTGGTATTACTGTGGCTGCTGGATGTCGCAGTATTAGTGGTTTATGCCGTATTGCTGGTACTGGTTCTGGTACTGGCTCTTAAAGCTGTTTTCAAATTCAAACAATCCCCCCATGAAAGCGGCCGTGAAAATAACGAGAAAGCCGTCGCCCTGACGATGTTGCTGGGCTATCTGGTGGTGATTATCGCCGCTGCATTAAACATTCACCTGCTGGGAGCTGCCGTATGAAAAAGGCCCGCGTTTATACTACTCAAGCCCGTTATGAATTCAGCCCTGAACAGAACGCCAGCGTAAGTCTGCAGTGCGGTGATAACTGGCGCAATGCCGAAGCCGTGGATGTTTCCAAAAGCCATTTATGCGTGCTGGCCGAGCCCTGCGAACAATGGCAGCTGGATGCTGCCTTTACCACGGTGACTCTGGTTCTGGCCGACAAAGAATATGTGCTGCGCGATTTAATCATCAGCAAACTGGAGGTCGCGCAGAATTCTAAATTATGGCGTCTGGTACTGCGTAACGATACCGATGGTGAAAACGCTGCCGAAAACAGCCGTCAGCTGTGGCAGATCAGTTATGCCCTGCGTCAGCGTGCGGCAGAAGATGATGGTCGTTTATACGACGAACTGACGTTGCCGAAAGTACCGGCGCGTGGTTTATACACCGAAGAGGCCCGTCAGGAGCGTCTGGGTTTTGTCCGCGCAGAAACCGGTGCCGCGATGGAGCGGGTAGCGGATATTACTCTCGATCCGAAAGCGCTGGTCAGTAATATTGAAGCGTTAATCGGTACGGTCGAAATACCGGTAGGTGTTGCCGGGCCATTGCATATTCGGGGTGAACACGCGAACGGTTTATTTTACGCGCCGATGGCAACCTCTGAAGGTGCTCTGGTGGCTTCGGCTACCCGTGGTGCCACAGCGATTTCCCGTGCCGGTGGTGTGAATGTGCGGGTTCTGGGTCAGCGTATGCTGCGCGTACCGGTATTCGTATTAAGCGATTTATCTTCGGCGTTATTTTTTGCCGAATGGGTAAAAGACCATCAGCACGAAATTGCCGCCCAAACCCGTAAATATTCGAACTACGCCAATCTGGTGGAAGTGCATACTGAATTAATGGGCCGCACGGTGCACGTACAGTTTGTGTATGAAACCGGTGATGCTGCGGGTCAGAATATGACCACCACCTGCACCTGGCAGGCGTGCCAGTGGATTCTGGCCGAAATGCGTGCTTTTGAAGGCATTGAGTTCGAAAACTTTATGGTTGAGGCCAACCTCTCGAACGATAAAAAAGTTACCTATAACTCTTTCCTGCGTGGTCGTGGTGTACGCGTATTGGCAGAAGCCGTACTCAGCGATGACGTCTGCCGTAAGGTATTAAAAGTCAGCGCGCGCGAACTGTTTACCGCCTATAACCATTTTGTTGGCGGCAGTATTGCAGCCGGTATGGTCGGTCTGAATATTAATATCGCCAACGTGATCGGTGCGATGTTTACCGCCACCGGTCAGGACATTGCCTGTGTACACGAGTCGGCCATCGGCCAGCTGCATATGGAAATGACCGATGATAATGCGATTTATGCCACGCTGCGTCTGCCAAGTCTGGTAGTCGGTACGGTCGGCGGCGGCACCAGTCTGCCGCAGCAGAAAGAATGCCTGCAGATGATTGGCTGCGCGGGCCCCGGCTGTGCGCATAAACTGGCCGAAGTGATAGCCGGTTACTGTCTGGCGCTGGATTTATCCACGCTGTCGGCCATTGCCAGCGATCAGTTTGCCCGCGCTCACGAAAAACTCGGCCGCAACCGCCCGGTAGAATGGTTAAAGCTGGGTGATTTAAATCCGGAGTTTTTCAGCCGCGCATTATCTCAGGGGTTAAACCGCAACGTGCAGGTCAGTGCGCAGCAGAGCCTGAGCCTGTCGGGTAAAGGCAGCAGTATTATTACCGAACTGACGGCGCATAAAATCAATAAACTGGTTGGCCATTATCCGTTCCGCCTGACGCTGGACGATGCCGATCAGCCGCTGGATGTGATGGTCAAAGTAAAGCCTCTGGATGACGAAGTTATTCTGATGCTGAATTCTATGGCGTCGATGTGTGATGCCCGTCTGGCGCACGCCTATAACGAATTCCGCAAGCATGTTGGTTTCCGTGGCTGTCATGTGCGTGAACTGGAAGTGATGGCACAGCAGGATGAACGTTTCCGCCGCGTTGCTCCGACCACCTATATGGCCTGGGCGGATGCCTCACGCGAAGCCTATGTACTGGTGCAGGAATATCTCGACGGTCTGGAATTAATGGATTCCGCTGACGACACTTCCGGCTGGACGACCGAACACTTTAATGCCGCCGTGGATGGCATTGCTCAGGTGCACAGTATCTGGCTGAACCGCGAAGATGAGCTGCTGACGCAGGACTGGATCTGCGACGCACCGAATACCGCCAATATGCTGGAAAAAACCCGCCTGTGGGAAATGCTTGGTGCTCACGCCCAGCAGGAATTCCCGGAATGGTTCAGTGCTGGTGATATGGAGCGCTTCCGCGATCGCGTGTACAGCATGGAGCAGTGGTATCCGCAGCTGGATGCCTTACCGAAAACCCTGATCCATAACGATTTTAATCCGCGCAATATTGCCTTCCGTCGTCAGGGTAGTGAACTGACACTCTGCGCTTACGACTGGGAACTGGCGACCGTTCAGGCACCGCAACACGATCTGGCTGAATTGCTGGTATTTACCCTGAATCCGGATTTTGATCCGCAGCTGGTGGAAACTTTAATTGAGCGTCACCGTGTACAGCTGGAGCAGGCTGCCGGCGTTACGCTGGATGCCGCACAATGGCGTTACGGCTTTACCCTGACACTGTGGGATCTGGTTGTTAACCGTGTACCTATGTATGTGATGGCACATACCTTCCGTCATTATCCGTTTATGGAGCGGGTGGTGCGTACCTTCCGTCGTCTTCTGGATCTGGAAATTCAGCGTCTGGAAAACGGAGATCAAAGCCTGTGAAAAAAGACACTGTAAACAGCCCGGCTAATTATTGTCTGGATGCGCTGCAGGCCGCAGCGCTGAGTGCTGATCAGATCGGTGGCAAAGCCTTTAACCTGGCATTTTTAAGCCGCCAGACTCTGGCCATTAATAGTCTTCAGGTGCCGCAATGGTGGGTGGTACCCGTTGCGGCTTTCCGTGCACAGTTACGCTCGCTGAATCTTGAGCAGTGGATCGAAACCGAACTGGCGTCACTGGGCGATAAACCCGAAAGCAGTGCGCTGGAGCAGGTTGCCCAGGGGATTCAGCAGAAAATCCGCGATGGCGGTTTATTAGTTGCCATTACCGACGACGTGCGCACAGCCATTGGCAGCGATGCATTGGCACATGGCTGGTGGGCGGTGCGCTCATCGGTGGTGGGTGAAGATGCTGAAGGTGCGTCTTTTGCCGGACAGATGGACAGCTGCTTATATCAGCGTGGTGAAGAGCAGATTGCCGCGGCCATTATTACCGTGATGCAGAGTGCCTTTAATGCCCGTGCTCTGGCTTATCGCATCCAGAAAGGTCTGGGCCTGACCGATATTAATGCCGCAGTGATTATTCAGCGCATGATTGATGCCGATGTGGCCGGGGTGATGTTCACTGCCAATCCGGTTAACGGCGATCGCGGCGAAGCTTTTATTTCGGCTACCTGGGGTTGTGGTGAAGGTCTTGTTTCCGGCCATTGCAATGCCGATGAAATCAGTGTGCGTTTAAACAGCAATGAACTCAGCGTACAGGTCAACGATAAAGACCTGTGTCTGGTGCAGGATGCTGAACAGGGCGGCACCCGCGAACACGAAGTGGCCGCCGATAAACGTACGGTTGCCTGTTTAACCGACACGCAGATTTTTGCCCTGCGTGATCTGGGACGCCGCATTGCGGAAGCCTATTGCGCACCGCAGGATATTGAATGGTGTCTGAAAGACGGTGCGTTTTATATTCTGCAGGCACGTCCGGTGACGCGTTTACCGGAACAGAACCCCGACACCGACCGTTTGCAGGTCTGGGATAATTCCAATATTCAGGAATCCTATTGTGGGGTAACCACACCGCTGACCTTCAGCTTTGCTAACCGCGCTTATAAAACCGTTTACGAGCAAACCCTGCGTTTATTGGGTGTGCGTGAAAATGTCGTACAGCAGCATCAGGATATGCTGGAAAATATGCTCGGCCTGATTCGTGGCCGGGTGTATTACAACATTAATAACTGGTATCGCGGGTTATTATTCCTGCCATCTTTCCGTACCAATAAAGCCGATATGGAACGCATGATGGGCCTGACCGATCCGGTGGATCTGATTCAGGACCGTGAACTGAGTGGCCGCGAAAAACTGGCACGCCTGCCGCAGATGTTGCGCGCCTTGTTTGCCATGCTCAGCCGTTTCCGCCGTATGGATGATCTGGTTGCCGAATTCCGCGCGCACTTTGCCGCTGAATATGCCCGGGTCGAGCGTAATAAACTGCACAGCCTGAGCATGGATGCATTAATCAGCCTCAGCCGTACCCTGGATAAAACCCTGCTGAATAACTGGACCACGCCCATCGTTAACGATTTTTACGTAATGATGATGAATGGCAAGGTGCACCGCTGGCTGGAAAAACTCGGCGTAGAAAATCCGGCACTGGTGCAGAACAACCTGCTGTCCGGTGAAGAAGGCATCGAAAGTACTGAACCTACCAAATTCCTGCTGCGTTTATGCGATGAAGCGCGCACACAGCCGGAATTGCTGGCGTGCTTAAAAGATCAGCCAAACGATCAGCTTCTGGTTCTGCTGCAATTAAAATTTCCGGATTTCCACAGCCGCTGTCTGCAGTACATTGAACTGTACGGCGACCGCACCATGGGCGAGCTGAAGCTGGAGTCGGTAACGTTGCGTCAGGACGCATCCTTTATGTTTGCGGTGCTGAAAAACTTTTTAAGCCGTGACGATCTGACCCTGGCAACGCTGGCCGAAAACGAAGCCCGTTTCCGTGCCGAAGCAGAGCAGGCGGTATTGCCGGCGTTGCAGAAGCAATTTGGTCGCCGTGGCTTAAAAAAATTCCAGCGTGATTTAAGCCGCCTGCGCGATGCCATCCGCAACCGCGAAAATATGCGTCTGGCGCGTACCCGGATGTTTGGACTGTACCGCGATATTTTCCGTCAGCTCGGTGAGCAGCTGGTGTTTTATTCGCAACTTGAGCAGGCCGGGGATATTTTTTATCTGACTCTGGAAGAAATCTACGCCTATGCCGATGGCCGCTCGGTGACTGCTGATTTAAAACCGCTGGTGGCAATCCGTCGTGCGGAGTTTGCGTCTTACGCAGCGGACGAACCACCGCATCATTTCCACACCCGCGGACCTTTGTATTGCAATAATCGCTTTGAATACCCGCACGCTCAGGAAGAAACCGCAGCTGCTGATGGCAGTCTGCAGGGCACTGGTTGTTATCCGGGTATTGTTGAGCAGAAAGTGCGGCTGATTTTTTCACCGGACGATGAGCTGAATTTAAATGGTCAGATTCTCTGTACCGTGCGTACCGATCCGGGCTGGGCACCGTTATTCCCAACCGCTGGCGGTATTCTTGTGGAGCGTGGTTCTACCCTCAGCCACTCGGCGGTGGTGGCCCGTGAGCTGGGAATTCCTGCGGTGGTGGGTATTCCGGGGTTAACCAAATTACTGGCAGACCAGGAGCTGGTGCGCATGGATGGTTCCAGTGGCCGTGTAGAACGGCTGGAATTTAATGCTGCTGATACGATGGCTGCGGCCGAGGAGTCGGTGGCATGAGCAGCATTCCGCACCTGAGTG
The DNA here is from genome assembly GCF_025345565.1 of Thalassolituus hydrocarboniclasticus. Lineage (NCBI taxonomy): Bacteria > Pseudomonadati > Pseudomonadota > Gammaproteobacteria > Oceanospirillales > Oceanospirillaceae > Thalassolituus > Thalassolituus hydrocarboniclasticus. The sequence continues at coordinate 2,946,804 of NZ_CP054475.1, read as the reverse complement.
ATGAGTTTTTCCGCATTGCCCGTGAGCGTTACAGCGACGATGCCTTCTGGCTGGGTGAAGACGAAGCCGCAGTGCGCCGTCAGTTCAGTACGGCAAATGATTATTTCCGCACTGGCCGTGCCTGGGCAGAAACCGCAGAAGGTTGTCGTTTAGCCGGTTTTTTTAATCCCGAGCAGCGTATTAATGATGAAGCCGTTGCCTATTTCGGTTTCTGGGAAAACAGCGGCGACACCGACGCGGTACTGAATGCGCAGCGGGATTTATTCGCCCGCTTTGAACGCTGGGCCGCCGAGCAGGGAGCGGAGCGTATTTACGGGCCGATTAATTTTAATACCTACGGCCCGTACCGTTTGCGCCTGGCCGACGAGCAGGGCGGTATGCCGGGGCCGGTATTTGCCGGCGAACCCTATAATCCGCTCAGTTATGGCGAGCAATTACAGACGCTGGGTTACGACATTCATTACCGCTATTACACCCGCATTAATAATAATTTACCGGCACTGGCGCAGCAGATGGAAAAACCACTGGCACAGGCGTTACAGCAATTGCAGGGTGAATTTATTGTCAGCCGTCTGGATGGCGACACCTGGATGAATAATCTGCCGGAGCTGTATCCGTTAATCGACCGCATGTTCCGCCAGAACTTTGCTTACAGCCCGATCAGCGAAGCACAGTTTGCCGCTGCCTGTGGTGAGCCTTTTGCGCGCAAGCTCTGCCCGCAGTCGTCGGTACTGGTACGGCATAAAAGCGGTGCTATTGCCGGATTTTTCCTGTGCTATCCGGATTACAGTCCGCTGCAGGTTGCTGGCTCATTGATGAAGGCTGCGGATATCCGCTACGACCAGCATGCGGCACTGTTGCCTGAGCCGCGTCTGGCGCTGGCGAAAACCGGGGCTATTCATCCCGATTATCGTCAGGCTGGTCTGTTCACCCTGATGTCGATGCAGCTGACCTGCTGGGCGGCGCCTCACTATCAGCGCGTGGCTGCGGCTCTGGTGCGCGAAGATAATCCGTCACTGCGTTATGCCCACAACGGCGAAGAAGTGCGGGTGTACGGTTTGTTTACCAAGAAGCTGGCCCGCGCGGCTGCTCAGGAAGGCTGATATGAGCGGGCTGAATTTCTGCCGTCATGTGCTTGAGGAGGCGCGGCGTAATCCGCAGCGGCTGGCGCTGGATATTCCATTGATGCAGGGGCGTCGTTGTTTGGGCGCTGAGCAATGTACCTATGGCGAGCTGATGCAGCGTGTGAGCGCGCTGCAGTTATTGTGGCAGCAGCAGGGGTTGCAGCCCGGTGAGCGGGTGGTGGTGATCGCCCGGCCGTCGGTTGACCTGTATGCGGTGGTGCTGAGTTTGCTGGCCTCCGGTCTGGTGGCGGTGTTTATCGATACCGGCATGGGCCGCAAGAAAATCCGTATGGCGCTGGCCGATGCCCGCCCGGTGGCAATTGTCAGTATGCAGGCGCTGTTGCGCTGGTTCTGGCTGATTCCTGAGCTCTGGTCTTTAAAGCGCTTCAGTATCGACCGGACAACGTTAGGAAGTCGTTCGCTGAGTAAAGCGCTGACGGCGTTTAAGGGCAAGCTGGCGTCTGTTGATAGCGGCACATGGCCGCAGCTGGCGGAGCCTCCCACAGGCGATCACGGTCTTATTTCTTTTACCTCCGGCAGTACCGGCCGGCCGAAAGGCGCTGACCGCACTCATGCCAGCCTGGATGCTCAGCATGCGGCGATCCGTCATCACTGGCCGGATGCCGATGGCGAGCGTGACAGCCCGTGTTTCCCGGTCATGGTGCTGCATAACCTCAGTTGCGGCATGAGCAGTTGTTTGCCACAGGTGGATCTGGCTGCTCCGGCACAGGTAGATGCAGCTGCGGTTCTGACACGCTGGCAGCAGCAGGGGGTTACCCGCATCAGTGGTGCGCCGGCTTATTTCCGCGCCCTGTGTGATGAGCTGTTGCTGCGTAAGACGACCTTACCGCAGATCACCAGTCTGGTGATTGGTGGTGCGCCGGTCAGCCAGCTGCTGGCGCGCGATCTGCTGCAGGTCTTCCCCAATGCCTATGCGCGCATTGCCTATGGTTCCACCGAAGCTGAGCCCATTGCCTCGTTGCTGCTGCAGGATTATCTGCACAGTGGTGAACAGCCCGGTGTGGCCGGTTTGCTGGTGGGCGAGATTGCTGAAGACACCGATGTGCTGATCTGCAATCTGCCTGCAAACAATGAACGTCTGGTTAATGAAAGTGATCTGCTCGACGGCCGATGTGGCGTGGGCGAAGAGGGCGAAATTCTGGTGGCCGGCAATCATGTGCTGCGTGGTTATTACCACAACCCTCAGGCTGATGCGGAAAATAAAATCCCGCGCGCCGATGGTCTGGTCTGGCACCGTACCGGTGATACCGGCTGGCTTGATGAACGGGGCCGGCTGTGGCTCAGCGGCCGGGTAAAAGATGCGGTGCAGCTTGGCAGCCAGCGCCGTTTGCAGCCGCTCTGGCTGGAGCAACAACTGGATGCGCTGGCCGGTGTACAGCGCAGCGCGCTGATTGGCCATGAGCAGCAGGGCTGGTTATTTGTCTGCTGTGATGAGCCACTGGAAAACCTTAAAAGTGCGTTGCTGGCTTTGCTGCCAGCCGGCGAATGGCAGGTTGCCCGGCTGAAGTACATGCCGGTGGATGGTCGCCACAACAGCAAGATTGACCGTCCGTTGCTGCGTCAGATGGCGGCTGCAGGCCGTACCGACAGGGTGGTTACCTGGAATAAAACGGAGAGTACCTCACTATGAACAGTTTACCGGCCGGTGGCTGGATTATCCGCCTGAACCGGGTTGATCTGATAACCCTGAGCAGTGTTCCGCTGACCTTGCTGGCGCTGTTCTTTACCCTGCAGCAGGAAACTCTGACGGCGCTGGCGTTGCTGTTTCTGGCGATGACCGCCGATGCGCTGGATGGCTTGCTGGCCCGGCGCTGGGGGCTGACCCGTGAGTTCGGTCGCTACCTCGATGGTTTTATGGACGTGCTGATTTATCTGGTCAGTCCGGCGCTGATTTTATTGCAGTGGGGTTTTGATGGTGCTTATGCCGTGGCGCTGGTGACTATGGTCGCCGCGGGCTGTATCCGTCTGTCGGTATTCAATCAGACCGGCAATATTGAGGATGCGAGCAAGGGCAATGCCCGTCCTGCCTATCTGGGCATGCCGGTATTCTGGAGCCTGCTGATTATTGCGCCATTGGTATTGCTGGAGCATTGGCTGGGTTGGACTGCCTTTATCAAAGCTCTGCTGGCGCTGGTGCTGCTGTGGTTTTCGGTACAGATGCTGCGCGCCCGGCCGTTCTTTAAGTTCACCTCACTGGCACAGATGCTGTGGATTACGCTGGGTGGTTTCTCACTGCTGTGCGCCACCACGCTGGCAGCTAAGGGCGCACAGGCGCCGTTGCATCCGCTGCTGATGGCGCTGTACCTGCAGGTGCCGGTGGTGATTGGCGGTGTGGCGCATATGTGGTGTGTCAGCAATGATGTGCTGCCTTCTTTTGCCCGGCCGGTGTGGAAATCGGCCTTTGGTGCCAACAAAACCTGGCGCGGCGTTTTATTGGTGCCGCTGCTGACGGCGCTGGGCGCGCTCTGTCTGTGGCCACTGGAACTGATATTTCAGGCGCTGGAGTGGCCGACCGTGTGGAGTGGCTATTCGCTGCTGCTGGCCGGGGCAATGGCTGGTGTTGGTTATATTCTGGGGGAGTTTCCCAACTCCTGGTTTAAGCGTCGGCTGGGCATTGCGCCGGGGCAGGTGCCTGAGGATCAGCGTTACTGGTTTATCGCCATCGACCAGATTGACTCGGCGGTTGGCGTTGCGCTGATACTTGGCTGGTGGCTGGATCTGAGCTGGACGGTGGTTGGCCTGTACATTCTTACCTTCCCGCTGACCGCGCTGCTGGTTAAACAGTGGCTGTATCGTAATAAGCTCAAAGACAGTGCTGTCTGAGGCGTGAATGAATGCTTGTGGCAACAGGGCAGATTTTATACACTACGCGCCCTTTTATTAGGTCTCGTCTGGCTGGATGCCATGTTTGCGTGCATAACATGCCGCTGTAATGGTGTTGGGGCAGATGAGTTGATGAACGGCAGGCGATCCCAAAACCTGTCCCTTGATAAACGATCGGAGTGATCTGAAACTATGGTAGTAATCCGTTTGGCCCGTGGTGGCTCTAAAAAACGTCCTTTTTATCACATTAACGTAGCTGACGCGCGTAGCCCTCGCGACGGTCGCTTTATCGAGCGCGTTGGGTTCTTTAACCCTGTTGCTCGCGGCCAGGAAGTTGCTTTCCGCATCGATGCGGAACGCGTTGAATACTGGTTGGCCAAAGGTGCTCAGCCAACTGATCGCGTAGCTAGCTTACTGAAGCAAGCCAAGAAAGCTCAGGCTTAATTGGCGACGACCGGAGTTCTGATGTTGAACGACCAGATTGCGGGTGAGGAAATCACCGTCCTCGGTAAAGTAACCACCGCATTTGGTATTAAAGGCTGGGTGAAGGTGTATTCGTACACAGATCCCATGACCAATATCCTGGATTACCCGACCTGGCTGTTACGTATTAACGGACAGTGGCGCGAATTCAAGGTGACCGACAGCAAACTCCAGCCAAAAGGGTTGGCTGTAGCTCTGGCAGGAATTACCGACCGGGATGCCGCTCTGGCGTTATCCCAGATTGAAATCGGTGTACCTACTTCGGAGTTACCGGAACTCGAAGAAGACGAACATTATTGGTTCCAGCTCGAAGGCTTGAAGGTGGTTAACACCGACGGCGTGTGGCTGGGCCAGGTGAAAGAACTGTTTGATTCCGGCGGCGGTAATCAGGTGATGAGCGTAAAAGGTTGCGAAGGCAGCATTGATAAGCGCGAACGTCTGATTCCATACGCAGAAACAATCGTTCTTGAGGTTGATCTGGATAACGGTGAAATCCAGGTTGACTGGGACCCGGATTTTTAAGCCCGGTGTTGTAATTATGTGGTTTGGGGTTATTTCCCTCTTTCCTGACATGTTCCGCGCACTCACCGACCATGGTGTCAGCGGGCGGGCAGTCAAACAGGAAAAAGTGAGTATCGAATGCTGGAATCCGCGTGATTTCGCCTACGATAACTACCAGACCGTGGACGATCGTCCATACGGCGGCGGCCCCGGTATGCTGATGAAAATTCAGCCTCTGCAGGATGCCATCCACGCAGCCAAAGCGGCAGCAGGGGAAGGCGCTAAGGTGATTTATCTATCACCTCAGGGACGCAAGCTGGATCAGGCCGGCGTGTTAGAGCTTGCTCAGCGCGACAAACTGATTCTGGTGGCCGGACGATATGAAGGTATTGATGAGCGTTTGATTGAGCGCGAAGTCGACGAAGAGTGGTCTCTTGGCGATTTTGTTCTCAGTGGTGGCGAACTGGCTGCCATGACGCTGATGGATGCCGTGATCCGATTGGTACCCGGCGTGCTGGGGCATGACCAGTCGGCACAGCAGGACTCCTTTATGGAAGGCTTGCTGGATTGTCCACATTACACCCGCCCGGAAGTTTACGAAGGGCAGGCCGTACCGGACGTGTTGCTGAGTGGCAACCACGAAAAGATCCGCCAGTGGCGCCTTAAGCAGTCACTGGGCAGAACCTGGCAGCGCAGACCGGATTTACTGGAAGCGCTGGAACTGACAAACGAGCAACAAAGGTTATTGACAGAGTATCTGCAAGAGCTAGAACAGAACTCAGCAGACTGTTAAGGAGCGAACAATGAGCAACAAGAACCCAATCATTCAGCAGATTGAAAATGCGCAGCTGAAAGACAACATCCCTGCATTCAGCACCGGTGATACCGTTGTTGTGCAGGTTAAAGTAAAAGAAGGTAACCGTGAGCGTCTGCAGGCGTTCGAAGGCGTAGTTATCGGTAAGCGTAACCGTGGCCTGAACTCTGCATTCACTGTACGTAAAATCTCCCACGGTGTGGGCGTTGAGCGTACTTTCCAGACTCACAGCCCGATGATTGACAGCCTGGCTGTTAAGCGTCGCGGTGACGTGCGTCAGGCGAAACTGTACTACCTGCGTGAGCGTAGCGGTAAGTCTGCACGTATCAAAGAAAAGGTTTAATCCTTCTCTTGCAGAAAAACGGGCCTCTGGCCCGTTTTTTTATGCCCGTTTTTATGTTTGTTGTTATATCTGTGCTGGGTTTGTCATCAGAAAAGCACGTACGGCTGATATACTGCTGTCTGGTTTGACACTTACTTTCTTGACACCGACAGGCGCATTTGAAAGGGTAGGGCCCGGAACAAACACGGGCTCTGGGCCTCCAAGCCTGAATGATGACGTAAAGGTTGCAGTAATGAAGAAAACACTTTTAGCCGCCGCGCTGGGCCTGAGCCTGACGTTACCGGCAATGGGCGCCGCCGCTGACAAAGCGCTGCCGCTCGACAAGCAGGTCGAAGCCAAGCTGGTGCAGGCTTTCGGTCCGCGTCTGCAGGTTCGTGAAGTTGCGCCTCTGGCAGGCAACCAGATTCTGGAGGTGGTATTAATTGATGGGTCTGTGATGCATATGACACCGGATCTGAGCCACTTTATTTACCGTGATGAGCTGTATGAGCTGAGTGCCGAAGGTCCGCAGAATATCACCCAGAACCGTAATAATCCGAAACGTGCTGAGCGTCTGGCCGCCGTCACCGATAAACAGACCGTGGTCTTTAAAGCCAAGGGCGAGCAGAAAGCCCTGATCAACGTCTTTACCGATATTGATTGTGGCTACTGCCAGAAGCTGCATCAGGAAATCCCGCGCCTGAACGAACTGGGTATTACCGTGCGTTATCTGGCTTATCCACGTGCCGGTATCAAAGATCCGCGCAGTGGCGAGCTGACTGACTCTTACCGCAAGATTAACTATGTCTGGTGTCAGGCGGACCGTAAGGCGGCTATGACCACCATGAAGAATACTCAGCGTGATATGAGCATTCTGGGTCAGCGCCTGCGTCAGTCCGGTGGTTCTTCTGAACTGGAAGACCAGTACCGCGCTCTGCAGGGGCAGGTTGTGGCGATGATGGATAAGAGCAAAGATTGCGGTGCACCAATTGCTGCCCAGTACGATCTTGGTCAGGAAGTGGGTGTAACCGGTACTCCTGCCATTATTGTCGATGATGGACGTCTGTTCCCTGGCTATATGCCGGCGGATGATCTGGCCCGTCGCCTCGGCGTGATGTGATTTCAGCATCAGCCTGTTGAAGTACCTGAAAACCTCCTGCGGGAGGTTTTTTTATGCCTGTATGCCCGGAACGGCGAAAGAGCGCAATTCAGCCGGCAAGATAAAGTTATGCACACTGCGCGCAGACGGCCACTGCTGCACCGCCAAAAAATAGTACCTTTGTATTAAAATTTATAAGCGTTTGTTTTCTATAAGAATTATCTGAACAGGCCGGATACTGCGCAGTCCTGGCGAAAGAAAAATATTGATCAGCGTATTGCTCTGCTCTGGTTTTATCCCCGGAAATATCCACAGATTGTCAGAGGAAGTGGTTACTTACCGCGCAGAGCCTTTCCCGACTGCTGTCGTGCAGGCTTCAGCAGGGAGCGCAAACAGGCTCTGTTTTGGCGCATGATGAACTCAGATGATGCATCTTATGCACATCAGGAGTTGCTGCGGTATTTTTGTCGGTAATTTGGCTCAAAAATAGGCAAAAGGGCTATTGATTTTTGTAAGTTGTTGAAAGTAAAGGGATTTTAATATTGGTTAAAAAATAAACAATCTAACGGGAGGCCGCTGTTTATGCGAAAAACAGGGACTTTCCAAAAGCTTACTCACAAAGTTATGCACAGAATCTGTGGACATTTAAACGGCGCTGATGGAGTGGCACAGAGGACATTTTTTCGTTAAATGGCGTTCTTTTCCTCTTGACTTAAAAATCTCACTGAGAACGGGTTATGCACATCGGTGGTATCTGCTTTTTGAACGGACATTCAAAAGTCAAAAAACTGAAATACATTCTGGTGGATGGCATAACTCATTGAATTACATAAGATTTGGCTTTTGTTGTTATTTCAGCCAATCTGACTCAGAGCCGCATCAGTACTGGATTCCGGGCACTTATCAGAAACTTTCCAACAGAATTATCCACAGAAAATGTTGATAACCTCAAGCAAGCCAGAAACGGCGCGACCCGGCGCCGTTGTGGATGATTTTTCCGGCCCTTCAGATGCCATCTTCGTCGTCCTCATCCGTGACATTCAGGAAACAATCCAGCGATGGATGGGGCGTATCCTGCTCATTAAAACGCAGAGCTTCCGGCAGGGCTGCGTACCAGTCAAAGTGCTGAACCAGACGTCGCCAGATGCCATCCAATGGGGCATTGAACACCAGCGTTTCACCGCTGACAGGGTGGCTCATCGTCAGCTGCGAGGCATGCAGCAGCAAACGCGGTGCCTGTAGCTGATCGCGGAAATAGCGGCTGTGGCGGCCTTTGCCATAGCGGGCATCGCCGATAATCGGGTGGCTGAGGTGTTTCAGATGGCGGCGCAGCTGGTGTTTCCGTCCGGTGTGCGGAATGCACTCAACCAGTGAATAACGTGACTGTGGGTATTTATCGATAAAGACCGGAATTTCGGCGTGGGCCAGCGAACGGAAATCGGTGATGGCTTCCTGCTCGGGTTTGATTCTTTCGTGTTTGGCGTATTTATCGACCGGTGGCGCCATGGGTTTATCAAGATGAATAAACTCGGGCATCCAGCCACGGACGATGGCGAGATAACGTTTATCCACGGCGCGCTGGCGCCACTGATCGGTGATCAGGCTGGCCATTTCCTGACTCAGGGCAAAAGCCAGAACACCGGATGTGGGTTTATCCAGACGGTGAACCGGGTACACCCGCTGTCCCAGCTGGTTACGCAGCAGCTGCAGGGCAAAGCGGGTTTCATGGCGGTCAATTTCGCTGCGGTGTACCAGCAGGCCGCTGGGTTTGTTGATAACAACCAGTTCGTTATCGAGGTAAAGAATATCGAGATCCACTGCATGCCCGGCGTGATCACCGGCCCCCGGCTAAAACGCGGCACTTTACCCTATGTGCTGCTGTGCGGGTAGCGCATGACCGTCGTCCGCTATGAGGCTACGCTGGCGCAGGTTTTCCATTGAGCGGCAAACTTTGCTACTTTGTGCGGCGCGAATGACTGTCCGTTCAGATTAAAAATAACAAAGGAGTCGTCATGATCAGTCGCTGGCTTATTGCTGTATCGCTGTTACTGGTCCTGTTGCTGGGGGCGATGCGCCTGGTGTATGTGGAGAGTGCTTCATTTCCGGATCGCAGTGGCGCACCGCTGCTGCCGTCGACCGAGCTGGAGCAGGTTGCCAGTCTGCCTGAGCCTCCCGGCAACCTGGCGGTGGCCGAAGATCAGCGGATCTTCTTCACCTTTCACCCGGAAGCCTCACCAAAAACCAACGTCGCTTTATGGGCGGATGGCGAAGTCAGCCCCTTCCCTTCTGCAGAGTGGCAACCCGGTGGCAGCGAAGAGAATGCGCTGAATGAAGTGCTGTCGCTGCGCCTGCACAATAATGAATTGTGGCTGCTGGATAATGGCCGCCATGCGCTGAACAGCGTACGTCTGCTGGCGTTTGATATTAACAGCCGCGAGTTGCTGCACAGCTATCGCTTCCCGCGCGATGTGTTTCCGCTGGGCGCCCACGCCAACGATTTCCGCATCAGTGCCGATGGCCGTTATTTCTTTATTACCGATGCCAGCCTGCTGGCGCGCACTCCTGCTCTGGTGGTGTACGACCGTGTCAGCAACAGCAGTCGCCGCCTGCTGCAGAGCGACGCCAGCGTGCGCGCCGGAGAATTTGAACCCGTGGTGCAGGGCCAGGCGATGACCCTGTTCGGACTATTTACGGTTAATCCGGGGGTGGATGGCATCGCACTGGATGACGCCAATGAGTGGCTGTACTTTGCCGCCGTTGCGGCTGATGAGCTGTACCGTATCCGGGTGGCTGATCTTGTTGATAAAGAATTGCCCCATGCAACGCTCAGTTCCCGCGTCGAAAGCCTTGGCGCGAAAACCATGACCGATGGTATGGCAGTGGATGCTGCCGGTAATGTCTATTTGTCGGACCTCGAGCACTCCGCGATTGTACGCCGCACGCCGGATGGTGAATTACAGACGCTGTTGCGCAGTGTTGATCTGCGCTGGCCGGATGGCTTCAGCCGTCAGGGCGACTATCTTTATGTTACCTGTTCCGCTTTGCATCAGGTGATCGGCCACAGTCGTGAAGAAATTCTCGCTGCCGGACCTTATCCGATTTACCGTTTTTCGCTGAGCAGGGCAGAATCCTATCTGAATCCCTGATGCACGAGGTCGGCAAATGAAATGTGTTTACCAGGCAGCCGATACACTGGAAGCCCATCTGGTACTTGGGCTGCTTGAGCAGCACCGTATTCAGGGATTTATCGAAGGGGCTCACCTGACGGGTGGTCTGGGTGAGCTGCCGGTGCAGAATTATGTGCGGGTGCTGGTGAACGATGTTGATTACGAAGTCGGGCGGCGGCTGATGCTGGAATACGATCAGGCCAATGCCATCACCGACCCGTTGCCGCAGCCGGTGTTCCGTCACTGGGGCTGGTTTGTGTTGGCGTTGCTGGCCATTATTGCCGCTGAAAGTCTGCGCTTTCTCTGATTTCCTCTGCTCTTTGCCGTTACTCACCGTTGCGCAGATTCTGAAAAACCGCCTGACTGCCGGCGTCATGTCCGCGGTGAAACTCCGTTAACAGCATCGCCAGATGTTCGGCATCTTCCAGATGCGGAAAGTGACCGGTTTTTATCCACAGTGAGCCGTTGCTCCTGTTGTGTCTGCTCAGAGGATCATATTCCCCGTCGATAAACTGTTGCGCATTGTTGCTGGCCATACTGGTTTCGCTGCTGAGTGGCAGTTCATAACGATAGTGCAGCAGCTGCGGCAAAACCTGCAGCCCCTGATGGGCACACAATAATTGCCACAGATCCTGTCGGGTCTGACTGCTTATCGGCGTGAAAGGGCCGCTCAGGGTTTCCAGATAACGGCCATACAGACCTTCGCTGATGCAATGGCTGAGCAGTTGGCCCAATGGCCCGGCCAGCCAGAGTTCACGCCAGAGAAAGTAGCGCGCATCACCGCCGCGGCGGGCAGAAATCCAGCTGCAGCGTCCAATCCGAATGTTGCTGTCTGTGTTCAGCAATTGCATGCCGATACCGGCACCATAATCATGGCCAACGATCTGGCATTGCTCGATGCCCAGATGAGCAAGTAAGGCAAGCACCATTTGCGCCTGATCATTAAGGCGGTAACTGTACTCTGTGGGTTTATCGGAGTCGCCGCAGCCGGGCAGGTCAGGGCAGATCAGGCGGAACTGGCCGGTCAGCATCGGCCACAGGCGGTACCAGTCCCAGCTGCTGCCGGGCAGGCCATGCAACAGTAATAAGACCGGTCCCTGTCCTTCGTCATGAAAACCAATGCGCAATCCTTGCCAGTGGAAGTCACGTTGCTGGCTGCGCCAGATATTGGGATTAAGCACGGCTGCTCCTTAGCGGCTTTTTTATTGTTATATCTGCAGTGGCTGAATCATCATCAGTCGTTCAGTGCCGGAGTAAATAACAGGTCGGTTACGCCGTAATCCACACCCAGACAACTCAGGCCGGCCGTAATCTGACCACGGTGGTGGGTCTGGTGATTAAAAATATGCTGCAGTACCAGATCCAGTGGCTTTGCCATTTCTTCGCCGCGGCTGTTGGTGTATTGCAACACATCGCGGGCATCATCGGCGCGCAGCAGGTCGCACCAGCGCACATAGGCATTATCGAGGCGGTCGCGCAGGGGGCGGAGACTGTCCAGACCGGTGACCAGTTGCGTATTCAGGGCTGCCGGTGTGGGCAGGTCACGCAATTCTTCCAGCATCGGAAAAATAACAGACAGACGTTTAAGCCAGAGAATATCGGTGACCAGCAGGTGATTCCAGGTGCCGAGCAGGGAGTCAAAATACAGATTACAGGAGGCTTGCAGCTGCCCGGGCGGCAAAGTTGCGCACACATCCAGCAGCTGGCGGTTCATTTCCCGGTTGTAACGGGCATAACGACGATAAACGTCTGACCATGACATACTGTCTCTCCCGGCTGGTGAATACGGTTTAACGTAATCGGAGATCGGTTTCTCCCTGCGGCCTGACCAGCGCTGGCGCGGCGGCAGACTTCTACTCTATGTCAGCCTAATCCATGCGGCAAGCAGCCTGGTTACGGTTGTTGTTACGGTTGTTGTTGTCATACGAATCCGCTATTTTCGGGCAACTATTTTTCAGGGAAGCCGAATCATGAACGGAGCTGCTATCTGTCGCGTAATACTGTTGCTGTTATTTACTCTGCTGAGTGGCCGGGTGTTGGCCGTTCCGGCGGCCTGGGATCGTACCGATACCGACTGGCAGACCCGGACGTCAGCGCATTTCGAGCTGCATTATCCGGCCCGCTACGATCAGATGGCGCAGCATGCGCTGACCATTGCCGAGCGCGTGCACGATGAGCTGGTGCCGTTTTTCACACAGGAACCGGACGAGCGCACGCAGATGGTGCTGGTGGACGATTACGACTATTCCAATGGTTGGGCCACCCCGTTTCCTTTTGTGCAGATCCGTCTGTTTGCCAGCCCGGCTGAAGATGTTGCCGGGCTTGAGCATATGGATGAGTGGCTGCACGGCCTGATCCGTCACGAATATGTGCACATACTGCATATGAATATGAGCCGGGGCATTCCCCGCAGTGGCCGTAAGGTGTTTGGCCGTATGTTCTGGCTGTTTCCCCATGTGTTTACGCCTTCTATGTTTACCGAAGGACTGGCGGTTTACCTGGAAACCAACCGCACGCTGGGGTATGGCCGCCTCGACGGCAGCATCTATGCGATGCAGATGCGTATGGAACTCGACAGCCATCAGGGCGACGACCTGAATCAGGTGGTGGTGCCGTTGCGCGACTGGCCACGCGGTAAACACTATTTATACGGCGCCTATTTCTGGCAGTACCTGTCAGAGACTTATGGCGAAGCCGTGATGAGTCGTTATCTCAACGATTTCAGCGGCCAGCTGATTCCCTATGTGATGCAGAACTATGTGGCCAAGAAGGTGTTTGGCAAATCGTTTCCGGCGCTGTGGAATGACTACCGCCAGTGGTTGCTGGCCAGCTTTACGCCTGCGACAGACAAACTGCGGGCACAGGAAATATCCGGCGATGCTTTGCCGGTACTGAGCAATACACAGCAGGTGACTGTCGCAGCACAGGGTTCGCTGCTGCAGGTGATTGATAACGGTGAAGACCGGGCAGAAATCAGCCGCTGGCAGCCGGACGGTTCGGCTGATAATGGCTGGTCGGTGCATTCCCTGACCGCGACTAAAGGTGTGACCGATGCCGATATCGCCGCCGATGGCACCCTGGCCGTTTCGCGTCTGATCAGCCATGCCAGTGGCCGCGATCTGAATGACGTTTTCCTGTGGTCAGCGGATGGCGGCTGGAAGCGCATCAGCAAAGATCTGCGCCTGCGTAAAATCCGCTGGTTGGCAGATGGGCAGCAGCTGATTGGCAGCCGTAAAGTGCATGGTCTGAGTGAATTGTGGCTGCTGCAGCGCGATGGTGATGCTCACATGTTGTGGCAGGGCGGGGATAAAACCGTGCTGGGCAGTTTTGATGTTGCGCCGGATGGGCAATCGCTGGTGGCATCGCTCAAACGTCCGCAGCAGGGCTGGAATCTGGAAAAGCTCGATCTGGGCACGCTGCGCTGGCAGGCGTTAACCGATACGCGGGCGATTGAGCATCAGCCGGAGTTTCTGCCCGATGGCCGTATTCTTTACAGTGCCGACTACGACGGCGTGTTTAACCTCTATGTGCTGCAACCGGCAACCGGCATGGTGGAACAATGGACGCAGGTGGTGGGTGGCGCGTTTCAGCCACGCTGGCTGAATGGTCAGGTGGCCTATCAGGATTACACCAGCGAAGGTTATCAATTGAAAATGCTGACCCCAAGGGCGCTGACCAGCTTCAGCATCGCCAGCCGTCAGGGGCGCTATGATTATCCGCCGGCGGTCAGTGGCGTGGTGCCGTCAGAGCGCAGTGATTATTCCCCATGGCCGACACTGGCGCCTAAATACTGGCTGCCGCTGTTCAGTATCGATGAATACTCGTCGGCACTGGGGCTGACCACCAGTGGCAACGATGCGGTAGGGCGTCATACCTACAGCATTGCTGCGTCATGGGATTTCAAACAGGATTGGGCGGATGTGTCGGCCAGTTATCTGTATGACACCCGCTGGTCGCTGCTGTGGAACCGTACGCACTCCTATCGCGACCTGAATACCGGGCTGGAAGATGATTATTCTGCCAAGCGCGAAGATTTGCTGATCGCTCGCCGTGACCATGTAATGGATGCCTTTGAAGATCAGCTGCAGCTGCATCTGGGTCTGGTTGCCGATCACGAAAAGATTGAACGCGCGCCGGCCGGTGTCGATCGTGGTGACGGCTTTGAAGAAACGCTGGCCGGTGTGGCACTGAGTTTCGATAACCGCGAGCTGTACCGCAATGTGCCGGGTATCGGCTGGGGAACCTATGCTGATCTGGTCTATGAGAGCAATGATGTCCTGAACAGTGATTATAACGGCGACCAGTGGCAGGCGAGTCTGAAGCACACCTTTGATCTGCCGGGGCGTAATACCCTGAGCTTTGGCGTTGCAGGCGGTATTGCCGACCGTGGCGCTGAGCCATTCACCATTGGTGGCAACCGGGGGGAAGAAGCACTGCTGTTTGGCCGCGATCAGTTTGCGTTGCCGGGCTACGATGATGATGTGCAGATCGGCCATAAATACTACAACGGTGTGATTCGTTTTAACCGTTTTCTGACCCGGGTTGAGCGTAACTGGGGCATGATCCCGCTGGGACTGGGGGATATCTCGCTGGGTGCCTGGGCACAGACCGCCAGTGCCTGGTTCCGTGAGCAGCACCGGCCACAGCTGAGTGCGGTTGGCGCAGAGCTGGGTGTGGATGTGGTACTTGGCTATAACCTGGCGCTGCCGTTCGTGCTTGGCGTGGCACACGGACTGGATGAGGATCTGGGTGAAACCAGAGGCTATCTGCGTACCGCCGTTTTCTTCTGAAACCGCGCCATCTTGCCGCAGGCTGCAGACCCTCCGCATACAGGGCCTGACCCGTGTCAGGCCTCTGCTTTTCCGCACACGCTATACTGGGTACCAGTCTCAGTGCCTTGCCTGAGGAATTTTCAGCCAATAGCAGGCCTGTCTAATGAGTGTTAACAGGCCTGAGCAGTAACAGGATCTTGCATGGATTATTTGTGGGTATTAGTGGCGTTCCTTTGTGGCTTCGTCGTCAAGCAACTGGGAATGCCGCCCCTGGTCGGCTACCTGCTGGCCGGTTTTGGTTTGCATGCGATGGGCGTGCAACCGGTCGGTAGCTTGCAGGCGCTGGCCGATCTGGGGATTACCCTGATGTTGTTTACCATCGGCCTGAAGCTGAATATCCGTGCGCTGATGCAAAAGGAAGTGTGGCTGACCAGTGTGCTGCATACCGGTGTCTGGGTGGTGTTACTGGCCGGTGTATTGTTACTGGCAGCCTGGCTGGGCCTGAGCCATTACTTCGATATTCCGCTGACAGCGGCGCTGCTGGTGGCCTTTGCCCTGAGCTTTTCGTCCACCGTTTGTGTGGTGAAAATGCTGGAGGAAGCCTCCGAACTGAAAACCCGCCACGGCAAAATTGCGGTTGGTATTCTGGTGATTCAGGATATTCTGGCGGTGGTGTTTCTGGTGGCTTCAACCGGTAAAACGCCATCGCTCTGGGCGTTCGGCCTGTTCGGTCTGTTTCTGATCAAACCGCTGTTACACCGTCTGGTCAGTCAGGCCGGACACGGCGAGTTATTGCCGCTGCTGGGGTTTTTCCTGGCGCTGGGCGGCTCTGAACTCTTTACCCTGGTGAATATGAAGGGCGATCTGGGCGCCTTGCTGGTGGGGATGTTATTGGCGTCCCATGCCAAATCGGCCGAGCTGTATAAAGTACTGATGAACTTCAAGGATCTGTTCCTGATCGGTTTCTTCCTGTCCATTGGCTTTACCGCCTTGCCGAGCCTCGATATGGCGCTGACGGCACTGCTGCTGACCGTGTTGTTGCTGGTTAAATTCGTACTGTTTTTTGCCCTGCTGGCGCGCTTCAGTGTTTCTGGCCGATCGTCGTATCTGAGTGCTCTGGCGCTGACCAATTACAGCGAATTCGGTCTGATTGTCGCCAGCCTCAGCGTCAACCGTGGCTGGCTGAGCGAAGACTGGCTGGTGATCATTGCGCTGGTTATGTCGCTGTCGTTTATTCTCAGCAGCTTTATTTACCGTCGTGCGCATCATATTTATGCGTTGCGTAAAGACAGTATCAATCGCTTTGAGCGTGCCGGTGCGCATCAGGGGTTTGAGCGACCAAAAGAGGCAACGGTGCTGATTCTGGGGATGGGCCGGGTTGGTAAGGGCGCTTACTGTGCGCTGGAGCGCGAATACGGCAGCCGGGTCTGGGGCGTGGAGTCGGATGCTGAACGTGTCGCGGCGTTAAAAGCCGAAGGCTTTAATGTGGTGGTTGGTGATTCCGATGATATGGAATTCTGGCAGAAAGTGAGTACCCAGGGCATTCGTCTGGTGATGCTGGCACTGCCGTCACAGACCGAAATGCGCAGCACGCTGGAGATGCTGAAGCTGGCTGGTTATCAGGGCAAAGTGGCTGCGGTTGCCCGTTATGAAGACGAGCGCGCAGAGCTGTTACACCTCGGTGTGGATGTGGCTTTTAACTATTACTCCGAAGTAGGGGCGGGTTTTGCCGCCGAAAGCCGCCATCTGCTCACTGGCAGTGAGCCGCTGGACGTTGCCCATCAGGTTTGAGGTATACCAGGAGCGGCGCTGTCGGCCGCCTTCCTGTTCAGTGGCTTTTTTGCTCAGTGGCCAGCGTTAAGACAGGCGAGCAGCTGTTCCGGCGTACTGGCGCGTAACAGTTGCTGTTCGCCGTGGGCAAAACCTTCCTGCTGCACATGGCTGAGCAGATCAAACAGTGGCTGCCAGTAGTTATCCACCTCATAGCAGGCGCAGGGTTTGCTGTGCGCCCCCATACCGGCCCAGCACCAGATTTCAATCAGTTCATCCAGCGTGCCGATACCGCCGGGCAGGGCAACAAAGGCATCAGCAAGCTCGGCCATCAGCGCCTTACGTTCATGCATACCGGCCACATGATGCAGGGTGGTGAGCCCAAGGTGAGCTACTTCACGCTTGTGCAGTGAGTCGGGAATCACACCGATGACTTCGCCACCTTCGGCCAGGGCGGTATCGGCAATAATGCCCATCAGTCCACTGTTGCTGCCCCCGTAAACAATGCCGATGCCCTGTTGTGCCAGGTAACGTGCCAGCTGCTCTGCGGCTCTGGCGTATTTGGGGTCATTGCCGCTGCGGGCACCACAGTAAATAGCGATTCGTTGCATACCTCTCCTCCTCATCTCCGGTCAGAGTTTAACAGCGCTGTTTTATAGCTTCCTGCTCTTTTGTCTGAGTTGATTAGGTTGTATGTGTCTATGTGCGGGCTTTCACGCGGCTTTTTTCCGGCTCTGGGTTAGGCTCAGAAAACAGCCTGAAGAGGAGGGCCGCGCCATGGCTAAGATGTCATTCCGTTTTACCACCGAAGTGGAAGTTGAACTGCGTGGTGAGAGTTACGAAGAAATCTATCTGATGCTGAAAGATATGATGCACGGAGCGCGTCCGATCAGCACTCAGGGCAATGTGAAAATCTTTCCGCCGGAGCAGAGTGCGATGTACTTCAGCATGGAGGGGGAGCAGGAGTTGCATGAGATCCCGATGTTTAAGGGGGATTTCCGGCGCGATATTCTGGAACACTGACGGCAGTACTGACGCAAAAAATGCCCCGCGGTTAACAGAAGCAGTTAGTCGCGGGGCGGGCGTTTTCCGGGGCTTTAATCAGAACAGTTGCAGCACCAGTGCGGCCTGTTCGCAGTGATCTTTTTCTTTCAGATCGTTTTTCTGCTTCGACTGGCCGGATTTAATCCAGGTGTAGCTGCTCGGTGAACCTTTACAGATGGTCAGACCGAGTACGTTATTTTTCGATTTTACAAACAGGTTCATATTAACCAGACCACGGGTGCGCGAGCGCAGGTGGATTTTTTTCGGCGAAATCGTGAAAGAGCGTAAACCGTCTTTGGCGGTCACGTTCATGCTTTCACCGGCGGGGGCATTAACGAAAACCGCGTCGTCACGGATTTCAATACTGGTCCAGTTGGAATCGGTTTCAAATTCCAGTTCGTAGATTGTTTCTTCTGCCGGTGCAGCAACAACGCTGGTGGACAGGGCAGCAAGGGCGGCGAATACAAGTGCTTTCATAATATGAACCTTCCGTGGATCTCTCCGGGATGGTGAATTTAGGGGCGATAAAAAAGGCTTTGAATCATGCTGGCATGTTCAAAGCCCTGTTAGTTATATAGTTCAGACTTCTTATATCGTCAAAGTTCTGATACTCAGTCGCGCCTCAATAACCGTTATAAGTGGGTCTCCGCATATTCCGCCAGAATGGATCTTGGAGAGCCTTCCAGATGAATGGTGCCGCCGCTGCTGAATTCTTTAAAACGCTCAATCAGATAGGTCAGTCCTGAGCTGATCGGATTCAGATAAGGCGTATCGATCTGTGCCAGATTCCCCAGACACACCACCTTCGAGCCGGCGCCGGCACGGGTGATGATGGTTTTCATCTGGTGCGGGGTCAGGTTCTGGCACTCATCGATCAGAATCAGGCTGTGCTGAAAACTGCGTCCGCGGATGTAGTTCAGCGATTTAAACTGCAGGGGTACTTTTTGCAGAATGTAATCGACGCTGCTGGTGGCATGTTCGTCGTCATCATGCAGAGCTTCCAGGTTGTCGGTGATGGCGCCCAGCCAGGGTTCCATTTTTTCCGCTTCGGTGCCGGGCAGGTAGCCGATGTCCTCATCCAGTCCGCGGGTTGAGCGGGTGGCAATAATGCGGCGGAACTGTTGTGTCGCAACGGTCATCTCGATAGCGGCGGCCAGTGCCAGAATGGTTTTACCTGAGCCGGCCTGACCGGTCAGGGTGACCAGATGCACGTCCGGGTCCATCAGCAGATGCAGTGCCAGTGCCTGCGGAATATCACGCGGCGTCAGGCCCCAGGCACTCTGCGACAACAGCTGCTCAGCCGGCAGATCCTGCAGCAGGGCGGTATCCTCTTCGATCAGCACGACACGGCCAATAAAGCCTTTTTCATCGACGATAAAACGGTTTACGTACAGGTCGTCGGGCAGGTTTTCCAGCGGAATGCGGTGGTAAGTGCCGGTTTCGTCGTGGAAGGTTTCAACCTGTGACTGGGTTTCCCAGAAAGAATCGGCAAAGGTGTGATAGCCGGTTTCCAGCAGGGCTACATCGGTGAGTAACTGGTCGTTCTGATAATCCTGTGCGCCGACGCCGCAGCCGCGGGCTTTCAGGCGCATATTAATGTCTTTGGTAATCAGCACCACTTCGCGGCGCGGGTGTTTTTCCTGCAGCCCTACCAGACTGTTAATAATTTTGTTGTCATTCAGATCCGGTGGCAGTGAGCGGTTAGGCGCTTCAAAGTTATCCAGCAGAATAGACAGATGTCCCTGTACCGAGCCATCCGGGCGGGCAATGGGCACGCCTTTGGCGATTTCCGTTGGACTGGCGTCGCCGATGATATGGTCGATCTTACGGATTGCCTCACGGCAGTCGGTGGCAATGGACGCTTTGCCCATTTTCAGTTTATCCAGCTCCTCCAGAACGGTCATGGGGATCACCACCTGGTGTTCTTCAAAATTCAGGATCGCAGCCGGATCATGAATCAGAACATTGGTGTCCAGAACGTACAGCTTGGTTGCGGATTTAGTTGCGGCCATATAAGCACTCTCCTGGTTTCAGGTTGGGCTGATCAGATACAGAAATGGCGGAATGCCACGCTGGGTAAAGCGGGCAAAAGGGTTTGGACTCGCGTTGGCATGTGGCTGAGGTTGGTTGACGGACAGGGTTGGGGACGGAGCGGGATTGAGCAGAGATGGTAAGGGATTGGACGTTGCAACGGAGGTTCAGCGTCGGTGGTGGTGTTCTGTGGGTATGCAGGCCACTGGTGCCGGTGTGCATACTGTGTCTGCCATATCCAGGCAGCGTCATACTGCTCTCGGGTAGCAACTTACCCTCCCTCCGTGGGTGATGGTGTGTCTGCGGCTTACGCCAGAAAACACACCTGTAGTTACTATGGCGTTACGCAGACTCCTTGCCAAGTGTTTGTTTTATGACAGCGCTTTGTCGGCAATGGTCAGCGGATCTGGCCTGAGTCAGCTTTTCAGCCGCGCCAGAAACTGCGCCAGATCCGGCAGCAGTTGCAGATAAACGCCGAGCCGGCTGGCGAGCAGCACGCCATCTTTACTGGTCAGTTTTTCCTGTGCCTGTTGTACGGTCTGCTGCAGCACGCGGCGGGCGCGCAGACGGTTCATACCCCATTCCACTCCCGGTGCCAGTAATGGCGATAGCAGCAGGGCTGAGAGAACACCACTGCCGATTCCGACCCAGCTGACCCAGGCCGGTACGCCAAACCAGCCGGCCCAGAAGGCTCCCCACCAACTCTGCTGGCCGAGATACACGCTGCCGGCGACGGTGCCGCCAAGACTGGCGGCGCTGCTGAGCATGGCTTTATCCCCCAGTAAGCGGCCGGTGAGCATAATGGTCAGGGCCAGCATGCCTTCGCGCAGTCCTTCGCTGGGCAGATGCAGGCGCACCAGCTGGTGTTCCACATAGTGTTCAAATTCCTGCCGCTGCGCCGGTGTCAGTGCCTGCTGGTCTTCAAGATCATGACGGTAATGCTCGATGATACGCTCACAGTATTGCTGCAGGCTGGCTTCAAGAGCGGGCAAGTCGAGCAGTTCCTGCTCCAGAATACGGCGCATTTCCTGTTGTTTGCCACTGGGGCTGGCGATGCCGCCCGGACGGCGGTGCAGCAGGCCGAGCAGCGTGCGCGGCAGGGCGAGAAGATCGCCGGGAATATCGCGGCGGTGGCGCCAGTGGCGGGCAAAAACCGCTTTGGCCGGAGCAAAGTGGCGGCGATAGACCGTATCCACCCGCTGACTGGCCTGCGCGAAATGCTGGTCGAGCAGTTGCTGCAGCGCCCGGCTGTGTTCTGAAGCCGGTAACGTGTCGTTTTGTGCACGCTTTTGACGGTGCGGGGATGCTGGCTGTTGGCGCATTTTAACCTTTCTAAGACCCTTGATTGACTCTATTGTCGCGGGCCCGGTGACGGCTGGGCCAAGCTTTTCAGCGGCATTGGCGTTAGACTGGGGCCGGGCTTAACCAGTGCAAGACACTCAGGTAAGACCCATCAGGATGATTGTTATCCTGAACAGAATAAAAAAAACTACTCATCAGAAATGGGGGCGTCATGTCTTTCCTCGCGCGTATTACGCTGGCAGTGCTGGCGATCAGCAGCATGTCCGGCTGCAGCATGATCTACAAAACAACCGGCTGGTTTGCATACGATTACACCGAAGAGTATGCGATTCCCTATACCATGAAAAGCAGCGACCCGGAGATGGCCTGCGGTATGACCACGGCCATGGCTCCGACGCTGATGTCGTTCTCGGAAGTCACCTTTCCGCCAGACCGCGCCGCGGTAACCATGTACATGATGTCAGGCTCCTGTGCGGAAGAAAAAGCCCACGAAGAAGCGCTGACCTACGTGCGTGCCTTCAAAAGCCAGAACATTGCCGAAGCCAAAGATGCCCGCATCCGTGAAAAACGCGCCTTTGCTGTGGCAGCCAGCCGTCAGTATATGGCGTATCAGCACATGGTGGCGGAGTTCGGTGAACCGGGCGACGAGTGTCCTGATCTGAGCAAAGACGAAGAAATTTACTGGGTACTGGGCTCTATTGCCGGTATGCAGTCGGTAATGAGTGACCTGCGTTCACAGAGCAGCGTTAACGTACCGAAAGACATCGCCATGAAAGCCGTACGTGGTCTGCAGTGTGTGGATAACGTGCGCTGGTGGGGGCTGCCGCAGGCATTACAGGCCGGTATCTGGGTAATGATGCCGGACACCGCGCCAAAGGGCACAGACCCATGGCAGGAAATGGCTAACGCCAGCCGTATTGCCACCGCCTCTGGTGTGCGTATGGCCCATGCCATCGAAGTGGTGATTGCCGACGGTTCAGGCAACACTGAGCAGCTGCGTGATGCTATCCGCCGCCATGCTGCGTCGCTGAAGGCCACTTCGAGCAATCCGGATTACCGCATGATGGATATTATGGCCAGCCGTCAGATTACGGCCGTGTCAGACCGTCTGTGGACTGAAGCAACCGGTGCCCGCACGCCAACTGGTGGTCTGGGGACTTTCTGGGATGATGTTCAGCCAAAAGCGAACACCCTGGATATCGACGATCTGTTGGGAGACTGAATATGTTACGGGCATTACTGCTGATGGCTCTGGGTACCAGTCAACTGGCCTTCGGAGCACTGGAAAAGCGTACATTCTGTGTATACGACCCGCTGGGCGCTAACGGCTCTATCTATGGCATGACCAAAGATTACAGCACCATCGCACTGGAGTGGGGCGTGGACTTCCACCTGCGCGCCTACACCGATGAGAAAATCGCGGTTGATGATTTTAAGGCCGAGCAGTGTGACGCGGTGCTGATGACCGGCGCACGAGCGCGTCCGTTCAACAAGTTTACCGCCACGGTTGAAGCCATTGGCGGTGTGCCGAGTGATGACGTGATGCGCAATCTGGTGAACACCATTGCCTCACCGAAAGCGGCGAAGTTTATGACTGAAGGCCGCTATGAAGTGGCGGGTATTCTGCCGGCCGGGCCTATTTACCTGTTCCTGCGCGACCGCACCGTCGATTCGGTTGAAGAACTGTCGGGTAAGCGCATTGCCACCATTGAATATGATGAGCCATCGATGAAGCTGGTCAATCATGTCGGTGCTTCGGTGGTACCGTCCAACTCGGCTAATTTCTCCGGCAAGTTCAATAACGGCAGCGTCGATGCCGCTTACGCGCCGGCGGTGGCTTACAAGCCGCTGGAAATGTACAAGGGGCTGGGCAATAAGGGCGGTATTCTGCGCTTTAATCTGGCCTATCTGGACTTCCAGCTGATTCTGCATAAAGACCGTTTTCCTGCCGACTTTGGCCAGAAATCCCGTGTGAAAATCGCCAGCGTATTCGACCGTATGCGCGAATATATCGATAAGGACACCGCCGAAATCGATGATAAATACTGGGTTGATCTGAGCAAGGATGATCACGACAAGTACAACCAGATGCTGCGCAATGTACGCATCTCCCTGCGTGACGAAGGCGTTTACGACGGCAATATGCTGCGCCTGATGCGCAAACTGCGCTGTGCCGAAACACCGGCCGCCGCAGAGTGTGTCGAAAAACTCGAATAACAATAAACAGCCGGCAACACCGCAGTTCCGTCCGGAGCTGCGGTTGCGGATACCCTGCGCGCCGGCAGCAGTAATTTTCAGAGGTATTCTTCCATGGAGCAGACAGTACGTGTAGGCAACCGCACGGCGTACGAATGGCTCGCCGCTCTACCTGCATTTCTGGTGCTGGTATTTGTTGTCATCCTTAACAGCAGTCATGCGTTGCACGCTCAGTTGCTGCAACTGGGTGAAGGTGTCTGGGATGGCTATTTCCAGTTGCGTACCGACCCGGTACAGCCTTCCTGTAACCCGACCATGGATATTGATGCGCAGTTAGCGCGTCTGGTGGCAGAAGCCAATGCTCAGCAGGATGATGAGTGGGATTTATTTGAAGAAGAGCCGGCCGATCCTGAGGTTATGCGTCAGTCGTTGCTGGCCGCGCAGGAACAATGTCAGCAAAAACACGCTCTGTATGAAAGCACCGTTGACCGGGTAACACCGGCCGTCCGTGTATTCCGTGCGATTGAATTAAGCGTGGCTGAATTCGGCGAATTCGGTTTAAGTGCCCAGCGTATTATGCTGGCGGTGCTGGTGCTTATCTGCGGCCTGACCGCGTTATTCCGCCGTCACCATATTGCACTGCGCCCGATGGAAACCGTGATGGATTACCGCGTCGCGTCCGGTGCGCAGCTGCTGGCCAGTGCCATTCTGTTTTATTCGGTCTACAGCTTCCGTGAAGTCGCGTTCTCTGCCGGTGTGGAAGTCACCACCCAGCACAGTATTCTGCATCATCTGTGGATTATCGGTTTTGCCTTTATTCTGCTGCTGAGCCTGTATCAGTTCCTGTTTGTCCCGAAAGATGCCAAGCCTGGCGGCAGCTTCCTGAAAGCACAGCTGGCTGTGCCGCTGTACGCCACCATGTGCATTATTTCCGGGGCGTACTTTATTTCCGCCGGGCACAGTGCCGGTATCGGTATTTACCTGAACCAGATGATGGAACTGTCGCAACTGTTCCTGAATGTGGGCCTGTATGTGTGGATCGGTATGCTGCTGAAGCGTACTGAGCTTGCGCAGGTGGTGTTCAATCTGTTCCGTCCGTTCAAATTACCACCGGAATTACTGGCCGTGGCGGTGGTTGCTGTGGCAGCTATTCCGACCGCTTATACCGGTGCCTCGGGTATTTTCGTCATCGCCGTGGGCGGTCTGATTTATAACGAGCTGCGCCGTGCCGGCGCGCGCCGTCAGCTGTCTCTGGCAGCCACGGCGATGTCAGGCTCGCTGGGTGTGGTACTGCGTCCTTGTCTGCTGGTGGTGATTATCGCCGCTCTGAACAATGAGGTAACCACCGATCAGTTGTTTGGCTGGGGCGTGAAGGTATTCTTCCTGACCACGCTGCTGTTTGCCCTGATGGCGCTGGCAACCCGCCAGGGGCCGATGCGTCTGGAGACGCCGGACAATGTTTTCCCTGAGTTTTTACAGGCACTGAAGCCGCTGATTCCTTATGTATTTATCATCGGTATTACGCTGGCAATTTATGCCGTGGCTCTGAATGCCTATCTGGATGAGTTTTCTGCGCCGTTTATTCTGCCGGTACTGCTGCTGGTGATTCTGGTTTATGAACGTCTGGGGCAGGAAAAAGCTGCACTGAAGCGTGAAAACCTGAATATCGATTACGTTGAAAACCGTCTGGAGCAATCCTGGAGTGATCTGCGCCGCGGTAACGATTCCATCGAAAAAACCATCCGTGAAGCCACCACGGAAACCACCGGTCACATTGGTGCGTTACTGATGCTGATGGGCTTGTCGGTGAGCATCGGTGGTGTGGTCGAACGTGCCGAACTGATGAGCATGGTGCCCACAACCTTCGATTCGATCTGGCTGGCAATGGCACTGCTGGTCGCCATTCTGGTGGTGATCGGTATGGTTATGGACCCATACGGGGCGGTGATTCTGGTCAGTGCAACCATTGCCACCATCGCTTATGACAGCGGCATTGATCCGGTGCATTTCTGGATGGTGACACTCGTGGCCTTTGAGCTGGGTTATCTCAGTCCGCCGGTGGCGCTTAACCATCTGCTTACCCGGCAGGTGGTTGGCGAAGAAGAGGTTCGCCTGGCGAAAGAAGAAAGCGCCGGTATGAGCTTCTGGTATCGCCATGAGCGTATTCTTCTGCCACTGGTCACCATGGCCATTGCGCTGGCGATTGTAGCCTTTGTGCCACTGGCCATCGGTTACGACTGACAAAAATCTGCGGCGAGCAACGGGGTGACGTGAGCCGCAGAAGCGGATAAACAAAAACGGGAGCAGCAGCTCCCGTTTTTTATTTGTTCTGTTTTTTTGTGGGATCAGATTCCGGCAATAGGTGATAAAAAATTCATCTGCCAGTCGCGCTTTTGTCATCTGATTCTGCCCTTCAGGTGACTCTTCAGGCCAGTTGGCAATTGAGTACCACATCGGCGCGAATCGTTCACTTTTCGTGCTGTACTATGGTTCCAGTATTGTCTAATCTCAGGCGCTCTCACCTGAGGATAATAACAATGAAATGGATCCGCTGTTTGCTGGCTCCGCTGTTCCTGACGGCTATGACTGTTCAGGCAGCGACCGAAACGATGACACTGGCGGCTGATGCCGATGCTGGTGTGCAATTCCCTATCAACATTCAAACAGTTACCGGCCAGGGCAGTGATGGGGATCAGTTCCTGTCAGTAACTGCCGATGTGTTTGGTGCGGTTGAAGCGGCGATTAACACCACCGTTGCCGATGTGCAGGCAAGCTTTTTTGAATGGAGTTACAACCGCGGTGTCGGCACCATTCCCAATACCTGTCCGGCCGGCTATGACGCCAATGCCGGCCTGTGTGCCGAGCAGTGTCCGGCGGGCTTCAATTCGGTTGCCGGCGTGTGCTGGGAACAGTGTCCGCAAGGCTGGTCTGATGGCGGTGCTATCTGTACCAAATGGAGCTGGCCTGTGGAAAGCCGTGCCAAGCAATCCTGGGTGCAGCCACGCATTGCGATGCAGTGTGCGTCAGGTTCTGTGAACGAAGCCGGTCTGTGCTATGAGCCTTGCGCAGATACCTTTACCGGTGTTGGCCCGCTGTGTTTTGGCCGTTTTGCCAATAACGACAGTGCCGAGCGTATCCGCCAGCAAGCGGCCGAACAACAGGCTGATGTACTGGCTAACCTGGGCGAAAGCGGCATTGTGGTGCCGGAAGGTCAGCAGCCACAGCTGAAGACCGATATGTCTTTTGCGCCGATCGTCTGTGGCCTGGAAGCGGTTGAAGGTGCTTTCGGTCTGCCGGTACCGGACCCGGTTAACATTGGCGGTCTGGCGGTGGATGCAACCGGTGATGCGATCCTCAACGCGATTTCGGATTCCGCCAGCAGCGGCGCCTGGTTTGTACCGAGTCTGGCACAGACGGTGGTACTGGATTTCTCGGCTCAGGCCGGTTGTGAAGATGATGGTGTGGTGGCAAAAGCGTCACTGAATTTCAAACCCAGCGTCACGGTAAAAGCCAGCACCCGTATGTTCGACAGTGTGCTGCACAATATGGCCGGTGTGGATCTGGGCGTGATGAGCGTGTCTGTTTATGAGCTGATCCCGTTCCGTGTGTACGGCACTGTGGGCAGCACCATGAGCACCGATGCAACCCTGACTTCTGTGGTTGACCGCAGCCTGCCGCCGCTGATTATCGATGGTAAGCAGCATGCCAACAGCACCGCACTGGCGGTGACTCCGGGCATGGACCTGTGGCTGTCGGCGGAGGCTTATCTGCGCGTAACCAGCATCCTGAGCTTTATTCCGGATCTGCTGCAATTAGGTGCCGAATTCAAAGTCTGGGTGCTGGAACTGGCCATGCCTTATCAGCTGGAAGAAGGTATGCGTAACGGTGCTGAAGGTTATGAAATGTACAAGCAGGAATCGCTGCACAGCCTGCTGTCTTCCGGCCGTGGCTATGTGGATACCTTCCTGCGCGTCTTCGGGATCGAAACCAATGCCTTTGGTGATAATGCCGATGTGCAGTGGGACGGTTACCACGAAGACAAAACGCTGTTCGATAAAGAGGCCAGCCGTCCGCTCAGCTTCTGAGTAACGCTGCCCGAACGCGAGTCCTGAGGCCCTTCCCGTGAAGGGCCTTTTGTTTTTACCGATATATTGTTTAACACGGAGTCCGGATCATCATGCGTTGGTTGCTACGAATCTCGTTGTCCCTGCTGGTTTTGCTGGTTGTTGCGGGTGCAGGATTCTACCTTTACCTGCAAACCCTGCCGACCCGGCCGCCGGCCTTTGTCGGGGCGACTGACATTGATCAGCACCAGGCCGCAGAACCGCTGCAGTGTGCGGCCGGTCAGCCACTGAATGCTGCCTACCGCGTGCAGGTTGAGGTGGTGTCGCGCCTGAATAATCAGCTGGTGTACAGCTCCGGCCTGAGTTTCCGTACCCAGCTGCAGCAGGCCAATGGCGATCTGATTCGTGCGGTAGCCACGGATATCCGCATTGATGAAGGCGATGGGGCGCTGGCCCTGCCGGATCTGCCGTATCTCAGCCGGGTGGAGAGTGGTCAGGGGGCCGTGTTTGTGGCATTTAATGATCTGGGCCTGATGAAGCAGCATCCGCTGGCGGTGATCAGTCAGTTGCTAAAAGGCCTGTCGGTGGGGCATGAAGGCGAAACCTACCGTTATGCCTATGACTCGCTGCAGCGTTTATACCGTTACCGCCAGACGGCCGCAGGCAGTGAGCGGGCAGTATTCCGCGCCGATACCGATTTATCACTGCTCAGCCGGGATTTTGCCGCTAACCGCAGCGACTGGCGTATTGTCAACGATGGTGGTTGTCTGCCGCAGCAGCTGACATCCACCGAGCGTCAGGCGCTGCAGGTGGCGGGGCAGCAGGGCTATATCGAGTTCCGCATCCGGGCGGAAGGTATTCCGCTGTATGCCGATCTGAACCGTTACGCCTTTAATGAAGGTGCCAATGCAGCCCAGCGCTGGCAGATGCGCCAGGTCAGTAGCGCCGAGTTTGCCACACCGGTAACTTCGGCTGCTGATATGTGGGCGGTGTTTGCCGGATTCGCCCAGGATCGCAATACCGCGCGCCTTATCCGCGCAGCAGAGTATCTGCTGGATAACTTCTCGCCCTATGAGCTGGCTGACGCCCTGCAGGGTAATGGTGTGGAACTCAGTGACGAGGCTGGCCGCGATCTGATTTTTGCCCTCGGTATCAGTGGCCGGCCGGAAGCGGAAGACTTTATGCTCGACGTGCTGCAGACCCTGCCACAGGGGGCCGGAGAAGCGGTGGATATGCAAAAGGTGCGTCTGATGGTGGCCTTGTCGGCCAGTGGTCAGGTGACGCCGCGGGCGTATTCGGCGCTGGATTCTCTGGCACGTAATGCACAGGAAAGCGTTAATGTGCAGGCTAATGCCCTGATCAGTATGGGCAGCATGGTGCGTCAGCTCGAACGGCAGGGCAGCGATAACAGCAGCCAGCAGCAACAACTGACACAGCTGTTAAGTGAGCGTATGGACGGCCCGCAGGCAGCCTCAGCCATTATGGCGGCGAATAACGCCGGACTGACCGATCTGGACGCTGACATTATTGCTCATCTGGGGTCGTCTTCGAGCCGTGAGCGTTATGCTGCCGGGATGACCCTGAGCCGCGATCCGCAGCATTATCCGTTGCTGCTGGAGCATCTGCAGGGCGAGACCTCCAATCTGGTTAGCCAGGCGATTCTGGCCAATATGGATGTGAGTGCGCTCTCGCAGGCACAGCGCAATCAGCTGAACCTGATTGCCGATAACAGTGCCGATGTGGATAAAGCGCAGCTGATTCAGCGTTTTCTGACGCAATAGCCGTTATTGCAGACATAAAAAACGCCGCATTAGCGGCGTTTTTTATGCTCAGGCTTTATGGCCGTAACTGAATCCTGACGCTGGTACCGGCACCAAAGCTGACGTTGCGGATAACCACATCACCCATATGCTGGCCTTCAGAACCCGCTACCCTGACGTTGCGGAAAGCAATCTGCTTAATGGAGGTTGGCATCTGCACTTCCAGTGAACCATCGGCGTTGATGGTTGTGCGTGGGCCCGGCTCGTATTCAACACCGGATACTTCCATATCAGCATCCAGCAGGTTGGTACCGGGTATCAGCGAGGAGGCCAGACTTTCCAGGGTGGTAATCGCGGCGTCATCGTCACTGCCAAGATCGGTATTAACGATATCCAGCAGGCGTTCATAATTGGTCATCGCGCCCTGGGCGGTAACATCCGACATTGCATGGTCTGACAGCATCTGCATGCCACTGCGCTCGGTAATCTGCTGCTCGGCAATGGCGCTGTTATCGGTTGCGGCATTGGCGTTGGCCATAAACGGCTGAATAGGGCCAAGCAGGACGGCACTGATGGCGGCAATCAGACGGTAGCGGGATTGTTTCTTCAGCGCCCGGTTAAGCTGACGCTCTGTTAACCAGCCGTTGCTGACCAGTACTTCGCCAAGACGCATACCACTCTGGGCCTGCAGTGTCAGGGCCTCGTCGAGTTGCTGACGGGTGATCATCCCTTTGTGAATGAGCAGGGTGCCCAGACGTGAACGTTGTTGTATTTCCTGGCGCTTTTGCATGCTAGCCGACCTTTATATGGGTTCTTGTTATTCCGTATCCGGATATGCTGCCCCAGTCGTTCAGACGGGACAACGAAAGGACTTTGACGGAAACCGTATACCTGTTATCTGGTCTATGTAACTCATTGAAATAGAACAGAAATGCAAAAACAGGCCAATTTGTAACTGGGTGTTGCGGGACGCAGATACCTTCCCAATGATGAGAGTATAGACAGGAATGGCAGCGCTGCAGGGGGATGCCTGTCAATAGCCTGACTGGATGAGCAGATTGACAATATTTATTTAACCCACAGGCGCTTTACCGCTACCCTGCAGAGCATTGTTTGGGCGGGCGTTACGCTCCGGGTTGTGGTTACTGGCTGGTTACTGACTCTTTATGAATCATAGTGCCGGCGGATAAACACTCTGTCGCGGAGATTTAAATCGTCCTTCGATTTATCCCGGCGGCATTGCTCCCTATAATGGCCCACCACTGAACATCGAATTCTGACATTGGAGACGCATCAGCATGAGCGCAGCACGCCACGTTAAGTTATTGATTCTGGGTTCCGGTCCTGCCGGTTACACCGCTGCGGTTTATGCCGCGCGCGCCAACCTGAATCCGGTGATCATCACCGGCATGCAGATGGGTGGCCAGCTGACCACCACCACTGAAGTGGACAACTGGCCGGGTGACGCCATGGGCGTTCAGGGGCCGGAGCTGATGGAGCGTATGAAAGCCCATGCCGAGCGCTTTGAAACTGAAATTGTGTTCGACCAGATCAGCGAAGTGGATGTGCAGCAGCGTCCTTTCCGCCTGAAAGGTGACAGCGGTGAATACACCTGTGACGCGCTGATTATTGCCACTGGCGCCAGCGCCAAGTATCTGGGTCTGGAAAGTGAAGAAGCTTTCAAAGGTAAAGGTGTTTCTGCCTGTGCGACCTGTGATGGTTTCTTCTACCGCAAAAAACGCGTTGCCGTGATCGGTGGTGGTAACACCGCTGTGGAAGAAGCGCTGTATCTGTCGAACATCGCTTCTGAGGTGGTGGTGATTCACCGTCGTGAAGGTTTCCGCTCAGAGAAAATCCTGGCCGATAAACTGATGGAAAAAGCGGCTAACGGTAACGTGACGATTCACTGGAACAGTGAGCTGGACGAAGTGCTGGGTGACGACATGGGCGTCACCGGTATGCGTATCAAAAACCGTGAAACCGGTGAGACTCAGAATATTGAGCTGGAAGGTATCTTCGTAGCCATCGGTCACTCACCGAATACCGGTATTTTCGCAGGCCAGCTGGAAATGAAAGACGGCTACCTAGTGGTACAGAGCGGTTCTAACGGCAATGCAACCCAAACCAGTGTTGAAGGTGTGTTTGCGGCCGGTGATGTGTCTGACCACATCTACCGTCAGGCGATTACTTCCGCTGGTACCGGCTGTATGGCGGCGCTGGATGCGGAGCGTTACCTGGATAACCTGAAGTAATCTTCAGTTGTTTGTATAAAAAAGCCCGGCATTGTCCGGGCTTTTTTATGGCTGCGGAATCTGAGCTTCTTTACTGTCTGCACCGTCATTCAGTTGCAGCAATGCGGGTAGTGGCGTCAGCTGGCTGGTAGTTACAGGCACGGTGGCTGAACCGGCCTGACTGATCTGTTGCAGGCGTTCGCTGGTTAATGGGTGGGTCTGGAACATCAGCGCCCAGCGGCTTTCATCGTGCTGGTTCAGCATGTTGCGGAAAAACTCATCAGCTCCGGCACTGTGGCCATAATGGCTTTGCAGTATTTCAAGCGCACGCTGATCGGCGCTGCGCTCCATATCCCGGCTGAAACTTAACAGCGTCAGCAGGCTGGTGTGCTGGCCGATCATACTGGCAGCCCCTTCACTGCCTATCACGCTGCCCAGCAGTGATAGCGCCAGTTGTTCCAGTGCCAGGGTTATCGGGTGACGTTGCTCTACGTGGGCATATTCATGGGCCAGCACCATCGCCAGCGCATTTTCTGACGTGACCTGAGTTAACAGGCCGCGGGTCACAAAAATATGGCCGCCGAGCGTGGCAAAGGCGTTGGGGGGATCTTCGTGCGCTAACCAGTGCAGCCGCACCTTTAATGGCGCGCTTTGCTGGCTGAGCAGGTTGTCCAGTAATTGCTGCAGTGCCTGCTGGCGCGCTGTATCTGCAGCGTGCGTGTCCTGAGTGCTGGGCTGCAGTGCGCCGGATACGGCTTCTGGTGCGGAGGAAAACCAGCGGCTTTCCCAGGAATAAGGAATTTTCGGCCCCAGCCACTGCGCACTCCAGCCCAGCAGCAGGGTCAGGATAAACATCAAAGCCAGCAGTGCGCCGGCCAGTAGCAGAAAGTCTTTGAGCGGATGTTCGTTACGGTTGTTGATCTGCTCGGGCAGTTTGGGGTTGCCCTTTGGCAGAGGCGCGCTCTGCCTGGGCTCATGGTTTGGCTCATGGTTGTGTAAGGGAGGCACGCTCATCTCAGCGTGCCACTGCCGACGCAGCAGAAGCAGAAACCGGTGTTGGAATAAGAGCCGTTCCGTATGCCAGTACCTCTACCGATCCTAATCCCTGGCCGGCATTCTGACCGATGCGGCTGGTTTCGAACTTGAGATTGAATACCGCCTCAGCTCCCAGGCTCTGCGCTTCTTCCTGCATGCGCAGGATCGCTTCACGGCGGGCGCGGTCGAGCAGGCTTTCATAGGCGCCGACACGTCCGCCGAAAATGCCGCGTAAACCGGCAGCGACGGTTTTAAAATAATCCACCGAAATAACCACCGAGCCGGTCACCAGCGTGCTGGTATGGCTCTGAAACTGAATGGGGGGCATGCGGTCGGGTAGTACCAGCAGGCTGCGCAGCGCATCTTCGCGGGCAATAATGCTGCGGTAATGGCGTGATTCCGCCAGCCGGCCAAAGCCATAGCCCAGCGCCAGTAATGTCAGAAAGACAATCAGCTGACCCATCAGCGATCCTCCAGAATCACCGCCGTACCGTAGACGAAGATTTCGGAGGCTCCGGCAGCAATGGATGAGGTGGAAAAGCGCACATTGACCACCGCATTGGCGCCCAGAGCGCGGGCCTGCTCGCTCAGACGCTGCAGAGCTTCATCGCGGGATTCGGATAACAGCTCGGTATAGCCCTTGAGTTCGCCGCCAAAGATATTCTTCAGACCCGCCATAATATCGCGGCCGGCATGCTTGGCGCGCACGGTGCTGCCCTGTACCAGACCTAAGTGAGCGGCAATTTTTTTGCCGGGGACGACTTCCATATTACTGATCAGCATACCCATTCCTTATCTTGTAAAGGATTCATTAAGCCCCGAGCCGGATAAAAAGGGAATATTGCGTTTTTATAGCCGGGAAGCAAAACAACCAACATGAACTAGACTTGTTGGGAATAAACCTCACTCTGGCGAAAGAGCAGATACTCATGATGGAGCAGTTTTCCGGATGGACACTGGGGCTGATGATCGCGATTGCGGCACTGACCCTGTTCTTCCACTTTTACCGTTATTCCAACCGCACCGCTGAAATTGCCCCCAATATTCTCACCAGTATTGGTATTTTCGGTACTTTCCTGGGTGTGGCGCTTGGCTTGTGGCACTTCGATACCGCCGATATTCAGGGCAGTGTACCAAAGCTGATGGACGGTCTGAAAACCGCGTTCTGGTCTTCCATTGTTGGTCTGCTGGGTGCACTGACGCTGAAGATCCGTGGTGCTCTGGCCCAGACCGGACGGCGTGAAGTGAATCAGACGCGGGTGGCAACCATCGACGATCTGGATGCCTCGCTGAAACACATTGCCGATCAGATGAATCCGGAGCTGGATAACGGCCTGCAGCAGTTACTGCAGCGCCAGCATCTGCAGACGCTGGAGCGTATGAATCAGGTTATCGGCGCGCTCGACAGTTATCAGGAGCGTATGGCTGAGGCCAATGCCAAAGCGCTGGTGAATGCGATTGAAGCCGTTATGCGCGAATTTAATACCAAGATTAATGAACAGTACGGCGATAACTTCAAACGCCTGAACCAGTCGGTTATTGCCATGCTGGAGTGGCAGCAGAATTACAAAGACCAGTTAAATACCCTGATTACTGAGCAGGAGCGCACCTCGGGCTCCATGCAGGAAGCCAGTCAGGCGTTCGAATATATGGTGAAGCATGCCAATGCTTTCAACGGCATTTCTGAATCGTTGCAGGATCTGCTGAATGGCCTGGAGGCACAGCGCGCGAATCTGCAATCTCAGCTTGGCAGTCTGGCCGACCTGGTTAATCACGCGGCTGACGGTCTGCCAAAACTGGAAGATCGCGTCGTTGCCTTAACTCAGGGAATGGCCGATGCCGTGCAGATGCAGCAGCGCTGGGCCGTTGAAGAGCTGGGCAAAATGCAACAGAGCATTGAGCAGCAGTTACAGCAGAATCTGACCGACAGCGGCCAGCGTTTACAGGATCAGCAGCAGCAAAGTCTGCAGCAGCTGCAGCGTATTGGCGAGCGGGTTGAGCGTCAGGTAGTGGTGCTGGATGAAAGCATGGAAGAAGAGCTGAACAAGGCGCTGAAATCCTTTGGTATGCAGCTGACCGCGTTGTCCGAAAAATTCGTCAGTGATTACTCACCGCTGACCGAGAAGCTGCAACGGCTGGTGAAAATGGCAGAGCAGATCGATGAATGAAAATGAACTGGAGCAGCTGAAAGAACAGGAAGGGCACTGGGTTGCCGTTTCCGATTTAATGGCTGGTCTGATGATGGTATTTATGCTGATTTCCATTGTCTTCATGATTAATGTCGAACAGGAACGCGATAAAATCCGCGACGTCGCCATTCTGTACGATCATCTGCGTGTGCAGTTATACGAAGATTTAAAAAGTGAATTTGCCGGTGATATGCAGCGCTGGGGAGCTGAGCTGGATAAAGATCTGACCTTCCGTTTTAACAATACCGAAGTGTTGTTCGATAAAGGCGCCGCTGATCTTAAACCGGAATTTCAGTCAATACTGGCCGATTTTTTTCCGCGCTATATCGGTATCATTACCCGTGAAAAATACCGTGACGATATTCTCGAAGTACGTATTGAAGGCCACACCTCCAGTGCCTGGTATGGCGCGCTGAGCGAAGATGATGCCTATATCCGTAATATGGAACTGTCACAAAAACGCACCC
Source organism: Thalassolituus hydrocarboniclasticus (assembly GCF_025345565.1). Lineage (NCBI taxonomy): Bacteria > Pseudomonadati > Pseudomonadota > Gammaproteobacteria > Oceanospirillales > Oceanospirillaceae > Thalassolituus > Thalassolituus hydrocarboniclasticus. The sequence goes on along the minus strand of NZ_CP054475.1, from coordinate 2,911,589 downwards.
GCTCCGCGCTGGGGTTTGTCCTCGAATTACCGGATGTGAGCACCAATAAAGACTGGCTTAAATCTCACCTGACCGCGAATGGCCTGTCTTCTGCCAAAGTCGTGCGTGATGATAATGGTGTGGAAAATGGCGAGCGCTCACGCCGGGTGGAGTTTAAAGTCCGCACCGATGCTGAAGGGCGGATTGCGACGATTCTAGACCGGGTTTTGCCGTGAAAATTACCGACTTTCTTCAGCATGAAGGCTTTAACCGTCTGCGTGAAAGCATGGGCGCGGATGAGCTTGGACATTTTGAATTATTCGATCCGGCACGCCAGCTGACCTATGCCGAACGCGAAGTCCTCGACAACGGTATGCTGACCGCCGAAGGGCAGGCACTGCGTATTCTGAAAGATAAAACCCTGGCCTTTAAAAATACCCGTGTCTGGCTGTTTCATGAGCAGGATTATCATCTGGCGTATTGCCAGAAAGTGCAGGCGTTGCGCCATCATCAGGATCGTTTACAGATTGGTACCGGAGCACTGTCGGCTAAGAAGAACGAAGGTGTCTGCCTTGAGTGTTTGTCTGTGCTGCAATATCAGGGTGTGGACGCACGCCGGTTACGGCGTGCAGAATTTTCTGAACAAATCCGTGAGCAATTCTCGCTCGATACTTTCAAGCAGGAATATCCCTTCTATCCGATTACCTGAGCCTAGAGGCTCAGGGTTTTCTCCGAGCTGAAGGTCAGCGGCTTTGGTTTCCAGACTTTCAGTGCCGGTGCAATATCGGCTTTGCCATCGAGTTTATAAGTAACGGCTGATTTTCCGCTTAATAAACGCAAGACACTGCTGCCGGCTTCAGACAGGCTCAGCGACAGCGGTATTGAAAAGGTTTTGCGCTCACCGGCATTCAGCGTCAGTGGTTCGGTTTTGCTGCTGCTCAGGGATTTACCTGCCGCCGACAACTGGTAACTCAGGGTATTTATCTTTAAGCCAAAGCTGTTTGGATTGCTGACGGCAAGATCAAACGAGAGACGCAGGCGGGTAAGGCTGGCATCTTCCATTCTGACGTTAACCAGACTGACATCGGGCAGATGCGGTACAGGCAGCGTATCTTTGTGCCTGACGGGCAGGCTGACGTCGCCGAGTACAGGAACTTTCATGCTGACACGGCCATTGATTTCATAAGCCACGGATGATTTGTCTTTGATGCCTGACACCGTTTTATACAGGTCGGTATATTTCAGCGTGATGGGTAAACTGATGTCGCGGCTGCCCTTCGCTGGTAATGAAATACTGCTGTCAGGCTGCGTCACCTCCACAATCTTTTTACCATCGATATTCAGATCGAGAGTCAGGCTGACGCCCGGCAGCTTAACCGGATTTGGGTTTTTGACCGTGACTTTGGCCAGCAGGGTAACTTCTGTTAACGACAGCTCAGTCACCGTTACCGATGAAATCTGCGCCTGGGGTTTTTGTGCTTTGGCTATATTCTGCAGGTTACTGCAACCAGCCAGCAGCAATGCAATGAACGTAAACAGCAGCAGGGAACGGATTTGTTTATTCATGTTGTACCTCCTGTAATCAGGCGGCAGTGTAACACGACACGGAAGAATTAAAGGTGGTGCAGGAAGAGGGGTGGCCTCCCCATCAGGACTTGAACCTGAATCTGACGCTTAGGAGGCATCCGTTCTATCCGGTTGAACTATAGGGAGAGGCAGGCATTTTAACGGCTGACAGCGGTGCTGTCAGCTTTTGTCGTTAAACGTCGCCGAGGGGTTCTTCTTCGAGGTCTTTGTGGTGGCGCTCTTCCCACTGAAACTCAGTGATCAGGCGGTCGAGGTAACGCTGTGCCATGGCCGATACCATGGTGAAGGCGAAGCCGCAGATGGTATTGCCCTCATCGTCATTGATGATATGACGGGCTTCCAGGCTGCAATCCATGGTGTTTTCTTTATTAAAGCGGATTCTGGCGATCGGGAATTCACGCTGTTCTTCCAGTCGTTTTTTTACATTGGCGCTGAAATGCGCTTTAAAGCCACTGGATGACAGATCCAGAAGGCGACCGAGTAAATCGCCTTCGCCATCGTTCATTTTAATTTTCAGAAGAATATTGTGAGCAGGCGGCACCGCTACACGGTATGCCGTGCGGCGCTGAAGATACAGAACCTGCTCGGGAAATTCGGCACGGTATTGTTCTTTCTGGGGCTGGTATTTCAGCCGGCCGGTCATGCGGAATTCAATACGCACACCCTGACTGTCACATTCAATATGAAAACGTTTCCCTGCACGGATCAGGTCGTTACCCTGCTGCGGAATGACTTTGTCCATGAAAAAGCTGCGGCTTTTAAAGTCGGTTTGTGGAATAGCGGAGGTGAACACTTCGTCGCTGCCGTCAATCCGTACTTTAACCGGTGTGCCCATCAGGACGATTTTGCGCAATGCTCCGTAAATATCTTCCGGTTCATCGAGCAGGTATTCTTGATTTTTTTCCTCAGACATTGCCCTTGGTTCCCAGACATGATCAGACCTGAATGTACCCTTGTCCCTGCTTCAGGCTACTTGCTTTCCCTTTATCGTTGTATAAGTGTGGATCATTCTGCTGGCCACGCAAGATTTTAAGTTTTTGCAGGGTGCGGTGACGTGCGTGGAGGACGATATCGGAGAGTTGGATGGATAGCTTCTGATTTTGTTTGTACTGCTCTTCGAGTTTTTGCCACAAGGGGGGGATATTTGCCGCTGCGGCAATATCCGGATGCTGAAGGCACTGCGCCGATTGCGGCAGATTGGATTTTTTCATCCATTGCAGGCGGTTTGCGGCGTGTTCCTGTAACTGGTGGAGACAGAGTGTTTTTTCCTGCTGGAGTGTTTGCAGGCTTTGCAGGTCGCTGGCGGCCAGAGCATCCCGTTCCTGTTCGAGAATCGTGTGGATTCCCGTGGCTAATTCCAGCTCAGTTTGCAGGAAAGCTGCGAATTGTTCGGTGTCTGTGCGCATAGGAGTTCACTGCTTCAGTTGAGACGATCCTCAAAATCAAGCATTTTTCCTGCCAGCTTTTCATAGTCGATCTTGTATTCGCCTCTTTCGATGGCGCCACGAATGCGTTCTACGGTCGCGTCATCGACATCAGGCATTTCACGGATTTCCGCTTCAACCTGCTGAATGCTTTTGCTGCTGGCGCTGAGTTTTACCTGGTCGGTAAATACTGCGCTTTCCTGCGCTTTAGCGGTTGGTGCCGGGTCTTTATTTACCGGCTCGTTACGGGTGCGTGAACTGTTGTCCACTCCGCCAGTTAACTTATTGATATTCATAGACAAATCTCCGAGCCAGTTAGGCATTTTACACTCCTGCATAGGTGTTATCGGCGGCCATAGTTGGAACTTTAGCAATTTTTTGAAATTTTATTCGACCTGTACTAAGCCCCGCCCGGTTACCCGGCCGAAGATGATTTTCTGCGATTGTTCGTTACGCACCCGGATTCGTTCGTCCTGCCGGCCATTTTCCAGCGCGGTGCCGTTCATTTCAATGCGTATACCCGGGCGGTTAACCCGGATTTTGACCCGTTCACCACGGTTTATGATCAGCGGCGGATCGAGCATATCCGGACTCAGCACCGTGCCGGCACGCAGGCTGCGGCGGCTGATTTGTTCCTGCACGTCTTCCGCACGGGGGTAGTAGCCTTTGGTCAGCTCGCCGGTGTCATGGCGCACCATGGATATATCGTCAGTGGTCAGGGGCTGGCCGGCGCTGACCGGTTTCCGCAGCACGGCAACCGTCTTGTAAGTATGCAGCTGTATTGCCAGATGCTGCTTCCAGTAGGGGGCGTTGCAGCTGAGTTCCAGTCCGTTACGTCCGGCCTGCAGAGGTTTGACCAGAGCCAGTCCGAAGCCTCCCTGACAGTCTGGCAGCTGGTAGTCTGCCGGCAGGCCGGGAAAGGATACTGAGGCTTCAGCTGAGTGACCGCTGATTTCCTGCCAGCGGCTGACCAGTTGCTGCCCGACTTCCTCCTGCCAGCCTGACGCCTGAACTGCAGGCGAGCAGGGCAGTGTGGCGAGGGCGAGGAAAATTGCAGCAAATATCCGACGATGGCGCTGGTTCTCTACTATGCTCATAAACACGTGATATTGAATGTCATTTATCTGGCGTTGAGTCCATGGTTTCAACAGATACAGCAAGGGTCATGCCGGATCGACTTTTGGGGAGCTTGTTATGGCAGGTGTGTTAGACACAGTGAATCAGCGTACGCAGCTGGTTGGTGAGAACCGGCTGGAATTGCTGCTGTTTCGCGTCAATGGACGGCAGGTCTACGGCATCAACGTCTTTAAGGTTAAAGAGGTTCTGCAATGTCCGAAGCTGACGATTCTGCCGGGCAGTAATCCGGTCGTTCGTGGTGTGGCACATATCCGCTCGGGCACAATTCCGATCATGGATATGAGCATGGCAACGGGGAATGAGCCGTTGCAGGATCTGAAAAATGCTTTCGTCATCATTACCGAATACAACCTCAAGACTCAGGGCTTTCTGGTGGCTGGTGTGGAACGCATCATCAATATGAACTGGGGTGATATTCATCCGCCACCAAAGGGAACCGGTCGTGAGCATTACCTGACGGCGGTTACCGAAGTGGACAAGCAGCTGGTCGAAATCATTGATGTGGAAAAAATTCTGGCGGAAGTCTCGCCGGTTAATGAACAGATCAGTGAAGGGGTGATCAGCGAGGATGTTCATGCCAGGGCCAAGGCCAAAAAAGTGCTGATTGTTGATGACTCTAAAATTGCCCGTAAGCAGGTAAGCCGTTGTCTGGAAAATGTCGGTGTTGAGGTGGTTGCACTGAATGACGGACGTGAGGCTTGGGAGCACCTGCATGCCATTGCCGAAAACGGTGAGCGGGTGAGTGATCATTATATGATGATGATTTCCGACATTGAGATGCCGGAGATGGATGGCTACACCCTGACCACGCGGGTTCGTGGCGACAGCCGTATGGCAGATTTTTTTATTGTTCTCCATTCATCCCTGAGTGGTGTTTTCAATAAAGCGATGGTTGAGAAAGTCGGGGCGAACGATTTTATTGCCAAGTTTGATCCGGACATTCTTGCGGAACGGGTTGTGCGACAAGTGAATGCAGCCAGTTAGGACCTGTTTAAGCACATTAAACAGGCTATGGGCTATGTGGATGAGAATATGACCAAAGAAATGTCAGTGGATGAATATAACCGCTTCCGTCAGATGTTGGAAAAAAGCAGCGGTATCATGCTGGGCGAAGGTAAAGAGTACCTGGTGACCAGTCGTCTGCGGCGCATGATGGAGCGGGAGTCGGTGGCCAGTATTTCAGACCTGCTGGTTGCCATGGAGCGCAACCGCAGTCTGCAGGAAAGTGTTATCGATGCGATGACCACCAACGAAACCCTGTGGTTCCGTGACGAACACCCTTACCGGATTTTTCGTGAGAAGCTGTTGCCTGAGCTGGCACAGCAGCGGCGTCCGCTGAAAATCTGGTCGGCGGCCTGTTCGACCGGCCAGGAGCCCTATTCACTCAGTATTGAGATCGAAGAATTCAGAAAGAAGAACCCGGGTCAGCTGATGACCGGCGAGCGCATTGTCGCCACCGATATTTCCCCCAGCTCGCTGGCAGCGGCTAAAGAAGGGGTGTATCAGCAACTGGCGATCCGTCGTGGCATGAATGATCAGCACCTCAAAGTGTACTTTGAAGAGGTTGATTCTGATCGCTGGCGCATTAATTCTCAGGTGCGCAGCCGGGTGGATTTTCGTGCCCAGAATCTGCAGCAGAGCTTTGCGCTGCTGGGCAAATTCGACATTATCTTTTGCCGTAACGTGCTGATCTATTTTTCTGCTGATCTGAAGCACGACATTCTGAAGCGTATGCACGGCAGCCTGAATCCGGGCGGTTATCTGATGCTCGGTGCGTCTGAGGCAATGAATAACCTGAGTGATTACTTCGAAATGGTGCAATGCCATCCGGGGATTGTGTACCGGGCGAAGAAGACCGGAGGCGCATAAGCTGCTTGCCGCCGGTCGGTAAAGGTTTGCCGTTGCCGTTAAATTGCCGCTCCATTGCCGCCTTAAAGGGCGGCTTTTTATTTCTAACGTACTGAAAAATAAGGATTATTTTTTTTGGCACAGGGGTTGCTATCTTCCAGTCATAGTCACGTAAGAGAATCAGATTATGGCCTCTATCAATTTCACCAACGCCCTCGGCGTTCATCCTTCTGCTCTGCAGCTGCGCGCGGCGCGGGCAGAAATTCTGGCAAATAATCTGGCCAACTCTGATACGCCGGGATTCAAGGCACGTGATATCAATTTTCAGGCCGTACTGGCCGGAGAAGTTAATTCCCGCAACAGCGTGGCGCTGGAGCGTACTCACTCCGGTCATCTCAGTGGCCATACTCAGCGCGATGATGAGCTGCTGTACCGCAATCCGATTCAGCCTTCGATTGATGGCAACACCGTCGATTCGCAGATGGAACAGGCGCTGTATGGCCGTAACAGCATGAACTACAACGCCAGCTTTGAATTTCTCAGTGGCAAGTTCAAAGGCATGAAAGGCGCGATCCGGGGAGAATAATTATGTCGTTATCCAACGTATTTGATATCGCCGGTTCCGGCATGAATGCTCAGTCGATCCGGATTAACACCACCGCCAGTAATATCGCCAATGCGGAAAGTGCATCCAGCTCGGTCGATGAAACCTACCGTGCACGTAAGCCCTGGTTTGCGGTAATGCATAAAACCTTTATGGAAGTGAATGCCAATAATGAGTTTCAGAGCATCGAAGACGGTACCGGCGCTGGTGTTCAGGTGATGGGAATTGTGGAGAAAGATGCGCCGCTGCAGCAGCGTTTTCAGCCGGATCATCCGATGGCGAATGAGGATGGCTATGTGTATTACCCGAACGTGAACATCGTTGAAGAAATGACTGACATGATGTCTTCATCACGCAGCTATCAGATGAATGTCGAAGTGCTGAAGACCGCAAAGCAGATGCTGCAGCGTACGTTGAGTCTGGGACAGTAAGGAGCAGGTTATGGCAATTAATGAAGTCGGTAATAACACTGCTGCGCTGGATCAGTACCGCAAGCCCAGCAATACCGCAGAGCCGAAAGAGAATGAACTGGGTCGTGATGCGTTTCTGGAGCTGATGGTTGCACAGCTGAACAATCAGAACCCGCTGGAGCCGACCGATAACCAGGCCTTCGTGGCGCAGCTGGCGCAGTTTTCCACGGTGGAGGGGATCGACAAGCTCAATACCACCAGTGAAAGCATGATGTCGCGTTTTAACTCGGCGTCTGCATTGCAGGCATCCAGCCTGGTTGGTCAGTCGGTCATTGTTGAAGGTAATGAAACCGGCCTGCTGCTCAGCGGTGGCGTGGTCAGTGGTTACACCGATGTTCCGGAAAGCGCCAGTAACCTGCAGCTGAGTATTGAAGATGAAAATGGCGTGCTGCTGGAGCAGATTCCGCTGGGCAACCGCCCTGCAGGCTCGATGTCAGTACGTTGGGATGGTCTGAATATGATGGTCGATGGCGAAATCATCGATCTCGACATCGATAAGCTGAATCGTCAGGAATATTACAAAGACGAAGAAGGCGAGCTGGTACTGGATGCTAACGGCGACAAGATTCCTGTGCCGTATCCGGCCGGTGAATACGTATTCAAGGTTACCGGCACCATGGGCGGTAAATCAGAAGAGTTGGGAATGCAGATGAGCTCACGGGTCGACAGCGTCACCATGAGCGGCAGTGGAACGGTCATTCTGAATCTGGCGGGCGGTCGCAGTGCCTCGCTGGATCAGATTAAACAGATTCTGGATGAGTAGTTCGGAACGGGCAACGGAGACTAGATTATGGCTTTTAATATTGGTTTAAGTGGTATTCGGGCTGCCTCGACCGACCTTGAGGTAACAGGTAATAACATTGCCAACGCCAGTACCACCGGCTTTAAACAATCACGGGCGGAATTTTCCGACGTGTACACCACCACCCTGCTGGGCACCGGCATTAAGCCGGTCGGCAGCGGTGTTATGGTGGATAACGTCCGCCAGCAATTCAGTCAGGGGAATATCAGTGGCACAGAGAGTGCGCTGGATATGGCTATCGACGGCAATGGCTTCTTTGTACTGGAAGATCGCGGCAGCGTGTCTTACACCCGTTCCGGTATTTTTTCCCTCGATAAAGACGGCTATGTGGTCGCCAATAATGGGTCACGCCTGCAGGGTTATGCCGCGAATGAAAATGGTGTGGTTAATGGTGTTCTGGGGGATATCCGAATCCAGGTTGCCAACCAGCCACCACGACTGACCAATCTGGCATCGGCCATTCTGAACCTGAATGCCAGTGAAAAGGTATTGCAGGAGCAGGGCTTACAGCTGGTATCCAACGGTCTGGCGATTGGTGCTGCCGATTCCGGTATTGCTGACTCGACCCGGACAATTCTGGATTCGGCCGGTCAGCCGACGACTGGCGGCACGCCTGCTGCGGTAGCTTTTGATGGTGCGCTGGGTGGTGGTAATACCGTCGCCAACGTTGCCACTGCCGGTACTGTTGGTGGTGAAACCTTTGATGTCGATCTGGGCGATGGTAATGGTGTGCAGACGATCACCCTGCAGGCGATTCCGGCCGGTTCTACTCAGGCAGAAGCCCTGACATTAATCCAGCAGTCAATTGATGCTGTGCTGGGATCGCAGCAGCTGACCGCGACCACCGATGGTACCGGTAATCTGGTATTTGAGCGTGGCGGTTACAGTGCGACCGACGGTTCCAGCTTTGCCTTTAGTAACTCGGCCAGTATGGCGGCCTTTGGTGCGGCTGGTGCGGTAACTGCCGGCACTCAGGGGTCATTGTTGTTTGTTGGCGCAGGCGCACTGACTGCGGATTTCCGCAGTATTCCGGGTACTTCAACCACCACCCGTACTACGGCAACGCCTCCGCTGAGTATTGTCTCTTCCGATCCCGGCCAGTTTGCCCAGCTGACCGCGAGTAACCTCTATGGTGCGCTGGATATCAGCGCCGGTAGCGGTAATGTGCTGGCCTTTGCCATCGCTACCGAAACCGGAGCTACCTATCAGATTAACCTGAGTCAGGCAGCCTGGCAGGGCGCAGCCCCGGGTTCAGGTTATGCCACGCTGAGCATTGCCGATGCCGTGGCACAGATTAATACGCAAATCACCGCTACGGCCGGTGCAGGTAACGAAGAGGTGCTGGCGGTAAACAATGCCGGCCGTATCGAGTTCCAGGTGCAGGCGCCGGCCACTCAGGGCGACTATTTGCAGATTGCCAATAACACGGTGTCTTCCATAGGTCTGAGTCTCGACAGCATCGGTTTCCTTTCCGGTAACCGTTTTGATAATGGCGTTGAGCCGGTGCAGGCAAACAACGTATTCCAGCTGGAAGTGACCAGTACCACGGGTAATGGCGGTGGTCCGTTCAATATCACCATTCCGCCGGCTAACTATGCGTCGCTGGATGATCTGGCGGTAGCGATTCAGCAGCAGATTGATATCTACATCGGTGCTGCCGGTATCGCCGGTAAGGTCTCCGTGGATGCGGTGGGTGGCCAGCTGGTGTTTACCAACACCAATGTTGGTTCCGGTGAAGGTATCTCAGTGACACCAACGGTAGCTGAGCCGCAGGCGGTGGCTGCTCTGGGCTTTGACAGCCTGTTTGTGGTTACCGGTGAGGATGAGGTGGATAAATCCAACAGCTTCCGCATCAACCTGACAGTACCGGCGCCGGATAACGAAAACCGCAGCGGCTCTGTGCTGATTACGCTGGACGAAGAATATCGTTCGGTACAGCAACTGGCGGCCAGCATTAACCGCCAGCTGAACAGTCAGGATGCTGATGGCTATATCGGTGTGCAGGCGGCGGCGGTAGAAATTGAACCGAACGTGGTGCCGCCACAGTATCAGCTGGAGCTGCGCGCCACTGAAGCCGGTGAAGCCTCGATTATCTCGATCAGCAACATCACCGCCTCCGGCCCGGACATCAGCGCCGCTGAGCTGTATGGTCTGCTGCAGGCCAATCCGGCCGACAGCACCCTGCTGACGACCGGTATTGAAGGGGTGAATAACGAGTACCCGGAACAAACCGTTGTGCTGACCAATCCGGACGGTGAAGAAACCGAAATCCTGATTCCTGAGCGCAGTGAAGCCAATGCCATTGTGGCGCTGTTCAACAAGCAGCCGGGTGTGACTGCATCGGCGCTGACCACCATGAACATTCCGCTGTCGGGCTACAACAGTCCTGGCAACGATATGACACTGACGCTGAACGGTCAGGTATTAACCTCTACTTCACTGGAAGATATTGCCGACGAAATTAACTCGTATCGTGGCACCACCTTGCCGGGCTTTAGTGCCGAAATTACCGCAGCCGGTGATCTGGTCATCACCAACGAAATCGGCCGCGATATTAAGCTGAGCATCGACAGTCCGGTGGTATCGGACTCGCTGGTGGTGCAGGGCGCCGATAACACCGGGCCGGTAGTGCTGGGCGGCAGTACCAGTGCTGATCTGTCAGCGGCAGTGGGTGGTGTGGTGACCTTTATCCTGAATGAAAACTACACCCTGAGTCAGCCTGATCCGGTGGTATCCGGTATTTTCGGGGCACTGACTCCGGATGAGTTTACCCCTTACACCCTGAATGCTTTTGATCCGAAAGATCAGGACACCTACAACCACGCCACCTCGATGAATATCTATGACAGCCTGGGTAATACCCATGTGATGACCCAGTACTTCGTTAAGGAACCGGTTGATCCGAGCCGTCCGAACGAGGCCAATCTGTGGGCCATGTATGTTCAGGTGGATGGTTTTGATGTCGGCGATCCGGACCCGACTCTGCCATTCCCGCAGAATCTGGAGCCAACGCCGGCACGTTTTGAGTTGTTCTTTAATCAGGACGGCAGCTTCGATCCGCTGTCGACCGGCGATATTTACATTACTAACTGGGATCCGAAGGATGCCGACGGTAATCCGACCGGCGCCCTGAGTTCGGTAAACGTACTGGAAGGTGGTCTGCCGCTGTCCGATCCGCCAGGCAACTCCAACTTCCAGATTGACCTGAGTGGTTCTACCCAGTTCGGCAGCGCCTTTGCGGTCAACGAAGTGAGCCAGAACGGTTACACCACCGGCCGTCTGACCGGGCTTGAGGTGGATCAGGAAGGGATTATCTTTGCCCGCTTCACCAACGGTCAGGCACAGACGCTGGGGCAGGTGGCGCTGGCCAACTTCCGCAATCCGGAAGGTCTGACGCCACTGGGGGATACATCCTGGGCCGAGTCTTTTGAGTCGGGCGATCCGACGGTGGGCTCGCCACGCACCGCTTCTTTTGGTCAGATCCGTTCATCAGCTCTGGAGGATTCGAACGTGGATTTATCGGAAGAGCTGGTCGGTCTGATCATTGCCCAGCGTAACTTCCAGGCCAGTGCCAAAACCATTGAAACCACCGACCAGGTCACTCAGACCATTCTGAATATCTGATGACTGTCCGGCGGCAAGCCTCTTCCCCTCTGGCGGAAGAGGCTGCCGTTTTTCCCACGCTTTTTCCGCTCCGATACCGTCAATAAATCATAAGTCATTGAAAATAATGGTTTTTATGGTTTTGGCACGTCCTCTGCAATGTTTCCTGTAACTCATTCGGTAAGGTGGATTTTCCGCCTTACCTGCAAGAACAGAGGCAGAACTATGGACCGCGCTTTATACATTGCCATGTCAGGTGCCAAGCAAAATACGCTGGGGCAGGCCGCACACGCCAACAACCTGGCCAATGCCAGTACCACAGGCTTCCGCTCGGACTACACCCAGAGCCGGGCGATGGGGGTTTTCGGCGATCACTTTCCAACCCGTGCCTATGCCATGACCGAACGTCCGGCCAGTGATTTCCGTCAGGGTCCGCTGGTCGAAACCGGCAACCGCATGGACGTGACTATTGAAGGTGATGGCTGGTTTGCTGTGCAGGGACCGGATGGCCAGGAGGCTTATACCCGTGCCGGCGATCTGAGCGTTGATGCCGATGGCCGTCTGGTAAATGGCAGCGGTCTGCAGCTGATTGGCGATGGCGGGCCTGTGGTGCTGCCAGAGTTTCAGAGTATTGAAGTCAGTCGCGCCGGTATCGTGACGATTCAGCCCTTGGGGGAAAACCCGGCGGCGGTCGCTGAACCGGTGCAGCTTAAGCTGGTGCGTCCGGATCTGCAGGCGCTGGAAAAAGGCGAAGATGGCCTGTTCCGTTTCCGTGATCCGGCCACACCGCCAGCAGTCGCCGACCCGAATATCACTCTGGTGAATGGTTTTGTTGAAGGCAGCAATGTTAATGCGGTCACAGAGCTGACCAGCCTGATCGCCCTTAACCGGCAGTACGAAATGCAGGTAAAACTGATGAAACGGGTGGATGAAAATACCGCCGCCACTACACAACTTCTGGCTAACCAGTAACAGGAGCTGACCTATGTTAAATGCACTTTGGGTAAGTAAAACCGGACTGGAAGCACAGGACCTGGCACTGACCACGGTATCTAACAACCTGGCCAACGTATCCACCACCGGCTTTAAAAAAGACCGCGCGGTATTTGAGGATCTGCTCTACCAGATTCAGCGTCAGCCCGGCGCCAATTCCTCGGCCGACAGCCGTTTGCCTTCAGGCCTGCAGCTGGGTACCGGTGTACGTACCGCCGGTACGCAAAAGATTTTCACCACCGGCTCCCTGCAGCTGACTGATCAGCCGCTGGATATGGCGATTAACGGTCGTGGTTTTTTCCAGATCGCGATGCCGGACGGCACCATTGGTTATACCCGTGACGGTACCTTTCATATCAACAATGAAGGGGTGGTGGTGAACGTGAACGGTTATCCGCTGGAACCGCAGATCACCATTCCGGAGCAGACCAACCAGCTCACGGTCAGTAAAGACGGTATCGTGCAGGCCACCCTGTTTGGTGATCCGACGCCGCAGGAGCTGGGCCAGATTGAAACCGTCGATTTTATTAATCCGGCGGGCCTGCAGGCGGTGGGCGGTAATGTGTTTTACGAAACCGCCGCCAGTGGCGCGCCGCAGGTAGGCGTACCGAATGAAGAAGGCTTTGGTACGGTAGAGCAGGGAGCACTGGAAAACTCTAACGTTGAAGTGGTGGAAGAGCTGGTAAAAATGATTACCGTGCAGCGTTCCTACGAAATGAATTCGAAGGTCGTATCCGCCGCCGATCAGATGCTGCAGTTCCTGACGCAGAACGTGTAAGGAGGTTGTTATGAATACGCAGTTTTTATCCCGTACAACCCTGATGCTGGCGATGCTCTCCCTGTTGCAGGCCTGTACTTCCGTGCCTTTGGAGCCTGAAGTGTACCCCGATGATCCGGATTACGCGCCGGTTTCGGCTGAAAGTCTGCAGCCACCACCAATGGCCAATGGTTCTTTATTTCAGGCGCGCTACAGTTTTGGCCTGTACACCGACCAGCAGGCGCGTCGGGTCGGCGATATTATTACGGTGATTTTTGATGAGCAGTATCAGTCATCAAAATCGGCGCAAACCAAATCGGATAAAACCTCCAGTAACAGCATTGTGCCTAACAGTGTGATGGGTACAGTGCCCGGCTGGAAAAATCTGGGGCTGGATTCTGATACCTCGGCTGACCGTAAATTTAACGGCAAAGGTGAAGCTGACCGCTCTAACAGTCTGAGTGGCCAGATTTCGGTTTCGGTCGCGGAAATTATGCCTAACGGTATTTTACGTATCCGCGGTGAAAAATGGCTGACCCTGAGTGAAGGGGAAGAATATATCCGCATCAGTGGTCTGATCCGGCCGCAGGATATAACGCCAGATAATACCGTTTCATCAAGTAAAGTGGCTGATGCCCGTATTTCCTTTGGTGGTCGTGGCAATCTGAATAATGCGACCAAGCAGGGTTGGTTTGACCGCATTCTTAATTCGCCCTGGTGGCCACTGTAAGCCGGCCGAGGAGAAAAACGATGTTACGTTTTCTGAGTTGTCTGTTTGTGGTGTCGGTTGTTCTGACACCGGCCGTACAGGCTGAACGTATTAAAGATATCACCAGTATTTCCGGTGTGCGTACCAACCAGCTGGTGGGTTACGGTCTGGTGGTGGGGCTGGATGGGACCGGTGATAAAGCACCGTTCACCACTCAGACTTTCCGCAACATGATGGCCGAATTCGGCATTACTTTGCCGGCCGGCGTCGATCCGAAATTAAAGAATGTGGCGGCGGTATCGGTTACTGCAGAATTACCGGCCTTTGCCAAGCCCGGACAGCGGGTGGATGTTACCGTTGCTTCATTAGGTAATGCCAAAAGCCTGCGTGGTGGCGCACTGATGTTTACGCCGCTGAAAGGTGCTGACGGTAATATCTATGCGGTTGCTCAGGGGAATCTGGTGGTGGGTGGTTTTGGCGCTGAAGGTAACGATGGTTCAAAAATTACCGTAAATGTACCCAGTGTTGGCCGTATTCCTAACGGTGCTTCTGTGGAGCAAACTGTACCCAGCAATTTTTCCCGTGGCGACAGCCTTATTTTTAACCTCGATCAGCCGGACTTTACTACCGCACGGGCTATGGTTGAACGCATTAATAACTTACTCGGACCAGGCACCGCTGAAGCACTGGATGCAACCTCAATCCGTGTCAGTGCGCCGCGCGATACCAGTCAGCGCGTCAGTTATTTATCCATTATTGAAAATCTGGAAATTGAAACCGGTAAAGAGCGGGCCAAGGTTATTATTAATTCCCGCACCGGTACTATTGTTATCGGCCAGAATGTGATGATTGAGCCGGTGGCGGTTACCCACGGCAGCCTGGTGGTAACCATTACCGAAGATTTTCAGGTTGCTCAGCCCAATGCCCTCGCCGATGGCGAAACCGTGGTGGTGCCGCAGACCAATATTAATATCGACAACGGTGGTGATAGCCGTATGTTTAAATTTGGTCCCGGTGTATCCCTCGACAGTATTGTGAAAGCCGTGAATGAAGTAGGGGCTGCGCCCGGTGATTTAATGGCTATTCTTGAAGCAATGAAGCAGGCCGGTGCGTTAAAGGCTGAATTGATTGTTATCTGATACTAGGGCCTGTTAACACTAAGTGAATCGGGCCTGCTGAGAGCCAGTTTTTCTCAGAACAAGGAGAGAGGAGTGATATTAGCGGGCTAAATGAATGACGAACGACGACGTTAATGGGGAAAACTGGCCTCAGCCCGAAGGGTTATGGCTAAAAATCCCTCATCCTGCGTTGCTGTTCGTTTGCTTAACCCGTTAGGCAACACTCTCAGCGCCTTGTCTGAGGAATTTTTGGCCGATAACAGACCTGTTTAATTAGTGTTAACAGGCCCTAATAAACATAAGAGAACACGAATATGAGTGCTGAATTGTTTGAGCAGGTAAAAAGCCTGTCTCTGGAGCTCCGTTCGCTGATTCGTCAGGGGGTTCGAGAGGGGGTCGATGAACGGATTCAGCGGCGTAATGAGTTATTACAGCAGTGGTTTTCCCAGATCAGTGAGCTGATTGATATGACCAACGAGCAGCAGTTATTTCTGGAAAATTTACTGCAGGAAGAACAGCTGCTGCTGGAAGATCTGCAGCAGGAGCAGAAAGGCATCGCCAGCCGCCAGAGCGGCAAGAAAAAGCTTTCCCAGTACCAACAGTTGCCACACTGAAGCATAGATCTGGCTCCCACGCTCTGCGTGCCAGCTTGTGCTGACATCGTTGTATTTTCACGCAGAGCTTATGCCTTTTAGTCTGTTCACATCTGGCTCCCACGCTCTGCGTGGTAGCTTTGCTGACATCGTTGTATTTTCACGCAGAGCTTACGCCTTTTAGTCTGTTCACATCTGGCTCCCACGCTCTGCGTGGTAGCTTTGCTGATATCGTTGTATTTCCATGCAGAGCTTACGCTTTTTCCCACCAATAAAATCGCTGATGCGGAAATACACCGCGAACTCCCACTGGTAATAGTGGCAAGCATCTTGCAGTTTCCCTGACAAAGGAGATTGCCATGATCCAGACACAACCACAGAGCGCCCATATTTATACCGACCTGAATGCTATTCAGGATATCCGTACACTGGGTAAAGACGATAAAAACGCCGCGCTGATGGAAGTTGCCAAGCAGTTTGAATCGATGTTTCTGAACATGATGATGTCGTCTATGCGTGACGCCAATAAAGTGTTCGAAGAAGACTCGATGTTCAATTCTCCGGAAACCGATTTCTACCGCAAAATGTATGATGATCAGATGGCGCTGTCGCTCTCCGGCCAGCAGGGCATGGGGCTTTCGCAGGTTATCTATCGTCAGCTGATGACCAATTACGGTGACAACAAAAATGACGCCCAGCAGCTGGATCAGGGTAAGTTATTTGATCGTCGCGCCCGCTCTCCGTTATCGATGGTTGCTCCTTCTCATGTTACGGCGCTCAACGCAACGATGGATGCCGTTGATGCTGAATTGCATCAGCTTCGCCCTCGGGCTCAGTCTGCGGTTACCGGCAGTTCAGATTCAGTTGCTGCGGCAGCCAGCGGCAGCGGTAATAAAGGGCAACAGTTTGCCACTCCGGCAGAGTTCGTTGCCGCTCTTTATCCGCTGGCCGAAAAAGTCGGCGCTGAACTGGGTGTTGAGCCAAAAGCCATCGTTGCTCAGGCCGCACTGGAAACCGGTTGGGGAAAATACATGATCAGTGATGATCAGGGTCGTAACAGTTTTAATTTCTTTGGTATTAAAGCGGACAGCCGCTGGCAGGGTGAGCGTGTGGATGTGATTACCCATGAATACCGCGACGGCCTGGCCGTAAAAGAGCGGGCACCATTTCGTTCTTATTCGTCGATGGAAGAAGGCGTTCGTGATTATGCCAACTTCCTGCAGGGTGCTGAACGTTATCAGCAGGCTATCGGTCAGAACCTGGGCGCCGGGCATTATGGCTATGCCCTGCAGCAGGCCGGTTATGCCACCGATCCACAATACGGAGCGAAAATTCAGCGTATATCACAAAGCAGCACACTGAATTCCGCTCTCGAACAACTGCGTGCCGACGCAGCACTGAGCGGAGGCCGCAACGATGGCTAGTATTCTTGAAATTGGTATTTCCGGTCTGCGCGCCAGTCAGACGGCATTGACCATCACCGGCCATAATATTACCAATGCCGGCACAGAGGGCTACAGCCGCCAGGTGATCGGCCAGAGTGCCGTCAGTCCGCAGAATAAAGGCGGTGTCTGGGTCGGTTCAGGCGTTAATGTCGATACGGTTAACCGTGTTTATGATCAGTTTCTGACTGAGCAACTCTGGCGTGATACCTCGACCTTTAATGGCTTTGATACGCTGGCTTTAAACGCAGAACAGATCGACAGCTTACTTGCAGATTCCGGCACCGGTGTGCAGCCGGGGCTGGAGCGTATGTTTTCTGCCCTGCAGGCCGTGGTGGATGATCCGTCGTCGTTGCCGGGGCGTGCGGTTCTGGTATCGGAGAGTAATGGTCTGGTTGATCGTTTTACTTCTATCAGTGATCGTCTGTACGCGCAGAACGAAATTATTAATGGTCAGATGGAAGTGATGGTCGGGCAGATTACTACCATCGCCGAAGGCATTGCAGAGCTGAATGAGCAGATTCAGTTTGCCACCGCATCGGCCAATGGTATCGAACCCAGCGATTTACTGGATGCCCGTGACAAACTGGTTAAGGATCTGTCCGAGCTGGTTAAGGTCAACGTAGTTGAGCAGGACGATTCGGTCTGGAACGTCTTTATCGGTAATGGTCAGGCGCTGGTTATTGGTAATGATTACAACGAAGTATTTACCGATGCCGGTGGTTCTGATCCGTCACGTTCAGATCTGTATTTCCGCAAAGGTGATGTTATTCAGAATGTCACTGACGAGATTGTTGGTGGTCAGCTGGGCGGAACACTCGAATTCCGTAATGAAGTTCTGGATCCGGTACTGAATGGTCTCGGTCGTCTGGCTCTGGTGATTAATCAGACCTTTAATGAACAGCATAAGCTGGGCATCGATTACGACGGTAAAATGGGTGAAAACTTTTTTACCGATATAAATACGCCGGAAAAAACCTATAACCGCGTGTTGGGTGATAGTCAGAATGCCCGGCCCAATGATCGTCTGCTCAGTGTGCATATTAAAGATGCCGGAGCGTTAACCATCAGTGAATATCAGGTGGAATTTCCCGGCCCTGATGATTACACCTACCGCATTAAACGCCTGGATGACGATAAAATCGTCAGCAGCGGAGCACTGACGGGCAGTTTTCCGGATTCTGTAGAAGTCGATGGTTTTGAAATCCGTTTTGAAGACGGCAGCTTTCAGGCTGGCGATGATTTCCGCATTATGCCGACCCGTAACGAATCCAGCAAAATTAAGGTTAATATTACCCGCCCTGAACAGGTTGCGGTTGCGTCCCCTATCGTGACCGACTCGGCTATTGGTAATCGTGGTAATGCAGCCATTTCTCAGGGCGGAGTGTATGACATTAATACTCCGTATTTTTCCCGTGAAGGTGAGCTGACACCGCCACTGCTGATCCGGTTTACCTCACCGACAACTTACGATGTGCTGGATAACACCGACCCGGGTAAACCGATTCCGCTGTTCCCGCCATTAATGAATCAGACTTACGTACCGGGTATCAGCAACTCAATTCTGCCCGCCGATGAAGGCAAAACAGCCTTTACCAGCTTTGGTGGTTACCTGCCGGTTAATACAACCTATCAGGCGCCACCACCGGCGGCTAATATATTGCCTCAGAATGGCTTTTTCCCGGAGCGTATTGTTATAAGTCATACCGATCCGGTCAGTGGCAAAGTAACAACACAACCCACGCTGATTACCAAAGCGAATGCTTCTGCCAGAGAAATTGCCGAGCAATTAAGTAAGCGCGAGGGGATTGAAGCTCTGGCGCGGACAACGGTTGAGCTGAGTGATTTCAGCGGTGATGCGAATCCTTTTCAGCCGATGACGTTCAGTCTGAACGGAATTGTTCTGACCGATACCCTTGGCCCGAATCAGACCAAGTACGATGCCAGTTACCCGCAAGAAGTACCCGACCCGGTAACACCAGATTTTATTGCCGACCGTATTAACAGTAACCGTGATCTGCAGGACCTGGGTATTGTCGCGCGCAGTGATGGCAGCAAAGTGGTTATAACGGCACTGAATGGTGATGACGTCAATCTGGAGATATCCGGAGATAACGGCGATGGTTTCAGCGTCAGTAACGGCCAGGACATTATCTTGCGTGAAACCGGCGAAGCGCCATTTACGCCACTGACTGAGTACGATGGCTATGACTTCAGTGAGGGTGGTCCTTACACCTACGAATTTGATGTTCCGGGACAGGGCACCTTTAACATTGAACTGACAGACACCTATGCAACGGGTGTTGAAGTCGTCGATGCCATCCGTACCCAGCTGGAAAATGCCGGTTTTACCTTCTCCGGCAATCTGGATGTGGATATTGATGAGCGCGGCACCATCAGCTTTCAGCCGCGCCTGCCGATGAATGCTACCGGTGTTCATGGCTCATCGAAAATATCCATGGGTGGACAGATCAAAGTGATTGCCGATCCCGGTTACAGTCTGGATATCGAGCCGCCGGGTAATAATTTGTTCGCCGAGAATCCGGTGGGCGAACCAGTGCATTTTGGTTTCGATGTTGAAATCAGTGGTCTGGCACAAAGTGGTGACGAATTTACCGTTGGATTTAATACCGACGGAACTTCAGACAGCCGTAATGGTGTGGCTCTGGCTGCACTGCAGAATGAAGACACGGTGGCCGGAAATACCAGCTATTCGGAATCCTATTCCCGCTTGGTGGAAGAAATTGGTTCAGTTACCAGTCGAGCGCAGATTAACCGCGATTCCAGTGAAGTACTGTTACGGAATTCTGAGGGGGCAGTAACCAGTCTGTCCGGCGTGAACCTCGATGAAGAGGCCGCAGCCCTGATTAAGTACGAACTGGCTTATAACGCCAGTGCGCAGGTAATTCAGGTAGCACGCAGTATTTTTGATACCTTGATTTCGACTTTCCGCTAAGGTTTGCCAGGAGATTACTTATGCGTATCGCAACATTGCAGAGTTTTAATACCGGGCTTAATGGCATTCTTGATAATCAGTCGGCGGTCAATAAAACCCAGCAACAGGTTTCCAGTGGCCGGCGTGTACTGACACCGGCAGACGATCCTATTGCCGCAACCAAAATTCTGCAGCTGCAGCAGGATCAGGCATTGCGGGATCAGTACAACCGCAATATGACTGCGGCCGATAACCGCCTGAAACTGGAAGACGCAACTCTGGGCTCGGTTACCGATAACCTGACCCGTCTGAAAGAACTGACGGTTAAAGCCGGTGGCGGTTCTCTGACCCTTACCGATCGGCAGGCGATCGCCGCCGAGGTGTATCAGATTCAGGAAGCTCTGGTTGATTTATTTAATACCCGTGATGCCAATGGTGAATATGTATTCGCTGGTTTTAAGGGGGGGGACGCTCCCTTTGTTAAAAATGACAGCGGACGCTATGACTACAAAGGTGATGAAGGACAACGTTTTCTCACTATTGGAGCGTCCACTAATGTTGCAACCGGGGACAACGGTAAAAGTCTTTTTGTTGATGTGGAAGCATCTAAGAATACCTTTACCACTGAGTTAAATCCTCTCAACAAAGGCACCATGCGTATCAGTCCGGGATTTGTTGTTGATGAGGAAAAATATGCAGATTTTTACCCTGATGACCTGATTATTACGTTTAATCCGGAATCCTCCATTACTCCTGCAGGGCCGAATTACACCGTTCGCCGTGCTTCCGATAACCGGGTTGTCGAAGGTATGAGCAATCAGGCATACAGCCCGGGTACCGATGTGGTGGTTGCCGGTATTACGATTACCCTCAATGGCGACCCTGAGCCGGGTGATGAAGTACTGGCTAAGTCGACGCCCAAGCAGAGTATCACTGACACTATCTTCCGCCTGACCGCTGGCCTGAATACGCTGGAAGATAATGTGGTGGATTCGGAAACTCTGGATATTCTTATTGAAGATACCCTCACCAATCTGGCGTTTGCTCAGTCATCGGTGTCTGAAATCCGCAGTCAGGTAGGTGCCCGGCTGAATGTTGTGGATAACACCCGCAATCTGTCGGCGGATGTCGGTCTGGTTAACAAAGAAGTACTGTCAAAACTGTCGGATGTTGATTTTGCTGAGGCGGTAAGCCGCCTGTCACTGCAGAGCTTTCTGTTGGAAGCGGCGCAGCAAAGCTATACCACCATCTCAAGGTTGTCATTGTTCAATCAGCTGTAGTAGCTTGGTACTTATAGTCACCGGTTCCGCTATGGCGTTCCAGGAGAGTCATAATGTTTGATAACAAGGTATTGCTTGTCACCGGAGGAACGGGGTCGTTTGGCCATGCTTTTGTGCCGATGACTCTGGAAAAATATAACCCGAAAAAGATCATCATCTTTTCCCGTGATGAAATGAAACAATGGGAAATGGCAAAGATGTTTGCCGGTGACAAGCGGGTACGGTTTTTTATCGGTGATGTGCGGGATAAAGACCGGTTATACCGGGCGCTGGATGGTGTTGATTATGTGATTCATGCCGCTGCGACGAAAATTGTACCAACCGCTGAATACAACCCCTTTGAATGCATCAAGACCAATATTAATGGCGCAATGAATGTCATTGATGCCTGTATCGATCATGATATTAAAGGCTGTGTCGCTCTGTCGACCGATAAAGCCAGTTCGCCGATTAATTTATACGGTGCGACCAAGCTTGCATCCGATAAATTATTTGTCGCATCCAATTCCTACTCTGGTGAGCATGGCACACGGTTTTCCGTGGTCCGGTATGGCAACGTAATGGGTTCCCGTGGCTCAGTGATTCCATTCTTTATGTCTATCCGGGACAAGGGTGTCCTGCCGGTTACCGACGAGCGCATGACACGCTTTATGATTTCTCTGGATGAAGCGGTCAAACTGGTGTGGCATGCCTTTGAAGATATGGTTGGCGGTGAAATCTATGTCAAAAAAATTCCGTCCATGAAAGTCACTGACATTGCCAGAGTAGTAGCACCGGAAGCCGATATCGAGTTCGTTGGCATTCGCCCGGGTGAAAAATTGCATGAACAGATGATTGGCGTTGAAGATTCTTACCATACCTATGAGTATGACGAGCACTTTAAAATTTTACCGGCAATCAACGACTGGGATCACTGCCCAAGCCGGATTAAAAATGGCGTTAAAGTTCCTGAAGGTTTTGTCTATGCCAGCGATAATAACCAGGAATGGATGACGGATGAGGAACTCTCTGACTGGATTGATCAACACCGGGATAAAATCGGAAACCTTTGATAATGATTCCATATGGCCGTCAGGATATTAATCAGCAGGACATAGATGCTGTTGTTGATGTTTTACAATCAGATTTTCTGACTCAGGGGCCTCAGGTGCCTCTGTTTGAAAAAGCATTAACTGATTATACCGGTGCTGCTTATGCAGTGGCGGTTAACAGTGCGACTTCGGCGTTGCATCTTGCTTGTCTGGCACTGGATGTTGGCCCAGGTGACTATGTCTGGACATCGCCGGTGACCTTCGTTGCTTCGGCCAATTGTGCTTTATATTGTGGTGCTCAGGTTGATTTTGTCGATATCGATGAAAAAACATACAACCTGTGTCCGCTCGCGCTTGAACAGAAACTGATTCAGGCAGAGCAAAAGGGCATGCTGCCCAAAGTAGTGGTGGCTGTTCACCTCTGTGGTCAACCCTGTGATATGGCTGCAATAAACCGGCTGGCCGAACGTTATGGCTTCCGGGTTATTGAAGATGCATCCCATGCAATTGGTGGGCAATACCAGAATCAGCCAATCGGCAGTGGCCGTTACAGTGATATTACGGTTTTTAGTTTCCATCCGGTAAAAATAATCACAACCGCAGAAGGCGGTGCCGCGCTGACCAATTCATCTGTACTGGCAGAAAAATTAATGCTGCTGCGCAGCCACGGTATTACCCGTGATCCGGCGCACATGACCAGAGAGCCGGATGGTCCCTGGTATTATCAGCAGATAGCACTCGGTTTTAACTATCGTATGACTGAGTTACAGGCTGCTCTGGGAGTCAGTCAGATGCAGCGGCTTGACCAGTTTGTTGCACGCCGGCACGAACTGGCACATCGTTACAACAAATTATTGGCTGATCTGCCGCTAACAACGCCCTGGCAAAACCCCGACGGTTATTCCGGGTTGCACCTGTACGTGATCCGATTGCAGTTGGAAAATATCAACAAGACTCATCGACAGATATTTGAAGCACTGCGCGAGCAGGGTATAGGAGTGAACCTGCACTATATACCGGTGCATTTGCAGCCATTTTATCAGGCCATGGGGTTTTGCAACGGAGACTTTCCTCAGGCGGAGCGCTATTACCAGCAGGCGATCAGTCTGCCTATGTATCATACACTGACAGAAGAACAACAGGATTCCGTTGTTCAGGCCGTTACGGATGCATTGCTATGAAGGTAGCTGTAATTCCTGCCCGTGGTGGCAGTAAGCGCATTGCTAAAAAAAATATCCGGCCATTTTTTGGCAAACCGATTATGGCCTGGTCTGTTGAGGCAGCGCGTGCCAGTGGCTGCTTTGATCGAATTATTGTGTCGACCGATGATGCAGAAATCGCGGCTGTAGCCAGGAGTCTTGGTGCCGAAGTGCCTTTTACCCGCCCGGCGGAGTTGGCAACGGATCAGGCGGCGACCATTCCGGTTGTGGCTCATGCGATTAACTGGCTTAAGCAACAGGGTGAAGAGCCGGAACAGGTCTGCTGTATTTATGCTGCAGCGCCTTTTATTTCTGCCGCTGATATTCAGCAGGCGGAGACTGTTTTACGCGACAGCAGCGTCAGTTATGTGTTTCCTGTTGCCAGTTTTCCCTCGCCTGTACAGCGTGCCCTCAGGATTCTGCCTTCCGGGCGGGGCGAGATGTTTAATCCGGAGTTGTTTGTTAAGCGCTCGCAGGAACTTGAAGAGGCTTATCATGATGCCGCGCAGTTTTACTGGGGAACAGCAGATGCCTGGCTGCAGGAAAAAATGATCTTTTCCACCGATTCTGTGCCACTGGTTATTCCCCGCTATCGGGTACAGGACATTGATACGGAAGAAGACTGGCAGAGAGCTGAGTACCTGTTCCGTGCCATGCAGGAAATGCAGGCATTTTCCGGAACGCAGGGTTAAATACGCTGATGAATCCGCCGATGAGTACGCCTGTTACGAGCCGTATGAGAGTATTAATCAGGGCCGATGCTTCTGAGGCCATAGGTCATGGTCACATCATGCGCTGTCTGACTCTGGCCGCTGCTTTAGCCAAAGCCGGAGCTGAATGCCGGTTTATCTGCCGCGAATTACCGGGGCACGCTCAGGCGTTAATCAGCCGCTATGGTTTTGCGGTTGATCTGATTCCGGGGGCTGAGCTTTCTTCTGCTGAAGCCATTGCAGAAGATGCAAAGCTTACGCTGCAGCCCGCAGGATTATGGCAACCCCATTGGGTTATTGTTGATCATTATGAACTGAATGCGGAGTGGCAGTCTGCGCTTAAAAGCACTGGTTGTCGTTTGCTTGCTCTGGATGACTGGCCGCACCGGCAGCATCAGAGTGATCTGTTACTGGATCAGAATCTGGCCGCCGATGCAGAGGCTTATTCCGTCTGGACTGACAGCACTTGCCGGATCTTGACGGGTGCCCGTTTTTCTTTGCTGCGCCCGGAATTTATGCGCAAAAAAGTGAACCGTATTTACTCAGGACATAGTCAGCTGAAAATCCTGATTAACCTTGGTGGTGCTGATTTACCGGGTTACAGCGCTGATATCGT
The DNA here is from genome assembly GCF_025345565.1 of Thalassolituus hydrocarboniclasticus. Lineage (NCBI taxonomy): Bacteria > Pseudomonadati > Pseudomonadota > Gammaproteobacteria > Oceanospirillales > Oceanospirillaceae > Thalassolituus > Thalassolituus hydrocarboniclasticus. The sequence continues at coordinate 2,886,752 of NZ_CP054475.1, read as the reverse complement.
TGAGCAATTGATGCCTCTGGCGCAACGCCTGAATCTGCAGCTGGTTGTTCTGGTCAATCAGTGTTCGGTTTCCCATACGCAGATCGCAGAAAAAATAACCGCAGGGTATTACCCCTTCGCAGTGCAATTGCAATCTTATTGTCAGGATATGTGCACACTCTATGACAGCGTCGATCTGGCAATTGGTGCCGGTGGCAGTTCAACCTGGGAGAGAGCAAGCCGTGGTTTACCAACAGCGCTGGTTGTCATCGCGGATAATCAGCAGGCGACGGCACAGGCTGCGGTCAGTGCGGGAATGGCAGTCAATATCGGTGATTTTACCTGTTCAGCAAAGCTTGACCTTCCTGCACTGGCTGACGTTCTGAAAAATCCACAGCAGTTACAGCATATGAGTCAGTGTGCAGCTGCATTATTTGATGGCTGTGGGGCAGAGCGCATTGTGCGGGAGATGTTGCTTAAAAGCCGCCAGGATTTGCAGCTAACAGCAGCACGGCCACAGGATTGCACGCTGTTTTATCAGTGGCAGAAAGAGCCTGGTGCCAGACGATTTTTCCGTAATCCACAGGTACCGGTCTGGTCTGATCACCGCTCATGGTATCTCAAGGTTTTACCCAGCCGCAGCGTTATTCTTTATAAGATCATGCTGTGCGGAATGGCGGCGGGTTATATCCGTCTGGATATTCATAATCGCCGGGATGCTGAAATATCGGTACTTGTAACGCACAGGTTTCAGGGACTTGGTCTGGCTGCAAGCGCCCTGAATCTTTGTGCCTCTGTGCATTCAGAACGCCGTTTATATGCGGCTATAAAAAATGGCAATTATGCGTCGCGCCGCAGTTTTCGCCGTGCCGGATTCCGGCCATCAGGAAAAGAAATGTATGTCAGATATCAGTAATAAACCCCGTATTCTGATCAGCGCTGCCGCCTCACCTGCCGCCGCCTCGCTGGTACAGCATCTGCGCTCAAAGGGCTATTACATTATAGGAATGGATGCCAATGAGTATGCCGCGCCTTTGGGGGCGGCTATGTGCGATGAGTTTGTACTTTCGCCCATGGCGACAGACAGTGGTTATCTTCCGTTTCTGGCAAAGCAGCTTGATCGTTGTGATCTTTTCCTGCCCTTTATCGATGAAGAATTGCTGGCGATTGTCAATGCCGGAGCCGGACAGATTCAGAAGAGCAAAATAATGCTGTCTGCTGATCAGAGTATGAAAATTTGTCTGGATAAACTGAATTTTCAGACGTTCTGTGAGCAGAATGATTTAGCCATTGCTCCGCGGGCCATTGGCGTTCCGGCGATATATAAGCCGCGTAACGGTCGTGGCGGAAAAGGCGTAATGCTGGTTGATGATGACGCTGTTTTTTCGGTTCTTTCTGCGAAAGAGCAGGGGATTCTGCAGCAGCAGCTTAAAGGCGTTGAGTACACCGTGGATTGTCTGTTCGGTAAGGAGTCGGCACTGTTGTCTGCGGTTGCCCGTCAGCGTCTTCTGGCAGCCGGTGTATCGACGATTGGCCGTATTGATCAGAATCCGCAGGTACTTGAATTGGTGACCGCTGTCAGTAAGAAGCTGAATTTCCGCGGGCTGGTGAATATTCAGATTATGCTGACAGATGCAGGACCTAAGCTGATCGAAATTAATCCGCGCTTATCCGGAAGTCTGATGTTTACCATACTGGCCGGCGCTGATTTGGCCGATGCTGCTATCCGTCTCTGGCTGAATGATGAACAACCACCGGCATTTACTCTCTCCGAAAAAACCTTCTGCCGTTACTGGAGTGAGTATGTCTACTGATCTTGCCGATAATATCAGGCAGTTATTTATCCATTTGGAGCCTTATCAGGAATGGTTGTTTGATCTTGATAATACCCTGTACGCGCAGGCGGAGTACGACCATTGCATCTTTACTGCGCTGGAGCACTGGCTCGGGCAACAGGGAGAGGCGGTTTCCGGACTGGCCAGAAAAATGTCCGCCGAAAAATTACGATTAGGACCTACCTACCCCCATCTTTTCGATGACGTCTTCGCCGGTTTTAATCTCAGTCCGGATATTGTCAGCCGGGCGATTGAGTTTTACCGTGATGAGCGACCGGCCTTCGTCAGCAAAAATAACCTGATTGCACAGATCAGGGCTAACTTACAGGGGCGGCCTTTGTTTATCGTAACCAACGGGCATACCGCACTGCAGCAGCATAAAGTTAAGTGCCTCGGCCTGGACTCTCTGGCCAGCAAAGTGGTCTATTGTGATAAGTACAATCCGGAGCAACTGAAGCCTTCCCGCTGGGCATGGGACAGATTGCTTGCAGATTACCAGTTCAGCCATCCGCTGTATGTCGGAGATTCTCCGGCAACAGACGGCGGCTTTGCCCGTAATGCGGGCATCGACTATTACCGGTTTGAGTATTCCTATGAACATTAATAATCAGATCATCGGTGCCGATCAACCGCCCTATATTATTGCGGAAATGTCCAATAATCATATGCAGGATATGGATCGTGCCAAAGCCATTATTGACGCGGCGATGAATGCCGGTGCCGATGCGGTAAAAATTCAGACCTATGATGCCGACAGCCTGACCATCGACTGCGACCTGGACGATTTTATTATTAAAGATCCGCTTTGGGCCGGGCAGAGTTATTATCAGCTTTATAAAAATATTGCTGCGCCAAAATCCTGGACGCAGGAGTTATTCCGCTACGCCCGCCAGCAGGGCGTAACCCTGTTCAGTTCACCTTTTGATAAAGAAGCCGTGCGGATTCTTGAAGAAGTTAACTGCCCAGCCTATAAAATTGCCTCATTTGAGGCACAGGACCCTGAATTACTTGCTCATGTTGCCCGTACCGGAAAGCCGGTGCTGGTATCGACCGGCGTCAGCAACTGGAATGAAATTCAGGAAACGCTGCTTTGGCTCAGACAGGCCGGAGCGCAGGATCTGGTATTTCTGCACTGCATCAGCAGTTACCCGGCCAGTGAAGCGGATATGAATCTGAATGTTCTTAAGCGCCTGGCCACTTTACCGGTTATTACCGGGTTATCTGACCACAGCCTGGGCAATACTGCGGTACTTGGTGCTGTTGCTTTAGGGGCGAGAGTTATTGAAAAGCACTTTACCCTGCAGCGCAGCGATGGCGGCCCGGATGCGGAGTTTTCTCTGGAGCCAGAGGAATTCAAATCGATGGCCGTGCAGGCGCGGGCATTATTTCAGGCGCTGGGCAGCGACCGTATTATTGATGCCCCATCCCGTCAGGGCAATCAGCATTCACGTTCGGTTTATTGTGTTAAAGATATTAAAGCCGGTGAGCGTATAAGCGCGGATAATGTGCGCGTCATTCGTCCGGGTTTTGGCCTTAAGCCGAAACATTTACCTGATGTGATCGGTAAAAAAGCCCGCGCCGATATTGCGCGTGGTACGGCTATGAGCTGGGAGCTTCTGGAATGACTGGAATGAAACGGATACTGATTATCGCCGCCCATGCCGATGATGAAGTGCTGGGTGCCGGAGGAATAATCCATCGCTGGGTCAGGGAAGGCAAAGACGTTGCCTGTTTATTTCTGGCTGATGGTGAGACATCGCGTGCCGGTGGCGAAGAGCGCATCGGCCAGCGAACCTGTGGTGCAGAGGCGGCCGCTGCTGTGCTGGGTCATCAGATTCTGGCAACGCTGAACTTTCCCGATAACCGGCTCGATCAGGTTCCTTTGCTGGATATTGTGCAGGCAATTGAACCTCATATTGCTGCTTATGCACCGGATACGGTACTGACTCATTCTGCCGCCGATCTTAATGCTGATCACCGCCGGGCACTGGAGGCAACGCTGACAGCCTGCCGGCCTTTACCCGGCCATCCGGTGCAGCGAATTGCCAGCTTCGAGGTGGTGAGCGCAACCGGCTGGAATCCGGCCAGTGCTGCTTTTAACCCCAATTGCTATATCGCACTGAGTGAGCAGGACTGGAATAAAAAACAGGAAGCTCTGCAGTGTTACGATGCGGAAATGCGGGCATATCCTCATTATCGTTCCTATCAGGCGGTCGATGCGCTGGCGCAGATGCGCGGAGCCAGTGCGGGGGTTGAGCGGGCAGAGGCATTAACTATTTTACGTTGGCTGGAGAACTGAGTATGACGGATCAAAAAACTATCTGCCCGGTGTGTGCCGGCGAACAGTCAGAAACTCTGTTAACACTGAAAAAATTTCCGGTGTATCAGCACCCGGTTCCGGTCGGTGCAACACTGCAGCCACCTTTTGAGGTCGATATTGAATATGGATTATGCTGTGATTGCGGTCAGGCTTATCAGCGGCATTACGATAAATCTGTGCTGGAAAATCTGTATAAACAGCATTACTACACGCCACGACCAGGCCATATAGGAACAAAATTTACTCAGGATTTTGTCGGCTTTTTTAAGGAATTTGTCACCGGGCAGGAGCAACGCTTTCAGAGCGTGCTGGAAATCGGTTGTTCTGCTGCAGAGGTGCTGAGTGAGATTCGCACACTGTATCCGCAGATGGAGTATCTGGGGATCGAGCCAAATGATGAAACACGGGAACAAGCCGAGGGGCAGGGGTTTTGCGTTTATAACAGCTTTTTCAATCGCTCATTTGCAGAAGCGCTGGGGCGGAAAGTGGATATTATTTACAGCCGCCATGTGATCGAACACGTCTTTGACTTTGATGACTATATCGCTGCGGCGTCCATGCTGCTGAATCCCGACGGTGCAATGTTTATTGAAACCCCGGGTCTGGACTGGGCAATCGAACATGAAAGCCGGGCGCCTTTTCATGTTGAGCATGTAAGTCTGTTTTGCAAGCATTCGCTGCAGGTTCTGCTGGCCCGGCATGGCTGGTTTATTCAGAAATATCAGGTATCCGATGTTGGCAACCTTATTGCCTTCTGTACCCGTGACCGTGAGCAGGCACTGAGTTTTTCGGTACCAGAGAATATTGGTCATTTTCAGCAGGGTATTGATGCGCAGAAGCAACGGCTGGCTGAGCAGATTTCCGGACGGAAGATTGCAATGTGGGGAGCGGGTGCCGGCGGCCGGGCATTAATGAGTTTTCTGGATTTTGTCCCGGACGTTATTCTTGATGGTAACCCGAATAAATCAGAAAGAATTTTTGCCGGTTATGAACAATGCCGGATTCAGCCGGCGGAAGAATGGATTGCTCAGAATAAAGACGACGCCAGCCAGTGGATTATGGTGGTCGCGTCGTCCTTCTATGATGAAATTGCACAGTCATTACAGGCTTATGGCTGGCATGGCGATGCAACTTATCCTTATCGTTATTAATACTTATGCTGGAATAGTTCAGCTGTGAACCATAGCCCGGTGGCTATGGTTCATATTCCGGACAATCCGGATCATCAATCGCGGTATGAATCCATGGATCTGAGTCGTTAAATTCTTTGCTGACGACGTTATGTACATGATCCGGAACGGTATTAATAAAGTGGCGGAAATTGGTTTCCCAAAGCTCTATATATTGCGCCATTTTTTCCGGTGAATCCTGAAGTTTAAGTGCAACTGAAGCACCGGCATGCAGGTAATGCCAGATGGCTCCGCGGATCAGGAACTGCAGAGCACCATAGCGGCTCAGGCCAAACGACAGATACTGACCGACGATATGCAGATTCTGATAATGCTGCGTCAGGTTTTTCTGGCCGCTGCCCATCATATTCAGAATGTCATCGGCGATCTTTCTCAGATTGCTTTCCAGCTCGTCAGTCCGTTGCTGCAGGAATTCTGGTGAAAAGACAGCTCTTTTCTTGTTTTCCATAAGCTGAAGATCGCTTTCTTTTTGCGCGCTCGATGATTCCATCAGTGAACAGAAGTGAGATTTTTCCATATGCTGGGCGTTTTCGATCTTTGCACCGTTCGCACAGTTATAAACCTCGATGGTTCTGTTTTTCAGAAAATAACTGATATCGGACTCAAGCCGGCGCCTGGAAGCGTTATAAATCATGGTTGTCTGCATTGGTGAGCCATCAACCGATTCAATCTCAATCAGATCCTGTTGCTGGTAATTGGTGGATTGCTTCACCAGATCAGAGCGCTGCTCACTGTAATAAATCGAATTCTTGGAGTGGTGTGAACCGGTATTACGGAAACCGTAGTCAGTGCCAAACAGGAATACCTGTTGGTGGTTCAGGTGATAACAGATGGCCAGTGCAGCGTTGGTACAGGTCGGGGTTGTGCCACGGATCTGGTCGGTTAAGTCTTTGGTCAGCTCATGAATGGCGGTGGAGTCTTTGGTAAAAAGCATTACCTTGCCAAACATCGGCGGAATTTTCGGCGTTGTCTGAGCCGAGCAGATCAGGGTGATGTCCTGCAGGTATTCCGGGTCATTTATTTCACTGATCACCCGGAAAGGCTCATAGTGTGATTCAATTTCGATATGGAAATCCGGTTTAATACCCTGTTTGTATAATGCGCGCAGTGCCGTCCCGGCCGAATAGAGCACGGCTTTGCCCTGATATTTGCGGATATCTTCGATGCGGTCATCGAGGGATGGGCCGGAGCCGATGATAAATGCCGGGCAATTCATGGCTTGCTCGTCTGCCAGCGGCAGCAGTTCGTTCCCTGCGCGGAAATTATGCAGGGCATTATTCATCTGATTGATTTCATCGTCGTAATAACCCCAGAGCGAGAGATACACCTTCAGATCTTTCTGGATTTTTTTGATGACCTTGCGGTACTTATCCTGGTTGCGGTGATTATATAAATAGGTACACAGGGAAAAACTGGGCGGATGATCAATCAGCTGATTCCAGAGTACCGCATACTGGTCGGTGGCCAGCTTAAAGTCGCCAATCACCAGCTGGATGGATTTTCCGCGCTCGCTGAATTTCAGGAAAATGGCTTCCCAGTCGATGCAGTACAGGGAGGTGACAAATTCTTCCGGATCGGTTTCATAGATAATCAGGGCGAGTATTTCCCGCCGGTTGACCAGCTCTTCTATATGGAATCCGGCGCCAATCCCCATGATGGCCACCAGGGCGAGAAAGTCCGGGATCTGGTAATCCTCGGTCTGATCAACCGGCGTGTCCTGGTACAGGCGGGTGATTGAGCGGGAGAAATAGCGTTGTGCCTTAAAGGCGTTCGCGCCATGGGGCCTGAGGCCATGGATGGCATTGCCCGGAGCGACGATCGTGTTGAACTGTTCGGCTTCTTGCCGGGCGAATGCTCTGGCATCACCGTTATAAAAGTAAGCATTACCGCTGTGAATATCGACCCGGCCATGATCGTCCATATCCAGTGTCAGCTTCCGCAGGGGCGTGTTCTGCGCCAGATTGTAGAGATAGGGGTAGTGCTGCTGCAGGTAAGCGATGTTCTTGTTGAATCGGATTTCGGCAGGGTGCGTCATAAAAGCCTCTCTTTTCATTGAACAAAGCAATATACATGCCTGTGAAGCCCCGGGAGCCATCGCTGCGGGAGTGATGTGTCGCGGTTTTTATTCTGGCTGATTTTTTGTCGTTTTTTTGACATTCGGAATAATTTTCAATGGTTTCAAGCGCTTAAGAATTCCGTGCTGGTTGGAATTGTGTCGTGATATTGGCGCAAAAAAAATTCTAAAGATCCTGCCGGGTGTGCCGTTAAAAGGTATGACAAAGACAGAGGGAGTGCAGCAACGTTGCTACTACAGCACAGCGCTGGCTCTGTAACGCAGGTACAGGAGAAACACCATGCCTCAAATTATTAATACCAACATTGCCTCTATTAACGCGCAGCGCAATCTGGATAAATCCCAGTCTGCCAACCAACAGGCTCTGCAACGTTTATCTTCTGGTCTGCGTATTAACAGTGCCAAAGATGACGCCGCGGGTCTGGCGATTTCTACCCGTTTCACATCTCAGATCAAAGGTCTGAATGTGGCCGTGCGTAACGCCGGTGACGGTATCGCACTGGCTCAGACGGCTGAAGGTGCGCTGGGTTCTATGAACGACAACCTGCAGCGTATCCGTGAACTGGCGGTACAGTCTGCTAACGCCACCAACTCTGACGTTGACCGTGAAGCCCTTCAGGCTGAGGTTGATCAGCTGGTTGCTGAAATTTCACGTACTGCTGATGAAACCGACTTCAACGGCCGTAAGCTGCTGGACGGTTCTTTCAAAGCAACCTTCCAGATCGGTGCTAACGCTGGTCAGACAGTGGACGTATCCATTGCCGAACTGACAGCCAGCAAGCTGGGTTCCAGCAAAGAAAGCGGTATCAGTGCCATCGGTACTGACAACGCGCTGGCTAACGGCGACCTGATCATCAACGGTGTGGCGATTACCGCTTCCCGTGCAGAAGACGATTCTGCTTCCACCAGTGGTGCGGATGCTTCCGCTATCTCCAAAGCGGCAGCCGTAAACCGTCACTCCGCAGAGACCGGTGTGTCTGCGCAGGTGAATGAAAACACTGTTTCCGGTTCTGAAATGACGGCTTCTGCTGCCAGCGGAACCATCAGCCTGAACGGTGTGAACATTGATATTCAGACCTCTAACGATGGCTCTACTACCCGTGCCTCGGTACTGGAAGCGATTAACGCTGTGTCTGATCAGACCGGTGTTGTTGCGGTTGATACCGGTTTCGATAAAGGTGGTGTGCAGCTGGTTGCCGCTGATGGCCGTAACGTTGACATCAACCTGGGTACTCTGAGTGCCGCTCAGACTGGTCTGGCTGCTACCGGCGTGTACGAAGGTGGTTTCACCCTGATCGCTGACGGTGACGTAAAAGAAATCGTGATCGAAGGTGGTAACGGTACCGGTAACGGCGACCTGTCCAATGCTGGTCTGGTTGCAGGTACTTATGAGTCAGGTCAGGCCAGTGTGGTCAGTGACGCCCAGACTCAGGATATCTCTGCCTCGAACGCAACCCCTGCCGGTACCTTCGTCAGTGTTGCCAGCGCAGCAGCATCCGGTTTCGATACCACCACTTCTATTGGCTATGAAGTAACCGTTAACGGTGCTACTTCCATCGGTACTATGGCCAGTGGTGGTTTCGTGAACAACCTGGCAGCAGCCATCTCCAATGTGGCTGGTGTAACCGCTTATGAAAGCGTGAAACTGACTGTCACCATGGCCACTACCGCAACTGCTATTGAGCTGGGTACCGGTGCCAGTGGTTCTATGGTCAGCTTCACTGCGGGTTCAACCGCAACCGTTGCAGCGCAGAATGCTGCCGATGCGATCAACGCCCGTGACTTCTCTGCTGAGAATCTGGATGTAAGCGCTACCGTAAACTCTTCCGGTGAACTGGTTCTGGATGTGAAGAACTTCTCCACAACCACAGCAGGTTCTGCGGGTCTGGTGGTGTTCGATACTTCAGGCGCGATTGGTAACGTTGCGGTGGGCACTAACGCTGCGGCAGCCTTCCAGGCTTCAGGTACCAATAACTATGTTCAGGGTTCTCTGGCCTTCCAGTCTGACGACGGTACCAAAGTCACTGTTGCTCTGTCTGATCCGGATGATGCCGGCCAGTTACTGGCATCGGGCACCACCAGTGTGACCACTGCTTATGATGGTGTGAATGGTCTGAAAGATGGTGACCTGACCATTAACGGCGTCAGTATCAAAGCGGCAGAAACCAGCGAAGATAAGGCCAGTGCCGAGTTCGCATCTGATGGTTCCCGTATCCTGTCGTCCAACAAAACCTTGTCCGGTATCGCTGTCGCCGCCGCGATCAATGAAGTATCGGATGAGACTGGTGTGCAGGCGACTGTGAATCCAACCGAAGTTGTTGGTGGTACCGCTGTGACCCAGGCAGAGGCGAATGCCTTCGAGAATGGTGACCAGGCTGGTATCTACATCAACGGTGTGTCTCTTGGTTCGGTGACTCTGCAGGCAGATTCCGGCGGTAACATCGATTATGCCAAGTCCCGTGCTGATGCGATCGCACTGATTAACCAGAGCTCAGGTCAGACCGGTGTGACTGCAATCGATAACGGTGAGTCTATCTCTCTGACCGCTGCCGATGGCCGTAACATCTCGATCGCGATTGATGATAAGTCTGGTTCTTCATCTTCAATCGGTCGTGTATTCGGTCTGGACGCTGCGGTAGAGGGTATCGGTGAAGCGACTTTCGGTCAGGGTGGTACAAGTACTAAGTCTTCTGTTGAAGCAGATACTTACGAAACTACTTACTCAACCGTGAAACTGACTTCTGCGAAAGAAATTGAAGTCAACGTCGGCAGCAACGGTAATACCGAGCTTGAAGCTCTGGGCTTCAACACCGGTACTTACGGTGGTGGCGAAAACGGTCAGTTCCTGACAGAGATCGATATTTCGACCTTCGAAGGTGCGACTGCTGCGATCACTGCGATCGACAACGCGATTGGCCAGGTGGCCAGCCAGCGTGCCGACCTCGGTGCGATCCAGAACCGTATGAGCTCTACTGTAAGCAACCTGCAGGTGACCTCTGAGAACCTGAACTCCGCGAACTCACGGATTCAGGATGCGGACTTCGCGGCTGAAACCGCCGAGCTGTCCCGTACTCAGGTACTGCAACAGGCAGGTATCTCGGTTCTGGCTCAGGCGAACGCTGCCGGTCAGCAGGTTCTGTCTCTTCTGGGATAATAGCGGACTGATGGGGAAGGCCAGCCTTCCCCTGGCTGCTTAACCAAGAACCTGAGAGGTGACTTATGAACGAGCTGAAACTGAATGTGGTAGATCATACAGCTGTATCACCCTCAGCTACCGCCGGCAGAAAAGCTTACGCCAAGGCGGCAAGTGATCCGGTTGCAGGTTCCGACAGCGGCAAGTCATTGCCGGTTGGAACTGAGAAAGTTGCGGAACTGAATAAAGATCAGGTCAGAGAAGCAATTTCCCGTATCAATGAGTATGTACAGCAAACAGAAAGAACACTGGATTTCCAGCTGGACGAAGATAGCGGTAAAACCATTATCCGCGTCTATGACCGGGCATCATCGGAACTGATCCGACAGATTCCCAGTGAGCTGGCTCTGGAACTGGCGCAGAAATTGAATGATGAGGAACCATCTTTATTGTTCAGCGCGCAAGTTTAGGTGATCAGTGTATGGGTTAGGTAAACAACCCTTCAGAAAACCCTGCATTGGCCGATAAAGCCAGTACAGGGTTTTTTGTTTCAGGGCCATCTAAGCTTGATACAGACCGGATGGTTCGGTAACACGGGGGAACAGGTATGGCGTCGATAGAATCACTGGGATTAGGGTCAGGAGTTCTGACTACGGATCTGGTGGAAAAAATCATCAGTGCAGAGAAAGAGGCAACATCGCTGCGTCTGGATAGCCGTCAGCAGCTGGTGGAAGCCAAAATCACCGCCTATGGTGAAATTCAGTCGATGATGGCGAAGGTACAGTCTGCGGCTAACAATTTGTCCAGCCCGAGTCTGGTAAGCTCAACCACGGCGACGTCGTCTGATGAAGATATTCTGACCGCAACAACCTCCAGCCTGTCCGAGCCGGGCACCTATAATGTCGAAGTGCTGAACACGGCTAAATCCCATTCCCTGGCAACACAAACCTACAGCAGCTTTGACGAAATTATTGGTATCGGAAAACTGGTATTTACCTTTGGTGATATCACCTATGGCGCCGGCGGCAATTTTGTCAGCCAAGACCTGAATCCGGATCGTCTCGGCAAAACCATTACTATCGACGACTCCAACCGCACCCTCAGCGGTATCCGCGACGCGATCAATAATGCCGATATGGGTGTAACCGCCAGTATCATCAACGATGGCAGCGGCTATCGTCTGCTGATGACCTCGGAAGAAACCGGGGCTGAAAATGCCATGCGTATTGTCGCGCTGGACGAGTCCGGCGCGATGCTCAGTGGCGGGCTGGGTGCACTGGCCTTTAATGAAAACCAGAATACTGCCGCCAATATGAGCCAGACCAGCCGCGGCGAAGACGCGCAGCTGAATGTTAACGGCCTGACCATCACCCGCAGCAGTAACTCCGTAGATGAAGTGATTAAAGGGGTGACCCTTAATCTTAAAAATGCCGATGTCGGTAAAAACATCAGCGTTACAGTCAGTGCCGATACCGACAAACTGTCGGAAAGTATTCAGGGTTTTGTCGATGCCTATAATGAGCTGAAAACCTTTGTTGATGATCTGTCCGGTTATGACGTGGACAAGCAACAGGCGGGCCTGTTACTGGGTGACTCTACCATCCGTACGATGATGTCGCAGATCCGCGCGATGATCAGCGAACCTATCGTTGGCTTAACCGGTAAATACCGCTCACTGACCGAGCTGGGGGTTGATACCAACCGGGATAATGACTACCAGCTGGATTTTAATACGGCCAAATTCAAAAAAGCGATGACAGAAGACCGGGCGTCTATTGTGGGCCTGCTGGCTAAATCCGGTACCACCACCGACAGCCAGATTACTTATGTCAACGACTCGATTAATACCAAGCCGGGCACCTATGACGTCAATATTACTCAATTAGCGAGTCAGGCTAAATACGTTGGTGGATCACTGTCTTCGCTGGATTTTTCTTCGCCGGTTGTGATTGATGAAAGCAACGATAATTTCCGTATTAACGTAAATGGTCAGACCGCCAGTATTGAGCTGACCCATGGCAGTTACAGCTCTGGTGAGGATCTGGCCAAGCAATTGGCGCTGCAGATTAACAGCAGTGAAACCCTGTCTAAATATGGGCACAGTGTTTCGGTTGATTACAGTGCTACGGATAAAAACTTTTCCATTACCTCAAACAAATACGGCTCCGAGTCACAGGTGTATTTTGCGGCTGTCGATCCTAATCTGGCCAACACGCTGGGCTTTAATAAGCTTGGTCAGGGTACCTATCAAGGCGTCGAGCTGACCACGCTGAATGCCGAAGCTTTTAATGGTAAAGGTGCGACTACTCAGATTGGTAATACCTCAGTTTCTGCCAGTACCGGAATCAATTTTTCGGTCAGTAACGCGAGCTTTTCTCTCGACGTTGATGGTAATGGTCCGGTAGCTGTTGTGGTTAATCAGAATGCCAATGGCCAGGATCTGAATGGTGATGGGGTATTTGGTGACAGGAAAGATACCCTGCAGGCTATCCAGACTGCTATTGATGCAACCGCACTGAATGGCCAGGTAACGGCGTCCTTTGATGACAACGGCTATCTGATTTTTGAAACCGTGGCCGAAGGCACGGCGCGCAGTATTGAGCTGACTGCGGTTGGCACTAATACTTCGGATGTGCAGCTGGGCCTTAATGGTACTCAGGGCGTACAGACTAACGGTAAAGATCCGGGGCTGACCTTTGGCTCACCGGTAGAATTTAACGTACAGGTCGATGGTATCGAAAGTGCCACCAAGGTATCTGTTCCGGCCGGTACTTATGCAACAGGCGATGCGTTAGCGGCAGAGATTCAGAATCAGTTAAATATTACGCTGGCCGCTGATGCTAATTTTGCCGGTGCGGTTAAAGGCGCGGAAACTGCAACGGCAACCCGTGATATCAGCACCAACATTGATTTTTCGGCGACTAATGCCGGCTTCCGCCTGAATGTGTCGGGTGTGGAAAAAGATGTGCTGGTGAACAGCGACTCCGGTGACAACATCGTCGATATTCAGACCGCCCTGGATAATGCTTTTGGTGCAGGTGTGGTCAGCGCCAGTCTGGACGGAACCGGGTTGAAATTAACTACGGTAGCAACCGGACACGAAGAATATATTGAAGTTGTCAGCGACGGCCGTGGTGCACAAAGCAGCAGTTTTGCCGATATTTCTGCCGGTATTGATTTCAGTGGCGGGCAGAATGCAACCTTCACCCTGACACTGGATGGCGTCGACATCAATGTGGATGTAAGCGGTGATGGCACAACGGGCAGTAATAATGCCGATTCTAATCTGATTGTTATTCAGCAGGCGCTGGATACGGCACTGGCTGCGACCGGGCAATTTGCTGCCGGAGATGTGAAAGCCCGCGTTGATGACAGCGGTCAGCTGTACTTTGAAACCCAGAGTAAAGACGGTGTTAAAACCGCTGCGACCTTTGGCTCCGGTGCCGCTCTGGAAATTAAAAACCTTGGCGGTACAGCGCTAAGCTCGCTGGGCCTTGCGGCTGAAACCGTCAGTAATGGTTACGACGGACTCGGCCTGACCGACACCTCCAGAACCTTTGGCTACGATCTGGATGCCGTGGTTGATTATGTTTACGATCCGGAATCAGATCTGGGCTCCCTGAATATCACCATTGGTGGTCAGGGCACAGCTGTTGGTTTTACCGGACTGGACAGCTCATCCATCGCTTTCCTCGGCCTGCAGGATGTCAGTCAGTACTCGCCATCAACGGCTAAAGGCAAAGACGTTGCCGGTACCATCAACGGTATTGAAGCAACGGGTAGCGGCCAGTTCCTGCGAGCGGTAGATGGTAATGTGAAAGCCAGTAATGGCTATTACATCGGTAATGAAGCGGCGGACTTTTCGACCCCGGTGAATATCGATGCAACCAATAACACCTTTAAAATTAAGATCGATGGTGTTGAAGCCGAAGTAACATTAAATCAGCCTGCGACCTACAACAGTGGTGCAACTCTGGCTCAGGCACTGCAGCAGGCGATTAATGATACCGCAGCATTTAAAGATGAAAGTATTGCTGTAAAAGTAGAATTTACAGATGACCCTGCATCCTTTGCCAATAATAAATTCGGCATTATTTCTGCTTCAACCGGTGCGTCATCGTCTGTTGAAATAATGGATTTTTCCAATGAAGCCGCTGCTGTTTTTGGTTTTGTCCGGGGCGCGGGTGATGGCGAGCCGGGTAAAGACCAGGTGGGTACGATCGATGATGCTTCCGGTCTGCGTCTGAAAGTGACCGGTGGCAATGTCGGCGAGCGTGGCAGTGTGACCTATATCACCGGCTTCGGCGATCAACTGAAAGATATTATGGACAGTTTCCTTAATGGCCAGAAGAGTGTCATCGGGGTTAAACAGTCGGGGCTGGATGATGAACTGGAAGCGGTTGATGAAGATCGCAGCCGTATGGAAGCGCGGATTTCTGCGCAGGAGGCGCGGCTTAAAGCCCAGTTCCTGTACAACGACTCCATTATTTCCACTCTTAATACTACTCTGGATTATGTGAAGCAGCAGTTTGAAGCAATGAATAACTCCAAGAAATAAACCGTGATCACTCCATAGCGGGGTGATCGCGCATTGTTGTGCGAGATATCTTACAAAATATTAGAGTGGAAAATTACGTCACTGTGACCCAGAATGTCCGAGACATAGATAAGCAGGCTGACAGTGGCTTGTTTAAAGGAATGTTCACTGTGTAAGGCAAGGATCCGCCATGTCAGAGCGCAACAAACAACTCGTCGAACACTTTATTAATCTGTCCTGGAATACCGGCCGTTTCAATTTGCTGCGTCAGATTGCGACTCCCGATTTTGTTTACCACACGACCTTTGCCGAAGGTTTTAAAGACATTGATACCTTCGTTGAATACGTCAAACAAATCCGCACTTCGATTGCCGATCTTGATGTGTCGGTTGAAGACATCATGGCTGAAGATGATCGCGTTATAACGATATCGACATTCAGCGGCTCCTTTCAGAAACCCCTGTTCGGTTTTCCTCCCAATAATAAAGTGATTAGCTTCAGCGCAGTGTCTACCTGGGAAATCCGCCGGGGCAGAGTCTGCAGCCAGAATACACTGGTCGATCTGGCCGGGCTGCAGCGTCAGATGGCTCAGGACTGGGGAAATGGTCCGGTACGGGCAGCCGGATAAAGGCTCAGTGTTGTCCTTGTCAGCCAATAAAAAAGAGCGCCCAGGGCGCTCTTTTTTTGCATCTGAATGTCAGTTTTCTCAGCTGGCTACTGCGAACTCGCAGGGCGGCAGGCGGGATGTATGCTCACGGATCATCTGCTTGGCGCTCTGGCCACAGCAGCCGCAGTCAGTACCAACACCCAGCTTCTGACGGATCTGGGCGTAGCTGTCGCCTTGCTCGACGGCCTGCTCAATCTGTTGTTGGGTAACGGCTTTGCACAAACATACGTACATGGTAATCAAATCCGGATGCGAATCAGTTTGATTTGCAATGTAATCTTAATGCGAAGGATTTGCAATAGCCTTATTGTATATTTCCTGTCTGTTCCATAAACGGTGGCAACATCCACAGCGGGATGGTCAATCATTGCCTGTAGCCGCTGTGTTCTTCAGGCCCCGGCTGAGCCGTCTTGCTGCGCTGACTCCCCCCGAAACACACTCGCATCCGGCGCCTGACTTCTGTAAAATGCTGCCTCTTTTTTGTCGTCAGCGCCCTGAGTGCTGGCCGTACTGACTCCGACCGGCCTGTCTGCCGGATGACAACAGGGTATTACATTGGAAATTAATCCGATCCTCGAAACCATCAAAGACCTGACAGCGCGCACCGACGTGCTTAGGGGGTATCTTTGACTACGCCAACAAGCTTGAGCGTCTGGAAGAAGTAGAACAGGAACTGTCACAGGGCGACGTCTGGGATAACCCGGAACGCGCGCAGGAGCTGGGCAAAGAACGCTCTGCTCTGGAAAATGTGGTCAAAACCATTGATACCCTGGATACCGGCCTGAGTGACGCCCGTGACCTGCTGGACATGGCCGTTGAGGAAGAAGACGAAAACTCGGTAGAAGATATCCGCGCCGAACTGGCTGCCCTGCAGAAAGAACTGGAAGTGCTGGAATTCCGCCGTATGTTCTCCGGCGAACTGGACCCGAACAACTGCTACGTTGAAATCCAGTCCGGCTCCGGCGGCACTGAAGCCCAGGACTGGGCGAACATGATGCTGCGTATGTACCTGCGCTGGATCGAAGCGCATGGCTTCAAAGGCGAGCTGATGGAAGTGTCTGAAGGCGAAGTCGCGGGCATCAAAGGCGCTACTATCCGCGTCGAGGGTGAATATGCCTATGGCTGGTTACGTACCGAAACCGGTGTACACCGTCTGGTACGTAAGAGCCCGTTTGACTCCGGCAACCGTCGCCATACGTCATTCTCATCGGTGTTCGTATCGCCGGAAGTGGACGACAATATCGATATCGAGATTAACCCGGCCGACCTGCGTATCGACGTTTACCGCGCCTCCGGTGCCGGTGGTCAGCACGTTAACCGGACCGAATCGGCGGTGCGTATTACCCACATGCCGTCCGGTATCGTGACTCAGTGCCAGAATGACCGTTCGCAGCACAAGAACAAAGACCAGGCGATGAAGCAGCTGAAAGCCAAGCTGTATGAGCTGGAAATGCAGAAGCGTAATGCTGAGGCTCAGGCGCTGGAAGATACCAAGTCGGATATCGGCTGGGGCAGCCAGATCCGTTCTTACGTGCTTGACGATGCCCGTATCAAAGACCTGCGTACCGGGGTTGAAACCCGTAATACCCAGGCGGTACTGGACGGCGATCTTGACCAGTTTATCGAAGCCAGCCTGAAAAAAGGCCTGTAACCACACGCTTCGTATCATCTAATTTTTAGGGTAACACCATGACAGACAACAAAGTGACCGAGCAGCCAGCTCAGGATGAGAACAAACTGATCGCCGAGCGCCGTGCCAAGCTTGAACAGCTGCGCAGCAACTGTAAATCAAATGCTCACCCGAACGATTTCCGTCGTGAACATCTGGCCGGTGAACTGAAAGCCGAACACGGCAGCAAGAGTCAGGAAGAACTGGCTGCTGCCGGTATCCGTGTTGCTGTTGCCGGACGTGTGATGCGTCGCGGTGGTCCTTTTGTGGGTATTCAGGACAGCACCGGCTCGATCCAGATTTACATGGCCAAAGGCATGCAGAAAGAAAGCGAAGCCTGGCAGATGCTCGATCTGGGTGACATCGTTGCCGGCTCCGGTACGTTACACCTGTCCGGCAAGGGCGAGCTGTATGTCGATATCGACGAGCTCAGCAACTTCCGCATCCTGACCAAGGCACTGCGTCCGCTGCCGGATAAATTCCACGGTCTGGCCGACCAGGAAATGAAATACCGTCAGCGCTACGTTGACCTGATCATTAACGAAGATACCCGCCGTACCTTCCTGATCCGCTCAAAAATTATTGAAGGTATCCGTTACTTCCTGTCGCAGCGCGGCTTTATGGAAGTGGAAACCCCGATGCTGCAAACTATTCCCGGTGGTGCATCGGCCAAGCCGTTTGAAACCCACCACAATGCACTGGGCATCGATATGTTCCTGCGCATTGCACCGGAGCTGTACCTGAAGCGTCTGGTGGTGGGCGGTTTTGACCGCGTGTTCGAGATTAACCGTAACTTCCGTAACGAAGGTCTGAGCACCCGTCACAATCCTGAATTCACCATGATCGAGTTCTATCAGGCCTATGCCGATTACCGCGATATGATGGATACCACGGAAGCCATGCTGCGCTTCCTGGCGGAAAGCGTACTGGGTACCACTACGCTGGAATACGGCGATGCGACCTACGACTTTGCCCAGCCATTTACCCGTATGAGCATGGTCGATGCCATCCTCAAATATAATCCGGAAATGGACGCGGCTGTTCTGCGCGATGCTGAAAACAACATCGAAACCCTGAAAGAGTATGCCCGCAGCGTGGGTATTCATCTGGGGCCGAAAGAAGCAGGCTGGGGTGCCGGTAAGCTGGTGTGTGAAATCTTTGAAGCCACCGCCGAAGAGAAGCTGGATCAGCCGACCTTTATTACCGAATATCCGTGGGAAGTGTCACCACTGGCGCGCCGCAATGACGACAACCCGTTTGTGACCGACCGCTTTGAATTCTTTGTCGGCGGGCGTGAGCTGGCCAATGGCTTCTCTGAGCTTAATGATGCCGAAGATCAGGCTGCCCGTTTCCGTAAGCAGGTTGAAGAAAAAGACGCCGGCGATGATGAAGCGATGCACTACGACGAAGACTACGTGCGCGCGCTGGAATACGGTCTGCCACCAACTGCTGGTGAAGGTATTGGTATCGACCGTCTGGTGATGCTGTTTACCAACAGCCACACCATTAAAGACGTTATTCTGTTCCCGCACATGAAGCCTCTGGTGGATTAAGCGCTGAGCAGACGATAACAACAGGCAGCTTCGGCTGCCTGTTTTGTTAGGGCCTGTTGCCACAGACAACCCGGACAGTTAACAGACAGTTTTTAAGGATATTCATCATGGGAAAAGCCGGAGAATTACATCCATCCTGGCAGGCAGTGCTTGGTTCTGAACTGGAGCAGCCTTATATGCATAATCTGCGCGAATTTCTCAAGGCAGAGAAGGCGGCGGGTAAGGTTATTTTTCCACCGGGTCCGCAGATTTTTAATGCCTTTAATCACACGCCCTTTCAGCAGGTGCGTGTGGTGATTATTGGTCAGGACCCGTACCACGGTCCGGGGCAGGCTCATGGTTTAAGTTTTTCGGTGCAGCCTGGGGTAAAAATTCCACCGTCGCTGGTGAATATTTTTAAAGAAATTGAAGGTGACCTTGGTCTGCATATGAGTGGCAGTGGTGATCTGACCCCGTGGGCTGATCAGGGCGTTTTATTATTGAATGCAACGCTGACGGTGGAACAGGCCAATGCCGGATCACATCAGGGCAAAGGCTGGGAGCAATTTACCGATGCGGCTATCCGTGCACTGAATGAACAGCGAGAAGGGTTGGTATTTGTACTCTGGGGCAGTTATGCGCAGAAAAAAGGTGCCGTCATTGATCCGCAGAAACACCTGGTGCTGAAGTCGGTGCATCCTTCACCGTTATCCGCGCACCGCGGATTTTTCGGGAATCACCAGTTTTCACGTATTAACGATTACCTTATTTCCCGTGGTGAAGCACCGATACAGTGGCAGCTGTAATTCCTGTTGCTGCAGAGAAATTAAGGCTTACGTGCATAAAACTGGTACATGCCGGCAAAGAGTTGCGGGTTGTTCTGTTCCAGCGTGTGCCATTCTTCGGGGCTAATCCGGCTGCTGTGTTTACCTGTAAGGCTGAGTAATTCCTGCGAGTCGGGCGGTGGCAACATGCCAATCCATTCCAGTCCGGCTCCGGCCAGAAAGTCTTCTAATTCCAGTACATCAAACACATGCTCCTGCTCATGAAACAGCAGATCACGACAGGCGCTCAGGCTGTAAAAATCCGGTGAATTATAGATCTCTTTCCAATCACCTTCGATAGACCCCTGCAGCAGAGCTTCCCTTATCAGACGCATTTCTGCAGGTTTCCCTGGTAGTTTATTTCCCCAGAGTTTACGCAGCTCACTGATTTTCTGGCGCGCAGTGGCACTGTAAAGCGCAATTTTGATTACGCCGCCGGATTTCAGCTGTTGTGCTAATGCCCGCAGACCGGTGATGGGGGAGTGCATATGATGTAAAACACCTGAGCACTCTATTACGTCAAAAGTTTCACGCAGATTATCAAGTTGCAGAATATCACCCTGCATAAAGTGAATATTATGGCAGTGGCGTTTCTCCGCCTGATATTTGGCATAAGCCAGTGCGCTATGGCTCAGGTCCAGAGCGCTGACTTTTACCTGCGTGAAATATTGCGCAAGGCGAATAGCATGGCGGCCTGTGCCGCAGCCTGCTACCAGAATGTTCAGGGTTCCATTGTCTGTTTGGGGCAGAAGTTCATGTTGTGGAAAAGCAGACTGTAGCGCAGTTTTATAATTGCCCGGCTGGCTGTAACCGATATCGGTCCAGCGTGGATAAGGATTCTGATTATACTGTTGCTGAACTTTCTTTGAGGTACTGTCGGCGCAGATGCCAATCGTTGGAATGGTATCAAGAAGGCGACTCAGGTTCTGCTGTTCAGTGACTGCCGAACGAACCAGACTATCCATCATTTTTGGCCATTGCAGTTTCTTCTGAGTCAGTGCCTGAAAAAACTCACAATGAATTAGCGGCTTGTACATTTGCACCAGCAGCATAGCCGGATAAATATCGGTTGCCTGTAATTCATCGATGTTCAGCATTTTACTGCACAGCATTTCCAACTGCTGTACCAGAGCTTCTTCCTGAGTAGTTGTATACCATACGGACTCATTCAGCGAACACTGGTGCGCCAGCGAAGTTACCAGAGGTAGCAGGTCTTTTTTTATTGCAAGATTGCTGCTGCAGGATAATAACAATGATTTTCTCAGCGTCAGCAGCAGACGTTCAATCAGCGGGTCGCAAAAATAAAAACGGGTCAGGGATTTTAACAGCAGGTTATCGCTGGCAATGGTTTCCAGCTCAAGCGGACATCCGGCTTCAGATAGCCGTAATTTATGTTTCAGCAGTGAGGTGGTCAGGCTGCGTAACTGGCTGTGATCGGTATCAGTAAAGTCGAGGTAGCGTAACAGATCCTGTTCCAGCTCTTCCGAATAAAAATCTGCAATAACCTGTGAGGCGGATTCAAATAATTTACTGCGGATCTGTTTGTCGCGTGACTGGGTTTTGACCAGTTCACGATAATGACGGAATGCTTCAACATAATCGCCCTGTAATAATTTAACGTGGGCAAGAAAGTTGGCTGCTTTAGTGGCCACCCGTGAGATACGGCTGGAGCGGGTGAAATAATCCTCGGCTTTATCCAGCTGTTGCTGGCTCAGCGCAATATGGCCTGCACTGTACAGCAGGCTGGCGCTGTCTGGTTTAAGTGCCAGACCACGGTTTACCCAGTATTCCGCGGCCGCCAGATGGTGCTGCTGTAATTCAATCCGGGCAAGAAGATTTAATCCGGCAAGGTTGTCGGGGCGCAGCTGCTGTGCTGCTTCTGCCAGCGCACAGGCTTCCTGCAGCAGGTGTTCATCCTGCTGTGCGACCGCATCGCTGTACAGCTTGCTCGCCAGTTCATACAGGTGGCGGTATTCACCTGTACCGTTGCGGGCGACGGTCTGTAGTTGTGCGCTAGCCATAATTGAAGCCTCATTAAAAAATGCACTGACAATCCGGCTATCAGCACAATGCGTGCCATTTCCTAACTCATTGAATACTAAGGACTTTGAGAATATCTATAGCGGCAATCGGGGGTGTTACAGGTTGCCGTCCGGCGAGGTCTTGCCGTTTTTATGGAATACTGGGCATGGCCGTCTGTTAAATCAGAGGCTAAAGAAATTCTCCGTACGGCCGTAATACTGGTAACAGGCCTTTGTGAATTCAGGAGACGTGACATGTATAAGAGCGGTGCGCAGCAATATCAGCAGGTAAACGTGACTTCCGAGGTGTTGGATGCCGATCCTCATCGCCTGATTCAATTGTTAATGGAGGCAGCGCTGACGCGTATGTCACAGGCGAAAGGAGCCATCGAACGCAAAGAGATGGACACCAAGGCCAATCTGCTGGGACGGGTAATGGAAATTATCCAGACATTGCAGGGCAGTCTGGATCATTCGGCGGGTGGTGAGTTGTCGCAAAACCTTGACCGTCTTTACGACTATATGAACCGGCGTCTGCTGGAAGCCACCAGTCAGAATGATCTGGCCATGATTGATGAGGTCATGAGTTTATTGCTGGAAGTTAAACAGGGCTGGGATGGTATCCGTCAGGAATATCTGCAAGGTCTGAATGGCAGCGCATCATCGCCTTCTGTTACAGCTGTCAGCGATGCCCGTCTGGAAAGTCATATTTCTGTCTGAAAATTAATCATTTCCCTCCAGAATTCCGGCACAATTTGTCATGGATAGACGGATTGTGCCTTGTCTTTTGACGACACATTCAGCTATAAATGCCCCCGGCGTGAGCGCTTAACAACAAATTATTATTTAACGTCAGAAGTTTGACTTGCTTGTGGATTGCTACTTAACTTACGTAGTTCCAGTCAATCTTATGACGTTATAAAAAGAAGAATTGACCGATAGTCACATTGGGAAGGAAAGGCTGACCACCATGTGGAGAGAAATTAAAGTACTGCTGGTAGACGATGATGCGCAGCGGCGACACGACATGAAAGTCATTCTTGATTTTCTTGGCGAAGAGGCCATTGTTGCTCAGACCACCGACTGGCGCAGGGAGGTGGAAGGTAAAATTGAAGACAGTACAGAAATCAGCGCCGTCCTTCTTGGTGACAGCAACTCTGTTGCGCTGGAAGATGTTATTGAAGGTTTGCTGAGCTGGGATAAAGGAATTCCGATTCTTTTTATGGGTGACAGCTCACTGCCCGATAGCATGCCAGAACATATTCACCGTGCGTTGTTGGCTAATGTGGAAATGCCACCGAGTTATAACAAGCTGCTCGATAGTCTGCACCGCTGTCAGGTGTACCGCGAACAATACACACATAACCGCAGTCGTGGAGAGCGCCGTGAAGTGCAGCTTTTCCGCAGTCTGGTCGGAACCAGTCGTCAGGTTCAGCATGTTCGTGAGCTGATTATGCAGGTTGCCGATAAAGATGTCAGCGTGATGATTCAGGGTGAATCCGGCACCGGTAAAGAAGTGGTTGCGCGCAACCTGCATTACCATTCCCACCGCCGGAACAAGCCTTTTGTACCGGTGAACTGTGGTGCTATTCCTGCCGAATTACTCGAAAGCGAATTGTTCGGACATGAAAAAGGTGCCTTTACCGGAGCCATTAACAGCCGTCCCGGCCGTTTCGAAATGGCTGAAGGTGGTACGTTGTTTCTCGATGAAATCGGCGATATGCCGCTGAATATGCAGGTGAAAATACTGCGTGTTCTGCAGGAGCATACGTTCGAGCGTGTGGGCAGCAATAAAACCATTGAGACGAATGTGCGCATCATTGCGGCGACCCATAAAAACCTTGAGCAGATGATTGAAGACGGTACGTTCCGGGAAGACTTGTACTATCGTCTCAATGTTTTCCCGATTGATATGCCCTCCCTGCGGGAGCGCGTCGAAGATCTGCCGTTATTACTGAATGAGCTGATCTCCCGCCTGGAAAATGAGAAGCGTGGTTCTATCCGCTTTAATTCTGCCGCTATTATGTCGCTGTGCCGCCATGACTGGCATGGAAACGTGCGGGAACTGGCCAATCTGGTGGAGCGACTGGCGATTCTGCATCCTTATGGCGTGATAGGGGTGAATGAACTGCCGAAGAAATTCCGTCATGTGGACGATAATGACGAAAGCCTGTCGGCGCCGGTTATTGCCGATGTAACTCAGAATGATGGCCGTCTGGCGGGTATCGACTCTCCCGCATTACTGCCGGTTAATGGTCTGGACTTACGTGAATATCTGCAGGATCTGGAGTGTTCATTAATTCAGCAGGCGCTGGATGATGCGAACGGCATCGTGGCCCGTGCTGCTGAGAAATTAAATATCCGGCGTACGACTTTGGTCGAGAAAATGCGCAAATATAATCTGCAGCGTAAAGAAAAAGATTTTGCCTGAAGGTGTCTTCTTTTTTGAATAGTCCGCAGATACGCCGCGCTTTGCGCGGCGTTTCTCTTTCCTTCTGTACCCCCATCCTCCGAATCTTCTTATTTTATTGACGCTTTTCTTTATGAATCGCGCTAAAAAAACGGCACGCTAATTGCTCAACCCATGTTCAGACTGTTTTTTTGTCGGTTTTTCGACAAGCAACTGAGGTGGATATGGCAAATGCAGCGTTGAGTCAGGTGAGAGAGCATCTTTCGCCAGCGTCAGGACATATGGATCAGGCAGAGTTACGCCAGGCCTTTGTGCTGTTCAGTGAAATGTCTCAGCAACTGACGGACTCCTACAGTTTTCTGGAAAATAAAGTTGAGCAGCTCAGTGGTGAGTTAGCCAATGTCTCGGCGCAGCGTATGCAGGAGCTCGCGGAAAAAGAGCGGCTCGCGCACCGCCTGGAAAGTCTGCTGCAATTATTACCGGCCGGCGTTCTGCTGTTGGATAAAAACGGTTATGTCCGCCAGAGCAATCCGGCCGCAGACGAGCTGCTGTTAGCTGCTTCCGGAGCTGCATCTTTGTGTGGCCAGCGCTGGCGCACGTTAATTCAGAAATGTTTTAAGCCGCGCCGCGATGATGGCCATGAAATTTCTCTGGTTGACGGTCGCCGTGTACACCTGCGTACAGCCCCGATGGCCAATGAGCCGGGGCAATTAATTCTGTTAACCGATATGACCGAAACCCGTGCCCTGCAGGCGCAGCTGAGTCAGCACGAACGCTTGTCAGCGATGGGCAAAATGGTCGCATCGCTGGCCCATCAGATCCGTACACCACTGGCGGCAGCCACGTTGTACGCCGGACATCTGGCCGGTGAACAGATCGCCGAAGATACCCGTATCCGCTTTGCCGGAAAACTGCAGGAACGTTTGCGTCACCTGGAAAATCAGGTGCGCGACATGCTGATTTTTGCCCGTGGTGAAGCGCCATTAAATGATGAAGTGACCCTCGAACAATTAATGCAGGGTGTGGCCGCAGCGATGGAGGTGCCGCTGGCGAATTTTGCCGCGACCTGTCATATCGACAATCAGATTCCGCATGTCCGTATTGTCTGTAACCGTGATGCACTGATCAGTTCGCTGATGAACCTTGTGAATAACGCGCTGGAATCCAGCAGCAACCCTGTGCATCTGGAAATTCTGGTCAGTGCCACCCGCGAAGGCCGTGTCCGTATTCAGGTAATGGATAACGGTCCGGGTATGAGTGCGGAGCAGAAACAGAAAATCATGGAGCCTTTTTATACCACTAAAGCCAATGGTACAGGTCTTGGTCTGGCTGTCGTTCAGGCAGTTGCCCGTGCTCATCGGGCAGACTTTTTATTAACAGACAGTCCGGCCGGTGGCGTGTCGGCGGAATTAATTTTGCCGGTTTAAGCCGTCAGAACGGAGGAAATGATTATGCGTTTATTGGTAGTGGAAGATGATCCGCGTCTGCGCGAAGCTATTGTTGATACCCTGATGCTGAAAGGCCATGAGGTGTGTGAAGCGCCGAATGGTGTCGAGGCGATTGCCATTGTCCGCAGCCAGAATCTTGATCTGGTTCTGTCGGATATCAATATGCCGGGCATGGACGGGCTGGAATTACTGCAGACCATTAAGCAGGAGCATCCCTGGCTGCCGGTAGTGCTGATGACCGCCTATGGCGATGTTGGCCAGGCAGTTAAAGCCATGCAACGTGGGGCCAATGATTATTTAATGAAACCCTTCGAATTGCAGGAGCTGGATGCTTTGCTGCGTCCGTTTAATAACGATGCGCCGGTGGCCGATGACTCCGAACCTGTATGTGAAGCGCTGGCATCGCAGCAGTTATTCCAGCTGGCGCAGAGAGTCGCGCAGACCGATTCTACCGTGCTTATCAGCGGTGAAAGTGGCACAGGTAAAGAAGTACTGGCGCGATATATTCACCAGCAGTCAGGGCGTCGTCACCAGCCTTTTATAGCTATTAACTGTGCCGCGATTCCGGAAAACATGCTGGAAGCCATGCTGTTCGGTTATGAAAAAGGTGCATTTACCGGTGCTTATAACGCCATGCCGGGTAAATTCGAGCAGGCAGAAGGTGGCACCTTATTGCTTGATGAAATCACGGAAATGGACCTTGGTCTGCAGGCCAAATTATTGCGTGTATTACAGGAGCGTCAGGTTGAGCGTCTGGGCGGAAAAAAAGTGCTCGATCTGGATGTGCGTATTGTCGCCACCACCAACCGTGAACTGGCCGACTATGTTGCCGAAGGAAAATTCCGCGAAGATTTATATTACCGCCTGAGTGTTTTCCCGCTGCAGTGGCTGCCATTGCGTGAACGTAAAGACGATATCCTGCCATTGGCCGGACGCTTGCTGGCACACCATGCGCGTAAAATGAAACGTCCTGTACCGCGTCTGATGGCAGATGCTGAGCAGAAATTGCTGGCCCATCCCTGGCCGGGCAACGTCCGGGAGCTGGATAACACCATGCAGCGCGCGTTAATTATGCAAACCGGCCCGCAATTATTCGCCAATGATTTTATTCTGACTCCGGTGCCGAAAAACCGTCAGGAAAATACCAGTGTAGTAACACCTGTAATGGCGGAAGTGATCGTGGATGATGGCGAGCTGGGGAGTGACCTGCGCCACCGCGAGGTGGAATTGATTGTGCGCGCCTTGAAAGAAGAGCCAAGCCGCAAAGAAGCCGCTGACCGTCTGGGAATCAGCCCGCGTACCCTGCGTTATAAAATGGCGAAACTGCGTGATGAAGGTGTGGATGTCGAGGCCATGCTGGTTTCCTGATTCTTCTTTATAAACTGGCAAGGCTATTGCAGTGTCAGTAAAAGGAGTAAGAAAAGTGACTAAAAGCGTCAAATTTCTGAAGTAACAGGCAGACCATCATTGCAGTGCTGAGGGTAACAACATGGTTGATCGCGTAGATATTAATTCGGTTCTGATGCAGATGCGGCAGGTGAAAAACCAGCTGCGCAGCCAGAATGCCAATGCACCGCAGTCAGTCAATCCACAAACCACACTGAATCAGGTTCGACAGGCAAAGCTGAACGAAAATGAAACCGCAGTACGGGGTGATAATACCGTACCGGATTTTCAGAGCATGTTTAAAAATGCCATCGACAGTGTGAATGCCAATCAGAAAGTTGCCGGTAATCTGGCAACCCGTTTTGAGCAGGGTGATCCTTCCGTTGATTTACCGGAAGTGATGATTGCCCTGCAAAAATCCAGCGTTTCTTTTCAGGCTATGACCCAAGTGCGTAATAAACTGGTCGAAGCTTATAAAGACGTTATGAATATGCCGGTTTAATTCTGGTACTGACTTATGGATAACGCAGCCGCATCAACGACCGACGATCTGGAAGTTTCTCCGCCTGCCGCGCAGGAAACGGCAGAGGCTGGTCACCCGGTTTTATCGGGTTTTAATCGTCTTTCTATTGTTCGTCAGATCGGTGTTATTGCCGGTATCGCGCTGGTGATTGCCTTGGCGATTGCCATTCTGATGTGGTCGCGTGAACCAAGCTATAAACCGTTGATTCATCGTCTGCAGGATCATAATGCGCAGGACATTATTGAGGTACTGCAGCGCGAAAGTATCCCCTTCGAAATTGATCCCACGACCCAGATATTAATGGTGCAGGCCGGGGATCTGCATGAAGCCAGAATGAAACTGGCCGCCGCCAGCTTAATTGACGATAAAACCGTTGGTCTTGAAGTGCTGGATAAAGACAGCACACTGGGGACCAGCCAGTTTATTGAAAATGCCCGTTATCGCCGTGGCCTGGAAGGTGAGCTGGCGCGTACTATTGCCAGTGTGAAATCGGTGCGTAATGCCCGTGTGCATCTGGCATTGCCAAAACAATCGGTGTTTGTTCGCGATCAGCGCAAGCCGCGGGCGTCGGTCTTTGTTGAATTATATGCCGGTCGTGATTTATCCCGCGATCAGGTGGAAGCCATTGTTAATCTGGTGGCATCCAGTGTCAGCGAAATGGATCGGGCCGATGTGTCGGTGGTTGATCAGCAGGGTAATCTGCTGTCAAAAATAGAAGAGCAGAGCGGCGAAATGCTGGCTCACAAACAGCTTGAATATACCGAAAAAGTTCAGAGCTCAATTACCCAGGCGGTGAATAATATTCTTAAGCCGGTGCTGGGCAGCGACAACTATAAAGCAGAGGTCTCGGCCGATGTTGATTTCACGGTACAGGAGCAAAGTGAAGAACTGTACAACCCGGATTTAATTGCCCTGCGCAGCGAGCAGTTACTCAACGAAGAAAATGCCGATAAAACCAACGGCGGAATTCCGGGAGCCTTGTCCAATCAGCCGCCGGCTGCGGCCAATGCACCGGAAGTCGCTAATGGTGGTGCCGGAGGCGCTGGTGCAGCGGTTAACCGCCGCTCTGAATCGACCCGTAATTACGAAATTGACCGCACTCTGAGTTATAAACAACAGCAGGTTGGCCGTATCCGCCGCCTGACCGTTGCTGTGGTGGTGAATGACCGCGCGAGTGTGAATGCCGAAGGCGAAACGGTTTATACCCCCTGGACGGATAACGACCTGCAGCGTCTTGAAGTACTGGTAAAAGATGCCGTTGGTTTTAATGCCTCCCGCGGCGACAGCGTCAACGTCATTAATTCACCCTTTATGGGCAAAGGCGAAATTGAACTGGGTGATCCGGATTTCTGGACCCAGCCATGGTTCTGGGAAATCATGAAACAAATTCTTGCCGGCCTGTTTATTCTGGTGCTGATCTTTGGTGTGATCAGGCCTACTATCAAGAGTATTGCCAACCGTGGACGCGACGAAGCTTCGATCCTGCTGGATGAGCTGGAGGACGCTGAAGCCGGTCTGGATGATGACAAAGTCACCCTGGCGGGTATGGATGAATTCCTGCTGCCGGGGGCGTCAGAAAGTTTTGAGCGCCAGCTGGATGCACTGAAAGGGCTGATTGCCGAAGATCCGGCGCGGGTAGCTCAGGTCGTAATCAAGTGGGTGAACGAAGATCATGGCAAATGAGAACACACCAGCGGAAGCTGATAGCGGCCTGACCAAACTCAGCCGGCTGGAGCGTGCTGCCGTACTGCTGATGAGTCTGGGCGAAAAAGATGCGGCCGAAATTCTGAAGCATATGGGGCCGAAAGAAGTACAGCGCGTCGGTACCGCGATGGCGACTCTGAATAATATTAACCAGACCCAGGTCGAAGGGGTTGTGGCCGAGTTCCTTGAAGCGGTGAGCGGTCAGACCGGTATGGGGCTGGGCTCGGATAATTACATCCGTAACATGCTGACTCAGGCGCTGGGGAATGATAAGGCCGGTGCGCTCATCGACCGTATCCTGCTGGGCGGTAACACCACCGGTCTGGACTCGCTGAAATGGATGGAATCGCGTCAGGTGGCTGACCTGATCCGTCATGAGCACCCGCAGATTCAGGCCATTGTGGTCTCGTATCTGGACGCCGATCAGTCGGCGGAAATCCTCTCCAATTTTGATGAGAAAGTCCGCCTCGATATCATCATGCGTGTCGCCGCACTGGAAGCGGTACAGCCGGCAGCGCTGCACGAACTGAACGATATTCTTGAGCGTCAGTTCTCCGGCAAAGCGGGCGCGCAGACCACCAGTATTGGTGGTGTCAAAGTGGCGGCCAATATCGTCAACTTCGTCGACAGTACTATGGCCAGCGATCTGCTCGAACAGATCAAGGAAGTGGACGAAGATCTGGGTATTCAGATCCAGGACCTTATGTTCGTTTTCGACAATCTGGTGGATGTCGACGACCGCGGTATTCAGGCTCTGATGCGCGAAGTTTCTACCGATCTGTTGGTGGTTGCGCTGAAAGGCGCCGACCCGCTGGTACAGGAAAAAATCTTCAAAAATATGTCCAAACGTGCAGCCGAACTGCTGCGTGATGACCTTGAGGCCAAAGGGCCGGTCAAAGTCAGCGAAGTGGAAGGCGCACAGAAAGAAATTCTCACCATCGCCCGTCGTCTGGCCGATGCCGGCGAAATCGTGCTGGGCGGTGGCGGTGAGGCCATGATGTAACATGACAGAACTTCATCAGAAGCATCATCTGCCGCCCATTCCTGCTAAAGAAGCCAGGGAGGTAAAACCCTGGCGCCTGCCATTCTGGACCGAGCCTCCGGCCTGGCTGGTGGAGAAGGAAGCGGCTGAAAAAGCAGCGGCAGAACAGTCCTCCGATGAGGGCGATGATATTGCTGATGTCAGTCTGCCGACGGCCGAAGAGCTGGAAAATATCCGCCGCGATGCTTATAACGCGGGTCTTGAGCAGGGGCTTATCGAAGGGCGTCAGCAAGGGCAGCGTGAAGGCTATGACACCGGACATGCCGAAGGCTATAAAGCAGCTTTTGATCAGGGCCATGCCGAAGGCCGGGAAGAAGGCTTTGGTGCCGGTGAGGCGGATGGCAAACGCAAAGGCCAGGCCGATATCAATGCCGTGGTCGGGCGTCTTGAGCGGGTTATAAAACAACTGCAGAGTGCACTGAACGAGCGGGATCAGCAGTTGCCGGAGGTTCTGGCGGCACTGGTGGCCGGAATCTGCGAACGGGTTATTGGCTCTCAGCTGGCCGATGGCGCCGTGAATATTCACCGCTTTGTGCAGCATGCGCTTGCCGAGTTACCGTCAGGCGAGGAAGAGATCAAAGTGTTTGTTGGTCCGGATGATGCCCGTCATCTGCAGGCCAGTCTGGATGTTACCGGCCAGGAACTGCATTACAGTGTGGATGATAAACTCCCGGCTGGTGCTTGCCGTATCGAAAGTGAACACTCACTGGTGGAATATTCCGCGGCTGACCACCTTAATCAGTTGCTCGACAGTGTGTTACCACAACTGATGCATCATGCAGCCAGTTTTCCGGATGAGAGTGAACAGCAACAGTTGCCGGAAGCAGAGTCTGCTCCTGCAGCGGCTTCAGTGGCTGAGCAATTGCCGGCGGATGTATCTGAATCTGCTGGTTCCGAAATCAACACCGCCTTCAGTACAGCGCTTAATACAGGCGGCGATAGCCAGAATGATGCGCCGGCTGGTCAGGATGACGCAGATAATGCTGAGCCTGATG
Organism: Thalassolituus hydrocarboniclasticus; assembly: GCF_025345565.1. Classification (NCBI taxonomy): domain Bacteria; kingdom Pseudomonadati; phylum Pseudomonadota; class Gammaproteobacteria; order Oceanospirillales; family Oceanospirillaceae; genus Thalassolituus; species Thalassolituus hydrocarboniclasticus. The sequence continues at coordinate 2,855,463 of NZ_CP054475.1, read as the reverse complement.
AGGATCACGGATATGAGCCTGAGTGAGCGCTGGCAGCATATTCAGTTGCCGGAAAAACCCTATCAGCCGAAAGTAGCCGGACGGCTTGTCCGGATGGTTGGCCTGACCCTGGAAGCGGTAGGGCTGAGCGTGCGGGTGGGTGACCGCTGCATGGTCGAGCGTAAGCAGGCCGAGGATATCGAAGCCGAAGTCGTTGGCTTTGACCGTGAACGTATTTTCCTGATGCCGATTGAGCAGGTCGATGGCCTGCGCGCCGGCGCCCGGGTATGGCCTCTGTCGGTTGCTGCTGATGTTCCGGTGGGGTTTAACCTGCTTGGCCGCGTGCTGGACGGCACGGGGCGGCCGCTGGACCAGAAAGGGCCTTTACAGGATGTTGATCAGGGCAACCTGCAGGGACGCCCGATAAACCCTCTGCACCGTGCTCCCATTCGCGAAACCCTGGATGTTGGTATCCGTGCAATCAATGCCTTGCTGACCGTTGGCCGCGGCCAGCGTATTGGTTTATTTGCCGGTTCCGGCGTCGGTAAAAGCGTGTTGCTCGGTATGATGACGCGCTTTACTCAGGCCGACATTATTGTGGTCGGGCTGATCGGTGAACGTGGCCGTGAGGTGAAAGAATTCATTGACGAAATTCTTGGTGAAGAAGGCCTGAGCCGCTCTGTGGTGGTGGCTTCTCCGGCGGATGACTCACCATTAATGCGCTTACGTGCCGCGCAGTATTGCACCTCGGTTGCCGAATATTTCCGTGATCAGGGGCAGAACGTTCTGCTGCTGATGGATTCGCTTACCCGTTATGCCCAGGCGCAGCGTGAAATTGCTTTGGCGGTGGGCGAACCGCCCGCGACCAAAGGTTATCCGCCGTCGGTGTTTAATAAATTGCCTAAATTGGTTGAACGCACTGGTAACGGTCAGGAAGGTGGCGGTTCTATTACCGCGTTTTATACCGTACTGAGTGAAGGCGATGATATGCAGGACCCGATCGCCGATGCCAGCCGGGCAATTCTTGATGGCCATATTGTGCTTTCACGTAAGCTGGCCGAAGAAGGCCATTATCCCGCCATTGATGTTGAAGCATCGGTCAGCCGGGTAATGCCGCAGATCGTCAGCGAGCAATGGCTGCGTAAGGCGCAGCTGTGTAAACAACTGATGTCTCATTACCGTCAGAATCAGGATCTGATCAGTGTTGGCGCTTATCAGCCTGGCAGCGATAACCTGTTGGATGTGGCGATTGAACGGCTGCCAAAAATCAAAGCGATGCTGCGCCAGAGCTTGCACGAAGGTGCTGACATGGCGGCGAGCGAAAAACAGCTGAACGATTTATTCCCGTCTCCTCCGCAGGCTAAACAGTGAGAAAGCATCCGCGTGCCCGCCGTCTGCAGGTGCTGCTTGATATGGCAGAAAAAGCCGAGCAGCAGGCACTGCAGGAATGGGGCCGGTTGCAGCAAAAGCTACAGCAGGAAGAGCAGCAGCGGGCACAACTTACCGGATATGCCAACGAGTATCAGCAGCAGTTGTCGTCACCGACAGGCAAAGCGCTCAGCTCTGGCTTTCTGCACAATACGCTGGGCTTTATTGGCCAGATTGAAACCGCACTCCGGACTCAGAATGAACAGATCAGACTGCTGCAGGATCGCACAGATGCTGCGCGTCGCCAGTATCTTGAGCATCATGGCAAGGTCAAAGCGCTGTCCGGATTAATGGACAGGCTGGACAGAGAGTACGAGCAGCAAGCAGATAAAGAATTACAGAAACAGTCTGATGAATGGGCAAACCGCGCCGCATTCCAGCGCACTTCTGTTAATAAAGATTAACCCCCATTACCTAATGCATAAGACTGACAAAGAGCTCCGCTATCCGTTTGTTGCCCCCTGCAACTAACGCGGCTGAAGTGATCATTTTTCCGTCATATTGCAGCAGTTTTTATCTTTCACGCATTTTTCCTCCACAGAATATCCCCTGAATAAGCTGTTATATGCAGAATCTCTAGCAGCTTTGTAATCAGCGTCTAATCTTAGTTATCAGACATTATGTAGGGCTTTGCTATGACTGATAGCGTCACCATCGACTGCGGCGAACGGCTCAGTATTGAACAGGTTGAAAAGCTGTATGCCAGCGCCGAGCAGGCATTGGCCACCGCTGGAGATATCAGTCTGATAGCAGGTCAGGTGCAATATTGTGATACGGCGGGTCTTCAGCTGGTGCTGTCGCTGCAAAGAACGCTGGAAAAAACCGGCCACAGAATTCACTGGCAAAGTGTCAGCGATTCGGTGCGGGAAATCTCTGCTTATCTTGGGCTGACCAGCGAATTAAATCTTAGCGAATAAGATTAACCTGCCGGGCCTTGAACGATTTTTAAACAACAGGAGCTGTAATATGGCGAGTATTTTAGCTGTCGATGACTCTGCATCCATGCGACAGATGGTGTCTTTTACCCTTCGTGGTGCCGGGCATGATGTGCAGGAGGCCTGCGATGGCGTACAGGCGCTGGAATTTGCCAGTAAGAAAAAATATGACCTGGTGCTGTCCGATGTGAACATGCCGAATATGAATGGCATCGAATTAGTTAAGGAATTACGCCAACTGGCCGATTATAAGTTTGTGCCCGTACTTATGCTGACGACTGAATCGGCTGGAGACGTAAAAGCACAGGGAAAGCAGGCCGGAGCAACAGGGTGGATTGTAAAACCTTTTAATCCGGAACAGCTTCTGAGCACGATCAAACGCGTTCTGGGGTAACCGGTATGAGCATCGATCTTTCGCAGTTTCATCAAATCTTCTTCGAAGAAAGCTTCGAAGGACTCGATGTGATGGAGAGTCAATTGCTGGACCTGCAGCCGCAGGAAGTCGATGCGGAAAGTGTTAATACTATTTTTCGTGCTGCTCACTCAATTAAAGGTGGTGCCGGTACCTTTGGCTTTATGCAGGTTTCGGAATTTACCCATGTCGTAGAAACACTACTGGATGAAATCCGCAGTGGCAGCCGCAGTATGCAGCGTGATTATATTGATCTTTTTCTGCAGTCAGTTGACTGTCTGCGGGCGATGCTTGGTAGTCTTCAGGCTGGCTCGGAACCGGATGGTGAACGCGCAGCTGCGTTAAAATCCAGCTTTGAAAAAATACTGAAGCAGCCTTCGGACGCTGAGCAGCAAGTACCTTCAGAACGGCAGGAACCGGAGGAAACATCAGCAGACAGTAGCATTCAGGGCTGGCGCATTATTTTCCGTCCGGCAGAAGATATTCTGCAAACCGGTAACGAACCATTCCGTATGTTCCGCGAACTGCAGGAACTGGTCGGTGCCGACAATCTGAGCGTAACCCCGGTAACCGATAATCTGCCTGAGTTTACCAGCCTGCATCCTGAACAATGTTACCTCAGCTGGATTCTGGAAGTGCGTGGCGATACCAGTCGCGATGATATCTCCGGTGTATTTGAATGGGTTGCAGATGATTGTGAGATTGAATATCAGCCGTTATCAGCCGTTGCCGCCGATGACGGTACTGCGCTGGCAGACCAGGCGGAGGCAGAAACAGAACCCTCTGACATCAGTGCGGAGCTAACTGCTCCGGCAATACCGGATAAAGTTACAGAGGCACTCAGCGCATCTGCAGCTAATAAACCCGCACCTGCTGCGACTCCCCGTGCGGCTGTTAAATCTAATGAGCCTTCATCTATCCGGGTATCCATCGATAAAGTCGACAGTCTTATTAATATGGTCGGTGAGCTGGTTATTACTCAGTCTATGCTCGGACAATTGGGGCAGGATTTTGATATGAGCCGTCTTGCCCGCCTGCAGGAAGGACTTGCGCAGTTAGAACAGAATACCCGAGAGCTGCAGGAAAGCGTGATGAAGATCCGCATGATGCCGATCAGTTTCGCGTTCAGCCGCTTCCCGCGTCTGGTTCGTGACCTGGGCGGACAGCTGGGAAAACAGGTAAATCTGGTCATGCTGGGTGAAAATACCGAGCTGGATAAAACCGTGATGGAAAAAATCGGCGATCCATTGGTACATCTGGTACGTAATTCTCTTGATCATGGTCTGGAAACAACGGAACAGCGTCTGGCTGCCGGTAAACCTGCAGAGGGGACTATCACTCTGAACGCTTATCATCAGGGCGGTAATATCGTTATTGAAGTAAAAGACGATGGCGCCGGGCTGAATGAAGAGCGGATTTTAAATAAAGCCAGGCAGAAAAAACTGATTCCGGAAACTCAGGAACTCAGCAGTGAAGAGATCCATCAGCTTATTTTCCTCCCGGGGTTTTCTACCGCCGATGTCGTTAGTGATATCTCCGGTCGCGGTGTCGGAATGGATGTTGTCCGGCGTAATATCACTGAGCTTAATGGCAGTATTGAGGTGAAATCCAAACTTGGTAAAGGATCTACCTTCATCATTCGTTTACCGCTGACCCTGGCGATTCTTGATGGTCAGCTGGTTAAGGTGAAAGACGAAACCTATATTTTCCCTCTGGTTTCTATTGTTGAGTCCATTCAGCTGCAGAAGCGCTCGCTGAATCATGTGACTGGCAGTCAGTATGTGATGAAACTACGGGATGAATACATCCCAATTGTTCGCCTTGATGAACTGTTCAATCTTCGCGCTACTGAGGATGAGTTCGAAAACCCGATGCTGGTCGTGGTCGAGGGTGATAATGAAAAGATAGGCATTGTTGTTGATGATCTTCTCGGCCAGCAGCAGGTTGTTATTAAAAGTCTGGAACAAAACTATCAGAGAGTTACCGGGGTATCTGGCGCTACTATTCTTGGTGATGGAACCGTTGCATTAATTATTGATGTTTCTGACGTCGGTAAAAATCTGGATAAATCTGTGACGGGCCATGCCCGGCCAGATCAGGCAGCATAGGAAATATTATGGATGTTGTAACAAGTTCAGGAAAAAGTGAATCGGGTACTGCCGATGAACAGCAATATCTTACTTTCATGATGTCAGATGAAGAATATGGTGTTGATATTCTTGCTGTTCAGGAAATACGGGGCTGGGAAGAATCAACCCTGATACCCAATGCGCCTGAGTACATCCGTGGTGTTATTAATCTCCGTGGAACAATTGTACCGATTATGGACTTGCGTATCCGTTTTGGTCTTAAACGTATTGAATACAGCCCTGTGACGGTTGTCATTATTCTGAAAGTTGAACGCGATAGCGGTGAGCGGGTTATGGGAATCGTGGTCGATGCTGTGTCTGATGTTTATACCATTGCAGATGCATCCACACGTAAACCGCCGGAACTTACCGAAGACAAAAATTCAGGATTTATAAAAGGGCTGGTTAACGTTAACGAGAAAATGGTCATTCTTCTTGATGTAGGCAAGCTCTTGTCTATCCAGGGCAGTTTTGAAGATGGCGCTATTTTAAGGCATGAATCTTATCAGGGATCTGAGGCCGAATAATATGAACAATGCAATGAAAAATCCGTTTCTATCTGTTGCCATACCACTTTCTCCGGTGATTCTGGCGTTGTTATATTTATCGGTTAACCGCACTGACGACACGGTTGTAAATCTCCTTGTCAGTTTGATTGCCCTGGCCGTAAGTGCCGGTATCAGTTATCAATCCGGGCGAGGAGGAATTTCAGGTGCTTCTGCAGAAGAATCTGAGCGTCTGAGTAAAGCTCTCGAAGTATGCAATACCAATGTAATGATTGCAGACTCTCAGAATAACATCCGTTATCTGAATGATTCGGTGAAGGAAATGCTGAATGCAGCCGAGAGTGATATTCAGAAGGATCTTCCTGCATTCTCTGTAAGGACTCTGCTGGGAACGAATATGGATGTATTTCATAAGGATCCTTCGCACCAGAAATCCATGATTGCATCACTCAAAACGAAATATAACGCCAACATCAAAGTTGGTGGCCGGTCTTTTAACCTGATAGCTACACCTCTTTTTTCATCTTCAGGTTCACGTCTCGGAACGGTTGTTGAGTGGCTGGATCAGACAGAAGCTTTACGTCAGGAGGAGCGTGAGCAAAGACTCTCTCAGGAAAATCAGCGTATTAAGCAGGCATTGGATGTGTGTCAGGCCAATGTCATGATGGCTGATGAGAACAACAATGTTATTTATCTTAACGGCTCTGTTCAGGAAATGCTCAGTCAGGCGGAATCAGATCTTAAGAAGGATCTTCCGCATTTCTCTGTCGATAAGGTGCTGGGATCGAATATCGATATATTCCACAAAAACCCTGAACATCAGCGTGCAATGCTGAGCAGTCTGAAAAGTATTTATCAGACCAGAATTTCTGTAGGAGGCCGGACTTTTAACCTTGTCGCCTCACCGGTATTCAATGAGAAAAGTGAACGCCTTGGCACTGTCGTCGAATGGCAGGATATGACTGCAGAGCTTGCCCGCCTGGCGAGTGAAAAGCAGATGGCTGACAGTAATGCCCGTGTTAAGCAGGCGCTGGATGTTGTCACTACTAATGCGATGATCGCGGACAATGACTTGCACATCGTATACATGAATCAGGCTGTAAAAAGCATGATGAAGAATGCCGAATCTGATTTACGGCTGGATATCCCCGGATTCGATGCAAGTCGCTTGGAAGGACAGAATATTGATGTCTTCCATAAGCGGCCGGAGCACCAGCGCACTATGCTGGCTGCCTTGCAGAATACCTATAAAACCCAGATCACTGTCGGTGGCCGTACCTTTGGTCTGATTGCTAACCCAATTTTCAATGATGAAAAAGAACGCATCGGCACTATTGTCGAATGGAAAGACCGTACCGATGAGGTATCGGCTGAACAGGAAATTGATCGTATTGTAGAAGCAGCAGCTTCCGGTGATCTCTCCCGTCGTATTGATCTGAGCGGCAAGGAAGGATTTTTCCTGAACCTTGGTCAGGGGCTGAATCGTCTGCTGACCATCGCCGATAGTGTTATCAGCGACACAATCCGTGTATTTGATGCACTTGCACATGGAAATTTAACGCGAAAAATTGACGATGATTATCAGGGGGCATTCGATAAGCTCAAGCAGGATGCTAACGCTACCGTTGATCGTCTGACCGATATTATTACGCGTATCCGTGAAGCGGCATCAACGGTTTCAACCGGTGCCAGTGAAATCGCTCAGGGTAATGCCGATCTGAGTAAGCGGACAGAATCGCAGGCATCCAGTCTGGAAGAAACCGCTTCCAGCATGGAAGAGATGACCAGTGCTGTGAAGCAAACCAGCGAAAACTCAGTACATGCCAATGAGCTGGCCAGCTCTGCGAAACAAAAAGCTCAGGTCGGCGGGGATGTTGTCAGCAAAGCTGTGGTCGCAATGGATGAGATTAATGCGGCCAGTAAAAAGATCGCAGATATTATCAGTGTGATTGATGAAATTGCCTTCCAGACCAACCTTCTGGCTCTTAATGCTGCGGTTGAAGCAGCAAGAGCAGGTGAGCAGGGCCGTGGCTTTGCGGTAGTTGCGGGCGAAGTCCGTAATCTGGCGCAGCGCTCAGCAGGTGCCGCCCGTGAAATTAAAGATCTGATCCGTGACAGTGTTGATAAGGTTGATGCGGGTACATCGCTGGTTAACGAATCAGGGAAAACACTGAGTGAAATTATCCAGGCTGTGGATCGGGTGTCGGTGATGATTCAGGAAATCAGTACGGCAGCCAGAGAGCAATCGTCCGGTATTGAGCAGGTAAACAGTGCCGTCGCTCAAATGGACGAAATGACCCAGCAAAATGCTGCATTGGTTGAAGAGGCTTCGGCTGCAGGTGAGGCTATGGCTGAACAGGCTCAGTCCATGCTGCAGATGATGGAGTTCTTCAGTGTTGATGGCCACCCGCGTCAAATGGCACCAGCATTAACTCCGGTTTCAGCGCCTAAACCTGCAGTTGTTGCTCAAAACGGAGGGCACACTCATGGTCAGAAAAACATGGGCTTGTCTGTTAAGGATGACGATGATGAATGGGCAGAGTTCTGATTGCTGATTTATGACTATGCAAATTGTAGCGCCGGAGGCTGGCAGCGAAGTCCGTGAATTCCTGATGACCGATGAGGACTTCGCACAGATCGCTCATCTGGCGGGAGAACTCACAGGTATTGTTCTGGGAAACCATAAACGTAATATGGTCTACAGCCGGATTGCCCGACGTGTTCGGGCGTGCGGCTATTCTACCTTTCGTCAGTATCTTGATTATCTGGAGAAGAATCTGGATGCTGAATCCACAGAATTCATTAATTCGCTGACAACGAATCTGACTTCTTTCTTTCGTGAAGAACATCATTTCACTTTTCTGAAGGAAGCGCTGTTTCCGCAGTTGAGATTTGCTAACAAAGAGCGCAAGCGATTACGTATCTGGTCGGCAGGTTGCTCTATCGGACAGGAAGCCTACTCAATTGCAATTACTCTCCGGCAGGTTGGTTTTCCGTCAGACTGGGATATCAAAATTCTGGCTACGGATCTGGACTCTAATGTACTGGACACCGGCCGCTCCGGAGTATATCCGGCATCTCATGTTGAAGGGCTGGAGCAGGGGTTAGTTAAGAGATTCTTCCTGCGTAGTCGTGATGAACGCTCGGTTCAGGTTAAAGATGAAATCAGGAGTCTGGTTTATTTCAAGCGCCTGAACCTTCTCGAAAACTGGCCTGTTAAAGGCCCGTTTGATGTGATTTTCTGCCGTAATGTTGTTATTTATTTTAATAAAGATACACAGCGGATTCTTTTCGACCGGTATGCCGATCTTCTGCCCATCGGAGGACACCTCATGATCGGGCACTCAGAAAATCTATCTGGGATAACTGATCGATTTGAATCATTGGGAAATACTATCTACCGGAAAATAAAATGACCATGATTCTATCCGGACGTCCGGTTCAGCCACCTGTCAGTGCAGGGTTTGAGCATGTTAACCGTTACTGGGATAACGTTCATCAGACCTGGGCTGCAAAAATCCTTCCGGGAGAATTCTATGTCTCAACACATGGTGAAATGATCGTAACAGTGCTTGGTTCATGTATTGCAGCCTGTATCCGTGATCGTGTCCGTGGTATTGGTGGGATGAATCATTTTATGCTTCCTGAGCAGGGTGAGCATTCATCAGATGTATGGGGAACAAATCCATCAACCCATGCTTCCCGCTATGGCAACTGGGCTATGGAATATCTGATTAACGAGATACTCAAGCGGGGCGGCCGGCGCGAAAATCTGGAAGTAAAACTGTTTGGTGGTGGACAGATGATTGCTTCGATGAGTGATATTGGGCAGCGTAATATACTGTTTGCCTATAACTATCTGGCAAATGAGAACATTACCGTGGTTGCTTCAGATGTTGGTGATGTATTTGCCCGGAAAGTTCTTTATTTTCCTGATACCGGATCTGTAAAGGTGCGGCGTATCAAACAACTGCAGAACGATACACTGATCGTTCGGGAAGAAGCATACAAAAAAGCGGTTTCGCAATCATCTGAACCTGATGCTACCTCTGTTGATCTGTTCTGAGAGGAATTATGAGCAATAAGATCAGATTGTTAATCATAGATGACTCGGTGCTCATCAGAAAAATGCTTAAAGAAGTGTTTGATGCCACTGAGGATATCGAAGTGATCGGCATGGCGGCTGATCCCTTTATTGCACGGGAGAAAATCAAGCAGCTGAATCCGGATGTTCTGACTCTGGATGTTGAAATGCCAAGAATGAATGGCCTGCAGTTCCTGAATAACCTGATGCGGCTGCGACCGATGCCTGTGGTTATGGTCTCTACTCTGACTGAAGCCGGTGCTCCCGCTACGCTGGATGCTCTGGAAATGGGGGCGGTAGATTACATAACTAAGCCGCAGGCGCACAATGAAGAAAGCTTTCTGTCCTTCGCAGCGGCTTTGACCGATAAAGTCCGCATGGCATCCCGTGCCAGAGTGCAGCCCCTGAGTAGTGCAAAAGTATTAAGGCCTCTGCCCGTAGTGCAGGCGTCTGTTAATTATCGTCGCTGGATTGTGATCGGATCATCTACCGGAGGAACTGAAGCGATCCGGGAAGTGTTGAGCCGCTTGCCGGCTCATTGCCCTCCTGTTGTGATTACGCAGCATATACCGGCTGTATTCAGTGCCTCACTGGCGATGCGTCTCGATCGTACGATGGAGATAGAAGTCCGTGAGGCCTGTGACGGTCTGGAGGTTCGGCCTGGCCGGGCGATCATTGCCCATGGTGATTACCATCTGCGTTTCCGTCGTGAAGGGCAGAGTTATTACTGTATTCTGGATGATGGTGAAAAAGTAAATCGCCACCGGCCATCGGTTGAGGTTATGTTTGATGATCTGGCTGAAAAAATGGATGGAAAGCGTCTGGTTGCTGTCATGCTTACAGGCATGGGGGCTGACGGTGCCAAAGCGATGCAGCGGTTGCATGACGCTGGTGCTTACACTCTGGCCCAGGACGAAGCCAGCAGTGTTGTCTGGGGCATGCCTAAGGCCGCAATTGACCTTGGCGCAGTCGATAAAGTCGCGCCTCTGTCGCGAATTGCTGAGCTGATGCTGGAGGCAGCGGTATAAGAATTTTATGTGGCAGGCTGTGATAAGCGACAATGACAAAAGACATCTTTGTGCTAAACCTATTGAAGGAATCATGCGATAACGACAGAATCAGATAATCCTGTAAATTGTAGTCAGGCAAGTATTACAAAACTCAGGATAATGTTCTTGTTGCATAACCAAAGACGGAAGAATCCCGTTTGGTTTAAGGAATCATTATTATCCGGTGGAGAAGAACAGATGACTGTACAAGCATCTCTTGCAGGGAATGGGCGGGAACTGACGATTAAAGTCGACGGACGTTTTGACTTCAGTGCACATCAGGAATTCCGTGATGCTTATGAAAACATGGCGGCGGATGTACAAAGCTATGTTGTTGATCTCGGTGGAACATCCTATCTGGATAGTTCGGCGCTGGGAATGTTACTACTGCTAAGGGATCATGCCGGTGGTGATAACGCCGACGTACGCATTGTGAACTGTAACCAGGATGTGCGGAAAATACTGACGATTTCAAATTTCGAACAGCTGTTCAAAATACAGTAAGTTAACATTGCATGGATGCCATTAAAGTTCTGATTGCGGATGATAATCAGATTGACCGGATGGTGCTGTCGCGCATAGTGCGTAATCAGGGTTATCAGGTGCTGGAAGCGGAAAATGGTGTTGAGGCAGTTCATGCCTTTGACCAGCACCGGCCGGATATCATTCTGATGGATGTTATGATGCCGGTGATGGATGGCCGTGAGGCTGCTCGTCGAATTAAGGCGGATGCCGGAGAGGATTTTGTTCCGGTCATCTTTCTTACCTCTCTTACTGATGCACAGAGTCTTGCTGATTGTCTGGAATCCGGCGGCGATGACTTTCTCAGCAAACCTTATAACCACATTATTTTACAGGCAAAAATCAGCTCGTTTTATCGTATGCGGGAGATGCACCGCACCGTTCAGCGCCAGCGGGATACCATTGCCAGTAATAATGAACACCTTCTGCATGAGCAGCACGTTGCCAAGGCAGTTTTTGACAATGTTGCTCATGCCGGCTGCCTTTCGGCCCCGAATATCCGCTATATGTTATCTCCTCTGGCCGTTTTTAATGGCGACGTATTGCTGGCTGCACGCAAGCCTGCAGGTGGTATGCATGTTTTATTAGGGGATTTTACCGGGCATGGACTGCCCGCCGCGATTGGCGCTATGCCATTGGCTGAAATATTTTACGGCATGACGGCGAAGGGCTTTGCGCTGCGCGACATTCTGCGGGAAATTAATCTGAAGTTAAAAGGCATTCTGCCGGTTGGGTTCTTTTGCTGCGCCGTGGTTGTTGATCTGAATTTTGACCGTAAATCCGCCAGTATCTGGATGGGCGGCGTGCCGGATTGTTATATGTTACGCCAGCAGGATACGAAGATAGAGATTCTTAAATCGACTCATTTGCCTCTGGGCGTGCTCAGTAATGAACAATTCAGCGACACCCTGACAGAATATTCTATGGATCACGGTGACCGGTTGTTTGTATGGTCAGATGGCATTATCGAAGCCCGGAATCCCGCAGGCGAAATGTTTGGTGAAGAACGTTTAAAAGCTGTGTTCCGCGAGGCTTCGGCTCCAGCGCATGTATTTGATGATATTCAGCATGCTTTGGCTGACTTTGTCGCTGACAGTGCCCGCGATGATGATACAACGTTGCTTGAACTGCGGATGATCGAAGAGCATGAACTTGAAGATGTTTCTCTGCAGCTGGCATCAGGACCTTTATCCGGCCCGGTTGACTGGCAGATGTCTTACCACCTTGGCTCTGAAACCCTGAAAAACTTTAACCCACTGCCTCTGATGATCCATATTATGATGGAAGTTCCCGGGTTGCGTTTAATGGGGGGGCAGCTGTATACCGTCATGGCAGAGCTGTTTTCCAATGCTTTTGAGCATGGCGTGCTGGGGCTTAAGTCGGAATTGAAGCGTTCATCGGATGGTTTTATGCAGTACTACCGTGAGCGTGAAGCGTGCCTTGCAGAGCTGCGTGAAGGGTATGTCATTATCAGTATGAATCATCAGGGGGATGGACGCAGTGGCCGGTTGATACTGAGGGTGGAAGATAGTGGGCCGGGCTTTGATTATTCTTCCGTGGCCGGGCAGCAGCGTGAAATCGCCGCTGAACCTTACTGTGGACGTGGAATCCCTTTGGTCAATCAGATTTGTGAATCACTGGAGTACAAGGGCAGAGGCAATATCGTTGAAGCAGTGATACGATGGCCACAAATGTTGGATGGGAGACGATGATGTCACTGGCAGAGCACTTTGACCCTGAGTCACTGGATATGCTCCGGGAAGTTATGGATGATGAATTCTCAGACCTGATGCGGGTATATATTGATGATTCCCGGCAGCGTCTGCCGTTGCTGACACAGGCGCTCCAGCAGCAGGATGCCAGGCAACTGCGCGAGCTGGCCCACAGTTTCAAAGGTGCCAGCAGTAATGTCAGTGCCAATGCTCTGGCTCAGCTTTGCTTTCAGCTGGAAATGGCCGCCCGGGAAGGACAACTGCAAGGCGCTGAGGAGCTTATTGCTCAGATCGAGGCTGAATATCTGGCTGTTGAAACTCTTTTGCAGGATATGCTGTAAGTCATTTTTGCTGTGCCTTTGGCACAGTACCTCTTTTGCTGGTCTGTTTTTTCCTTTCTTTTTCAATCTGGCCCGGGCTTTGCCTATAGCTACAGGTAAGCCTTTACAGGTCTGAGTAACGGAGATTGGAATGAACGCGACGGGATCAGCTTCCAACGCAACGGGTATTCTGCTGTCACTTGGTATGACGACAGAGCAGGGTTTGTCTGGTCTGGGCGGTGAGAGCGGGGGCAGTGACTTTTCATCGATGCTGTCACAGTTGCTGCCGGATGCTCCGGGGGGGGGCAATGCTTTGCTGCTGCCGGAAATGGATGGCATACAGACCTTGCCGCTGGGGCAACAGACTTTGCCGCTTGCCGTGCCGCCGGATACTGCAAGCGCAGATGTGAATGAGCTGCTGGGGCAGATTGGCTTTACCATCGAGGTTCGCGCTGCAACAGATACAGCCAGTGCTAATGCTATGCCACTGACGTCGCTGTTGAGTGAGCGCGTAGAGGTGCAGGATATGCGCCCGCTGGACGAGGATGACGATGCTGCACTAACAGGAACTGACTCCGGGAATGACACTCCGGTGGCGGTGCTTGCTCCGCTGATGCCACTTCCCCCTGCCGAACCTCAGGCTGTCCGTGATCTGCGGCAACAGCAGGCGGGTGTCAGTGTAACGTCCCATTCCACGCCAGCAAAAGCAACGAATTCCCGGCCTCTGGTGGCGGAGGCTGCACAGGCCGGTGGGGATGAAGCGCTGATTGATGAAGAGGGTGGCTTTCTCCTGCCTGTCGAAGAACGTCCTCTGCAGCAGGGGAGTCAGTTATCCGCTCAGCAGGGATCTGCAGGAATTCAGGGAATGACAACGTCACCACAGGGTGGCACTAATGCCCAGCTTCCTCCTGCTCTGGCTGCTACGGTTGCCGCAACCGTTGATGATGGCAGCAGCGACAGCAGTTTTGTCACGGAAAGTACAGATACACAAACAGACACTGAGCTGCATGCACAGCGTCTGCAGGTGGCCCGGGATAAGCTGGAGTTCGGACAGGATCGCCGCGAATGGGGCGGTGCGTTGGGTGCCCGCATTATGACCATGGTGGCTGAGGAGGTGCAGCAAGCACGGATTCAGCTTGATCCGCCGGAGTTGGGTAGCCTGGAAATTAAATTGCACGTCAGCCAGGATCAGGCCAGCGTTCAGGTTCAGGCGCAACATGCTCATGTGCGTGAGGTTCTCGAAGCTAATGCTCATCGTCTGCGCGATGCGCTTGCGGCTCAGGGGATTGTGCTGGACGGATTTGACGTCAGCGAGCGCGGTCAGGGCGGTGCTGATTCGGGTCAGTCCGGTGATGGTGCGGATGCTCAGGGCGGCGACGACTGGCTGGCGGACGATGCATTAACTGAAGACAGGCCTCAACCTCAGGTCAGCAGTAATAACCTGCTCGATACCTTTGCCTGATAATACGCTGCCAGCGCCTTTCAGCGGCGCTGGTTTTTCTTTCTTCTGCTTTATGCCGTGGCGGATGCTGCGCTGCGTTATCGTATTTTTCCTTTCTTAATTTAGCTGCAGCACTACCTGAGTATCGCCGTATTTCCGGCACCTGCGGCAGAACCTTCTAGACTTACAGCAGCTTTCACGGGTTATTGGCCGTAATGCGATGGATTTTTGACGAAAATCTATGGCACAGCTATTGCTAAATTGACATTCAAAGGGGAGATATTCCGATATGGCAGCAGAACAAGATCTGAAACTCGAAGGCGGTAATGCAGCAGCAGAAGCGCCGGCCGCCGGCGGTAAAAAGAAGCTGGTCCTGATTATTGTGGCTGTTGCATTACTGGTTACGGCAGCGGTTGGTGTGACACTGTTTCTGGTCAGTGGTGACAGCAGTGGCGATGAAGACACTGCTGCAGCAGAAGAAAGTGTGGTCGAAGAGCCATTGCTGCCTGCACAGTATGTGATCCTTAAACCCGAATTTGTAGTGAGTTTTCAGGTTGGTTCACGACAGCGTTTTCTGCAGGTGAGTATTGATGTGATGACCCGTAAACAGGCGATTGTTGATGCTCTTAATCTGCATGAACCCATGATCCGTAACGATATCATCCGGGTCATTGGTGAACAGAATTTTGATCGTCTGCGCACTGCAGAAGGACGTGTTGAATTGCAGGAATTATTACTGCAGCAGGTCCGGCAGATCGTACAGCGTGAATCGGGTGTTGAGGGTGTCGAAGCCCTTTTATTTACCAATTTTGTAATGCAGTAAGGGACACAGAGCGTGCAAGATTTACTGTCGCAAGATGAAATTGATGCGTTATTGCACGGTGTCGACGAAGGCGATATTGAGCCGGAAGATGACATTGATGCTGCAGGGGTCAAAGCCTACGACCTGACCAGCAACGACCGTATTGTCCGCGGTCGTATGCCAACGCTGGAAATGATCAACGAACGCTTTGCACGCTATACCCGCATCAGCATGTTTAACTTTTTACGCCGCAGCGCTGATGTTGCATCCGGCGGTGTTCAGATTATGAAATTTGGTGAGTACGTACACACCCTGTACGTACCAACCAGTCTTAATCTGGTAAAAATGCGGCCGTTACGTGGTACCGCATTATTTATTATGGATGCCAAGCTGGTATTTAAACTGGTCGATAACTTTTTTGGCGGTGATGGCCGTCACGCCAAAATTGAAGGACGCGAATTCACACCAACAGAAGTGCGTGTGGTACAGCTGGTTCTGAGCCAGATGTTCAGTGACATGATCGAGGCCTGGGGGCCGGTCATGAAACTGGAATTTGAATATGTCGGCTCCGAGGTAAACCCGGCGATGGCTAATATTGTCAGCCCGAGCGAAGTGGTTGTGGTCAGCACATTTCATATCGAACTCGATGGTGGCGGCGGTGATCTGCACCTGACCATTCCTTACTCGATGATTGAACCTATCCGCGAAGTACTGGATGCGGGCGTACAGAGTGACGTGGATGACGTAGATGAGCGCTGGTTGCAGTCATTGCGTGAAGATATTCTGGATGCCCGTGTACCGGTTCATGGCACGCTGGTTGATCGCTATATCACCCTGCGAGAGGTCGCTGCGCTGAAAGCCGGTGATATTATTCCCGTGGATTTACCGGATGAATTTATTCTACAAGCCAATGGCGTACCTATTTTCCGCGGAAAAATGGGTATTTCAGATGAAAATTTAGCGGTCAAAATTATTGATCAGCTCAAAAGCAGACGGCGCTGACAGGAGAAAAATATGAGTGATGACAACGAGAAAGACCTGCCAGAAGAAGAAACTTCTGCGATGGACGCTGATGCTCTGGCGAATGAGGTTGCGGCTGGTGTTGCTGATGCCGGTGATGATGAAGAAGCGCTGGCCGATGAATGGGCGGCAGCGATGGAAGAGGCTGGTGAACTGGATGGGGATGACGGCGCTGATGCCGCTTCCGATATTCGCCAGGTCGAACTGGATGAGCTGCATGATGACAGTAAGCCAACCGGTGATAATGGCATTGGTCCGGAGCTTGATGTCATTCTGGATATTCCGGTCCGTATTTCCATGGAAGTCGGGGCAACACAGATTCCTATCCGAAATTTATTACAGCTGAATCAGGGGTCAGTGGTAGAGCTTGACCGTCTGGCGGGGGAGCCTCTGGATGTAATGGTCAATGGTACACTGATTGCCCACGGTGAAGTGGTAATGGTGAACGATAAGTTTGGTATTCGTCTGACGGATGTGGTGAGCCAAAGTGAACGTATTCAGCGCCTGCGTTAAGGCGGGCTTAATTGCCACGACACTTCTGAGTGCAGCATTTGCTCAGGCTGAAGCGGCGCTGCCGTCGGCACCAGATCCGTTATCATCGGTTGGCAAAGTTGTCATTTTTCTTCTGCTGATTGTTGGTCTGATTCTTTTTCTGGCCTGGCTGGTCAATAAAACTCAGGGACAGCGGTTGGGCGGTGGTAACGCAAAACTTAAAATGGTTGCCGTTCTGCCGCTGGGAATGAAAGAGAAGATTGCGGTTGTGCAGGTCGGTAATAAGCAACTGCTGGTGGGAATTACACCGCAACAAATAACCACCTTAGCGGAACTGGATGAGCCATTGACGCTGGATGAGGGAGCTGGCTCTGTCAGTTTTCAGGATCTGCTGAAAAAAGCGATACGCTCATGAAAATAACAGCCCTGATTAAAATCCTGTTGGGCAGTAGCCTGCTGATGCTTCCATTGCTGAGTATGGCGGCTGATCCGCAGCCATCTTATCTGGGCATTCCGGCGGTTGTGTATAAATCGACGGATAGCGGTGGCGAATATACGGTCACCATTCAGATTCTGGCGATCATGACCATGTTGTCGGTGTTGCCGTCTCTGCTGATTATGATGACGTCATTCACCCGCATTATTGTCGTTATGGCTATTCTCCGTCAGGCGATTGGCCTGCAGCAGACACCGTCAAACCAGGTGTTATTAGGACTTTCTTTATTTCTGACCATTTTTATTATGATGCCGATCTTCCGCACGATTAATGCGGAAGCGGTTCAGCCCTACCTGGCCGAAACGATTACACCATTGGAAGCTGCAGAGCGTGCAATTAAACCCCTGCATGAATTTATGCTGATGCAAACCCGGGAAAATGACCTGCAGATGTTTATGCGCATCAGTGGTCGTGATGATATTGCCGGGCCGGAAGAAACACCGATACATATTCTGATTCCGGCGTTTATTACCAGCGAGCTGAAGACCGCTTTCCAGATCGGATTTCTGATATTTATTCCCTTTCTTATTATTGATCTGGTGGTGGCCAGTATCCTGATGGCGATGGGTATGATGATGCTGTCACCCATTATTATCTCTCTGCCATTTAAAATAATGTTGTTTGTACTCATTGATGGCTGGGTTTTGATTATGGGCACCATGGCCAACAGTTTCGGAACGGTTTAGGGGGCGCTATGACACCATCTGAGATTGGCGATCTGTTCACCCATGCGCTTTACCTGGTGCTTGCAATCGTGGTTGCAATCATTGTTCCCAGCCTGATTATTGGTCTGATCGTCAGTACTTTTCAGGCTGCAACCCAGATCAACGAACAGACACTGAGCTTCCTGCCGCGCCTGGTCGTTACGCTGCTGGCTATTATTGCTTTTGGTCCCTGGGCGGTGAATGCGGTACTGGATTTCACCAAAGAAATTTACACCAATATTCCCTTTATTATCGGATAACCTGTGCTGGAACTGGATGCGCTGGATGTCAGTCACTGGATAAGCCGCTATGTTTATCCGTTCGCGCGGATTTCCGGGCTGTTAATGGTAATGCCGCTGATCGGCACGCGTATGGTATCGCAGCGCGTACGTCTGATTCTGGCGATCACCATCACGCTGGTGGTTGTTCCTGTACTGCCTCCTTTTATCAAAGTCGATGCACTGTCGCTTGCTTCGCTGATTATTATTCTGCAGCAATTGCTGATCGGTATTCTTCTCGGTTTTGTCGTCGAATTACTGACGCAGGTTTTTGTTATCGCCGGACAACTGATTGCGATGCAAACCGGTCTGGGGATTGCGACGACGGTCGATCCGTCGCAGGGCGCATCGGTGGTTGTTATCAGCCAATGGCTGTTGTTTATGATCAGTCTGGTGTTTTTGTCACTGAACGGGCATCTGGTTCTGATCGAAATACTGATCGACAGTTTTTATACCATGCCGATAGGCTTTGATGGCTGGACACAAAAAGAGCTTGGTCTTGTAGTAACCTGGAGTGGCTGGATGTTTGCGGCAGCGCTGGTTATTGCTTTGCCGGCAATGACCGCCCTGCTGATTGTTAACCTGGCATTTGGCGTGATGACCCGCGCAGCACCACAGCTGAATATTTTTGCATTGGGTTTTCCGGTCACCATGATTGTTGGTTTATTTATTTTATGGCTCAGCATGGGAGAGATGGCACAGAGTTTTCAAGGCTATATGGACACGCTGTTTGAATTCATCAAAAAATTGACGGAGATGTCCTGATATGGCGGAAGATTCCGGTCAGGAGAAAAGTGAAGAACCCACGGCGCGAAGGTTAGACAAAGCCCGTGAGGAGGGTCAGGCTCCCCGTTCGAAAGAGCTGAATACCACCATGGTGTTGTTATTGGGCGCTTTGGGTTTATTGGCTTTTGGCCCCTGGATGGCCGAGCATATTAACCATATTGCCCGCTTCAGTTTTTCTCTCGAACGTGAAGCGGCCTTTGATCAGAGCGTTATGTACGCCCACTTGGGCGCGTCATTATGGCAGGCGACGCTGGCGCTGACTCCCTGGCTGATACTGGTGCTTCTGGCGGCCTTATTCGGACCGCTCGGTGTTGGCGGCTGGATTTTTTCCACTAAAGCACTGGCTCCCAAGCTTGATCGTCTTAATCCGTTAAGTGGTCTTAAGCGCATGTTCTCTATGAATTCATTGGTTGAGCTGGTGAAATCCTGGGCCAAGGTTCTGGTGGTTGGGCTTATGGCCTGGCTGGTGCTGTCGGCCTATTTCGAGGATGCAATGCTGTTGCAGCATAAGGAAGCTGAGCCGGCGGTAAGTGGCGCTGTTCATATTATTATCTGGAGCGTTATTTTTCTTTGTCTGTCTACCGTGGTAATCGCCATCGCCGATGTTCCCTGGCAGATATACAGTCATACCAAAAAACTGCGTATGACGATGCAGGAAATTAAAGACGAATATAAAGAGAGCGAAGGTCGTCCCGAAGTTAAAGGACGTATCAGACAGTTGCAACGGGAAGCATCGCAGCGCCGCATGATGGCAGACGTACCGACAGCCGATGTGGTGATTACCAACCCGACACATTTCGCTGTCGCTTTAAAATACGAATCGGACATGATGCGCGCCCCGACCTTAGTCGCTAAAGGCTCTGATCAGGTAGCGATGAAAATCCGTGAGATCGCCAAAGAAAATAACGTGCCACAGATGCAGGCCCCGCCACTGGCCCGGGCGCTCTATACACACGGTAAAATCGGTGAAGAAATTCCCGAAGGTCTGTATGTCGCGGTGGCCCAGGTTCTGGCGTACATTTATCAGATGGATCTGTATATCAAAGGGCGTGGGCCCAGACCCGAGCGTAAACCGGATATGCCGATTCCGCGCGACCTCAGGGTTGACCCTGAACCACAATAATCCCTTTAAGAGCCGGCAATGCCGGCTTTTTTTATCGATATTTTTCTGCCATTGGAAAAATGGGAAAGGTTTTTGCAATACCCTCTGCCAATGATGTTTTTCTGACGGATGTGGTCATGGCAGTAGCCTCAAAAAATCAGGTGATGGGTCAGCTTAAGGGTGGTATGTCACTGCTGGCTCAGGGGAATTTAAGCATTCCCGTGATGCTGCTGGTGCTGTTGGGCATGATGACGCTGCCGCTGCCACCGTTCCTGCTGGATACCTTTTTTACATTCAATATTGCCTTATCCATTGTCGTGTTGCTGGTGAGTGTCTATGCCCGCCGGCCGCTGGATTTTGCTATTTTCCCGACCATTCTGCTGGTCGCTACTTTGTTGCGTCTTGCGCTGAACGTTGCATCGACGCGGGTGGTATTGCTCTATGGCCACGAAGGTGGCGATGCCGCGGGTAAGGTGATCGAGGCGTTCGGTGAAGTGCTGATCGGCGGTAATTATGCCGTGGGTCTGGTGGTCTTTATGATCCTGATGATCATCAACTTTGTGGTGGTTACCAAAGGTGCCGGCCGGGTATCGGAAGTCAGTGCCCGCTTTACCCTGGATGCGATGCCTGGCAAACAGATGGCGATTGACGCTGACCTGAATGCCGGACTGATCGATGCAGATCAGGCGAAGATCCGTCGTGCCGATGTTGCGGCAGAAGCTGACTTTTATGGTTCGATGGATGGTGCCAGCAAATTCGTAAAAGGTGATGCGGTCGCCGGTATCCTGATTCTTATCATCAACGTCGTCGGTGGTTTTGGTATCGGTATGGCTCAGCATGGTCTGAGTTTTGGTGATGCTGTCTCTGCTTATACCCTGCTGGCCATTGGTGATGGTCTGGTTGCTCAGATTCCGTCGCTGCTGCTGTCAACAGCAACTGCCATTATGGTGACCCGTAATGGTGGCGACGAAGACATGGGGCAACAGGTCTTCGGGCAGATGTTTGCTTCTTCGCGCGCTCTGGCGGTCGCTGCCGGGCTGATGTTTATGATGGGTATCGTGCCCGGTATGCCGCATGGCGTATTTCTGGGTGCCGCCCTGATTGCCGCCAGCGTTGCTTATTTTATTCACTGGCGCAAAGACGGCGGTAAGCTCGGAGATGCGATTGCCCAGCGTATCGGCGCTCAGCCGAAGGCGGCTGAAGCGTTGCCGGCGGGCAGTGGTAATGCACTGGCGGCGCCAAAAGAAAAAGCCGAAGCCGCAATCAAGCAAATGGAAGTGAAAGAGCTTGGCTGGGATGACGTTGAGCCGGTCGATCGTGTTGGTCTGGAAGTCGGCTACCGTCTTATTCCGCTGGTTGATAAAAATCAGGGCGGCCAGCTGCTGAACCGGATTAAAGGTGTGCGGCGCAAACTGTCGCAGGAAATGGGTTTCCTGATGCCTTCTGTTCATATCCGCGACAACCTCGATCTGCTGCCTAATCAATACCGCATCACCCTGATGGGCGTCACCCTGGCGGAAGCCGAAATCTATCCGGAGCGTGAAATGGCGATTAATCCGGGCCAGGTGTTTGGCAAAATCGACGGCCTGGCAGCTAAAGATCCGGCTTTCGGGCTGGATGCTTTCTGGATTGATGCAACCCAGAAAGATCGGGCCCAGACCCTTGGCTATACCGTGGTGGATGCCAGTACGGTTGTCGCTACCCACCTGAATCAGAAATTGCAGCGCCACGCGCATGAGTTGCTGGGTCATGAAGATGTGCAGCAGCTGGTTGATATGCTGGCCAAATCGTCACCGAAACTGGCCGAAGAGCTTGTACCTAATACCTTAAGTATCAGTCAGTTACTGGCGGTATTGCAGAACCTGCTGCGTGAGCACGTACCTATCCGCGATATGCGCTCTATTGCCGAGTCTTTGGCGAATAGTGGCAGTCAGAGTCAAGATACCGCCGCTATGACAGCTGCTGCACGCCTTGCCCTGAGCCGCATGATTGTCCAGAACATCTTTGGTAATGCGGATGAACTGGTGGTTATGACGCTGGATCCGGGGCTGGAACAGTTGTTGCTTAAAACCCTTCAGCAAAGCGGACAGCAGGCCGGACAGTATGGTCTGGTGCTGGAACCGGGAATGGCCGATACCCTGCAGCGTTCTCTGGCTGAGGCGGTACAGGCGCAGGAAATGGCAGGTAATCCGGCGGTGCTGCTGGTCACCAGCCAGCTGCGTGCGGCGATGGCCCAGTTTGTACGTAACAGCATTGAGCAACTGCAGGTGCTGGCGTATCAGGAAGTTCCGGACAACAAAAGTATTACCATTGTCGCCAGTATTGGCGGCAAATAGGCCCTTACGAATCATGAGTGCTGACTATGAAAGTTAAACGCTTCACCGCAGCCAATATGCAGCTGGCACTGCGTCTGGTCTCCCAGGAACTGGGAGCGGATGCGGTCATTCTGTCGAGCAAGAAAGTAGCGGACGGATTTGAAGTGGTCGCCGCTCTGGATTATCAGCCGGGCCACGAGCAGGAGCGTGCGGAAATTGAGCGCCAGCTGCGCCTGCAGCAGGAGCTGGAACAGGCGAAAGCGGCATCCCGCGAACCACAGCCAGCGCTGAAAAAACGTGATGAGCGCTATGAAGAACGTATGGCCTTTGCTGGCCAGAGCGACCTTTCCAGTACCGAATCGCTGTCTGCAGTATTAAGCGGCCTGAAAAATGATGATTTCCGTCGTACGGCGCCTGCCAGTTCCGGCAAGTCCAGTGCTGACAATAGCCGCAATGCCACTGAAGACAGTATGTTGCGCCAGCGTGCGGATCAGGAAGGCGAGTGGTACAACAACGTTATTCAGCAAATGAGCGGGGAGCTGCGCGAGCTGAAAGACTGGATGGTCAGCCATCAGGGCAGTGCCTGGGATACCCACCGGCCACTGACCTGGCAGCAGTCACAATTGTGGCAGCGCTGTCAGGATGTCGGGCTGGAAGCGGCCTGGGCGGATCGCGTTGCCAGTCGTATTGATGGTGATGTCCCGCTTGAAGATGCGTGGAAAAAAGCGCTGAAGCTGATTGCCTCTGATCTGCCGGTAGCACCGAACGGATTGCTGGATCGCGGTGGCATTTATGCTCTCGTCGGCCCGACCGGTGCAGGAAAAACGACAACCATCGGTAAGTTGGCAGCACAGTTTGTGATCCGCCACGGCGCTGAATCGGTGGCTTTGATCACCCTCGATAATTACCGCGTAGCAGCACACGACCAGCTGCGCACCTTTGCCCGCATTCTTGGTGTAACCCTGCATGTTGTGCCGGTCAATGGTGACCTGAGTAAGGTACTCGACAGCGTACGTGATAAAAAGCTGGTGTTGGTTGATAGCGCCGGACTGGCAAGTCAGGATCCACATTTTGCTGCGCAATTGTCTATGCTTAAACAGGCCGGAGCGCGTCTGAAAAAGCTGCTGGTATTGCCTCTGACCAGTCAGGGGCGTTGCCTGCAGGAAAACTATGAACATTTTAAAGCAGCAGGTTTGGCGGGTTGTGTGTTTACCAAGCTGGATGAGTGTTTCAGTCTTGGGCCTGCCATGAGTGTGTCGGCGCTGACCCAGCTGCCGGTCACCCTGGTGACTGATGGTCCGCACATCCCTGACGATGTGCATTATCCGGATGCTGAAAAACTGGTGAAACTGGCGGAGCAGATGGCGCGTATGGCGCGTACCCGCTGGCAGGCCGCCGAAGCCATGAGCTTCGCCACTCAGCATTCCAGTATTCAACACGGAGTATAACGACTAATGGCAAGGCATCCTGTGCAGGTCATCGCGGTCACCGGCGGTAAAGGTGGTGTCGGCAAGAGCAATGTCTCGGTCAACCTGGCTATCGCCCTGGCCGAAATGGGACGCAGAGTGGTGGTTCTCGATGCGGATCTGGGGTTGGCGAATATTGATATTCTGCTGGGTATCAGTTCTAACAAAACCATCGAAAATGTTCTGTCGGGCGAATGTGATCTGCGTGATGTGATGGTTAAAGGACCGGGCGGCATCCGTGTTGTTCCCGCGTCTTCCGGTACACAGAAACTGTCACAGCTGAATGCACTTGAACATGCCGGCCTGATTCAGGCTTTCAGCGATATTGGCGATGATATTGATGTGCTGATTATTGATACCGCGGCCGGAATTTCCGACAGTGTGATGAGTTTTGTCCGTGCTGCGCAGGAAGTGCTGATGGTGGTCACCGATGAACCAACCTCAATCACCGACGCTTATGCGCAGATCAAACTGCTGAATCGTGATTATGGGCTGTTCCGCTTCCGTATCGTTGCCAACATGGTTCGTACACCGCAGGAAGGTAATGCTTTATTTGCCAAACTTACTAAAGTGACGGATCGTTTTCTGGAAGTGGCTATGCAGTATGTCGGCGCCATTCCCCAGGACGATGCGCTTAAGCGTGCTGTGCAGCGCCAGAAAGCGGTGATCGATGCCTACCCGCGCTCCAAAGCGGCGACAGCATTCCGTGCGCTGGCTAAAAAAGTAGATTCATGGCCACTGCCTTCAACCCCCCGGGGGCATCTGGAGTTTTTTGTAGATCGGTTGGTTCAGGAAGCCGGGGCATAACGAGTGTCAGTAGGAAGTTGTCTGGTGTATTCCGACGTACAAAAACACGATTATGAACAACTGGTGCGTGAGCATGCGACGCTGGTAAAGCGTATTGCTCACCATCTTATCGGCCGCCTGCCTGACAGCGTGCAGCTCGATGACCTTATTCAGGCCGGTATGATTGGCTTGCTGGAGGCTGCACGTAAATACGACGGTGGCAAGGGTGCCAGTTTTGAAACCTACGCCGGTATCCGCATCCGTGGTGCCATGCTGGATGAAATCCGCAAAGGTGACTGGGCACCACGCTCGGTTCACCGCAATTCCCGCCGTATCAGTGAAGCCATTAAACAGATCGAAAGCGCAAAAGGCCGTGATGCTGAAGACAGCGAAGTCGCGGGCTTTCTTGGCATCAGTCAGGATGAATACCACGCGATTCTGAAAGACAGTGCCGGCTGTCGGCTGTTCAGCTTTGAAGAGGTTGTGGAGAAGAGCGAATCAGGCTTCGATGTCTTTGAGGATGAATCTCCGAATCCACTGGATGGCATCGAGCGTGAGTCCTTTCAGCGTCAACTCGCCGACGCTATCCGTCATTTACCCGAAAGAGAGCAACTGGTACTCGCACTCTACTATGACGAAGAACTGAATCTGAAAGAAATTGGCGCTGTGCTGGGTGTCAGTGAATCAAGGGTCAGTCAGCTGCACAGTCAGGCAGCTCATCGCCTGCGTGCCCGTCTTGGCGGCTGGTTGTCCTAACTCCTTCCTGTTATTGAAAAAAATCTTTTCTGAGCGCTTTGTTTCTGGATAAAGCGATAACTGTGTCTACACTAAACCTTAGGAACGACTTGGAATATAGAGAGTCGATTACTGGAGGTCGTTTTGGACAAAAACATGAAAATTCTGATCGTTGATGATTTCTCAACGATGAGACGAATCGTCAAAAATCTGTTACGCGACCTGGGGTTTACCAATACCCAGGAAGCTGACGATGGCACAACCGCACTTCCCATGTTGCAGAATGGTGATTTCGACTTCTTAGTGACGGACTGGAACATGCCTGGCATGACAGGTCTCGACTTGCTGAAGAAGGTCAGGGCCGATGATCGCCTGAAAACTCTGCCGGTACTGATGGTGACCGCGGAAGCCAAACGTGACCAGATTGTGGCTGCTGCGCAGGCAGGAGTTAATGGTTATGTTGTGAAGCCTTTCACCGCTGCAGTGCTGAAAGAAAAGATCGATAAGATCTTTGAACGTGTCGAAGGTTAACCAGGAAGACAACTTGATGGCCGGGATCAATCTGGATACCGATAACAGCGCTGTCGGCTCTGAAATCAAAAGCCTTGCAGAAAGCATGCTCAGGCAGCTTGAGCTTGGTGATCTCAGCAAGGCGGTAGCATTGGTTAATAACCTCAACGAGGTTCGTGACCGTACGCTGTACAATGAGATTGGCCGGCTGACCCGCGCTCTGCATGAAGCGATCAAAAATCTGCGGGTCGACTCGGTGGGCGCGGGATCTGAGATCGATAATGCAAGCGATAAGCTGGCCTATGTTCTGGAAATGACAGATAAATCGGCCAACCGCACTATGGACCTGGCCGATGCCGGTATGCCACTGGCAACCGACATCCATGACCGGGCCAGTGCATTATCGGTTGAGTGGCAACGTTTCCTTAATAAAGAATTAAAGCCGGATGAATTCCGTGCTTTAACCAAAGATATCAATCAGTTTCTGATCGACAGTGCGAATCAGTCCCAGAGATTGCAGGGACAGCTATCTGATATCGTGCTGGCACAGGATTTTCAGGATTTAACCGGTCAGGTTATTCATAAAGTCGCCGCATTGGTAACGGATGTGGAAAGCCGTCTTGTACAGCTTGTTGCGATGGCCGGTAACGTCGATTCCATTACCGGAATAGTTCATGCCGATCTTGAAACGGCTGAAAAGCCGACGGAAGGCGCCAATATCGCTGCGGAGGGACCGCAGATTAATAAGTCCAGTGAAGACGTAGTTGCCAGCCAGGATGATGTTGATGACTTACTGTCCAGTCTTGGTTTTTAAAGGAGCTAACGGATGAGTTTCGATGCTGATGAAGAGATTCTCCAGGATTTTTTGGTTGAAGCCGGAGAAATTCTTGAGCTGCTCTCTGAACAACTGGTCGATCTTGAACAACGCCCACACGATAAAGATCTGCTGAATGCTATTTTCCGCGGCTTTCATACTGTTAAAGGCGGTGCAGGGTTTCTGCAACTTAATCCGTTAGTAAACTGCTGCCATGCTGCGGAAAACGTTTTCGATACGCTGCGTAATGGCCATCGTACCGTTAATTCAGATCTTATGGATGTGGTGCTGCAGGCATTAGACAGCGTTAACGAAATGTTCGAAAGCGTTCGTTCCGGTGCCACACCAGAAGAAGCCGATCCGGAATTAATTGAACGGCTGCATAAACTCGCATTGCCTGAATCGGAAGACGAGGCAGCAGCTGATACACCTGTAAGTTCAGAGACTGATGTGGTCGCGGAAGAGGTCGCCGAGCCAACAATGGCAAGTGAACCTGTTATGTCAGCTTCTGGTGATAATGGCGATATCACTGACGATGAATTCGAACTGTTACTGGATGCACTGGACGAAGAAAAAGCGAATGCCGGGGCTTCTGATACAGCACCATCCGCACCTGCTGATGACGACTTTTTTGATATCGGCTCAGACACTACAGACACCAGCAGCGACGAAATAACCGAAGATGAATTTGAAGCATTACTGGATCAGATTCATGGCAAAGGAAAGCATGCTGCTGCGCAGAATAACGACACCGTACAATCAGAACCGGAGCCCGCTGCTCCGGCAGCAGAAGTATCTGGCACCGGTACAGGTGGTGATGATCTTATCAGTGACTCTGAATTTGAAGAATTACTGGATCGTCTGCACGGAAAAGGCAAGCACTCCAGTGCTCCGGGGGCTGCTGAAGTGGATGCGTCTGCTGATGCTGAAGTACCTGCAGCACCGGTAGCGGCAGCAGCTCCGGCGGCAGAGGTTAAGCCGGCTGCAAAAGCAGAAGCAAAGCCAGCACCTAAACCAGAAGCGAAGCCCGCAGCTGCCAAGGCACCCGCAGTGCCGGAAGAGAATAAACGCCAGGATAAAGATGCCGCTGCATCTGAAGCCACTGTGCGTGTTGATACCAAACGCCTTGACGACATCATGAATATGGTTGGCGAGCTGGTACTGGTCCGTAACCGTCTGGTTCGTCTGGGACTGAAAAGCACAGATGAGTCGATGGCCAAGGCTGTAGCCAATCTGGATGTGGTTACCGGTGATTTACAGGCATCCGTTATGAAAACCCGGATGCAGCCAATCAAGAAAGTATTTGGCCGTTTTCCGCGGGTTGTACGCGACCTGGCCCGCCAGCTGAAAAAAGAAATTAACCTGGAGTTGCGCGGCGAAGAAACGGATCTGGATAAAAATCTGGTCGAAGCTCTGGCCGATCCACTGGTTCACCTTGTACGGAATGCGGTGGATCATGGCGTGGAAATGCCGGATGTGCGTGAGAATAATGGTAAACCACGGGTTGGTACTGTTGTCCTCTCAGCAGAGCAGGAAGGTGATCATATTCTGCTGATTATTCAGGATGACGGCGGCGGTATGGATGCTGATGTTCTGCGCCGTAAAGCCGTAGAAAAAGGCGTGATGGATCAGGACGCTGCAGACCGGCTGACTGAAAATGAATGTTTTAACCTGATTTTTGCCCCTGGTTTTTCCACCAAAGAGCAGATATCCGATGTATCCGGCCGTGGCGTCGGTATGGATGTTGTTAAAACAAAAATTTCTCAGCTGAACGGGACTATTAACATCGATTCCCGTCCCGGTGTTGGCACCAGTATCCGCATTAAAGTACCGCTGACGCTGGCGATTATGCCAACACTGATGGTTATGCTGAAAAATCAGGCATTTGCATTCCCATTGGTCAGTGTGAATGAAATTTTCCACCTTGATCTGACTAAAACCAATATTGTTGATGGTCAGGAAGTGGTGGTTGTTCGGGAAAAACCGATACCTTTATTCCATCTGAAGCGCTGGCTGATCAAAGGTGAAGCTTATGCTAAAGCCGATGAAACTGCGCATGTCGTTGTTGTTTCTGTGGGTACCAAACGTGTTGGCTTTGTAGTCGATCAGCTGATTGGCCAGGAAGAAGTGGTGATTAAACCTCTGGGTAAAATGCTTCATGGTACTGCAGGTATGGCTGGCGCAACCATTACAGGGGATGGCCGGATTGCATTAATTCTTGATATTCCAAGTATGCTTACCCGCTACGCATCCTCCCGGCACTCAAGCGCAGCATAAAGTATTAACGACTAAGGAAGAGTTGATTTCATGAGTATCCGTGTTCTGGTCGTTGACGACTCAGGATTTTTTCGTCGCCGGGTAACCGACATTATCAATGCCGACGGCCGGATGGAGGTGGTTGGTGTTGCTTCCAATGGCCGTGAAGCCATTGAGATGAACGAATCGCTGAAGCCGGATGTTATTACCATGGACTATGAAATGCCGGTTATGGATGGCATTACAGCGGTGCGCAATATTATGCAGCGTCGTCCGGTTCCGGTATTAATGTTTTCTTCACTTACGTTCGAAGGCGCACGGGTTACGCTGGATGCGCTGGATGCCGGCGCCCTGGATTTTCTGCCCAAGAACTTTGATCAGATCGCCAAGGATGCTGTTCAGATAAAGCGCGCTCTGACGGATAAAATTGCTGGTGTGGCACGCAGTCAGACTAAAGTTGCTCCGTCACCGGTTGCCCGTCCGGCAGTCCGTGGACGTCTGACCCAGACTGAACTGGTTGTTATCGGAACCTCAACCGGTGGTCCTGCTGCTTTGCAGACTTTATTCAAAACCATTCCGGGCAGTTTCAAAACGCCGATAATTATCGTTCAGCATATGCCTGGCTCCTTCACAAAAGCCTTTGCTGAGCGTCTGAATTCTCTTAGTCCTCTGATTGTTAAAGAAGCAGCGGATGGCGACAAAATAGAACGCGGACATGTTTATGTTGCGCCTGGCGGTATGCAGTTGATGGTTGATCGTCGTGGTGGTGGTGTGATTCATATCCGGGAAAGCGATGAGCGGGTTAATTATCGCCCCAGTGTCGATATTGCTTTTGCTTCTGCTGCTAAACATTATGGCAACAAAGCATTGGCTATTGTTCTTACCGGGATGGGAGCTGATGGTCGTGAAGGAGCTCGCCTGCTGAAACAGGGTGGGGCCACTGTCTGGGCTCAGGATGAAGAGAGTTGTGTTATTTTCGGTATGCCGCTGGCCGTTATCAAGGAAGGGTTGAGTGATGAGGTATTGCCCCTTAAAGATATCGGACCGAGGCTTGTAGAAGAGGTCGGCTAGTGGATCGCTGGGCGCTGGTCACTGTTTTACTGGCAGTTACTGCCGTATTGACCGGCTTCTCTTTTGAAGGAGGAAATCTCGCGGCGTTATTAAATCCTCCTGCGGCTTTGATTGTGTTTGGTGGTGGTTTGTTGGCAACACTGGCGCAGCTCCCTGCCAGCCAGTACCGTCCTCTGGGAGCAATGTTGTTATGGCTTGTTGCTCCTCCTCAGTACTCTCTGGATATTCTTCTCAGTAAATTAACCACCAGTGGCAATGCCTTGCGCCGCGATGGTCCTTTGGCTCTGGAAAAAGTCGCGGCGTCTGAAAATGATCCTGTATTGCGTAAAGCTTTATTGCTGCTCGCCGATGGTAATGATGTTGAAGCGATGCAATCTGCACTTTATCTGGAGCTGAAAAGCCGGGAAGAGCGCGATCAGGACGTATTGGGAGTGCTGGATAATCTGGCTGGTTACTTACCAACTCTGGGTATTGTTGGTGCGGTACTTGGTTTGATGCAGGTTTTATCAAGTATTAAACAACCGGAGGCTCTTGCCGCAGGTATTGCGACCGCTTTTGTGGCAACGTTTTATGGTGTTGCCAGTGCCAATCTTATCGTAATCCCTCTGACCAGTACTTTACGTCAGCGTCTGGCAATCCGCAGCCGTTACTATGAAGCGCTGATGTTAGGTGTGGTCGCTCTGCGTAACGGAGTGAACCCTATGGCACTGCGTTATCGTATGCAGGGAATTGTGTTGTGAGGCGGCCTGGTCCGGATCCACATCGCTGGCTGGTTTCTTATGCTGATTATATGACGCTGTTGTGCGTCTTTTTTATCATGTTGTATGCCGTACAGCTGATTGATGATGAGCAGGGCTCGGCGATCCGCAGCGAGCTTGAAGGTGTGTTTTCTACCGTTCTTCCCCCCGAACCCATTACTCCGCCAACGTTGTCCACGCCTTTGGAAGATGGCAATGGATTGTTACCTTTATTGGCTGATATTCGCCAGGTTGCTCAATTTATTCCGGAGTCGGACGATATAAGAATAGAAGGGGATCAGGACTGGATTACCGTATCGCTGAATGCGGATCTGTTATTTGCCCGCGGTGAGACGCGGATTCGTGACGAAGCTTTGCCGCTGATGCAGGCTATTGCCGCTGAACTGAAAGATTTTCCGTTCCCGATTAATGTTCAGGGGCATTCGGACGATACACCAGCAAAAGGCATCACTAACTGGGAAATTTCAGCCCTGAGGGCTGCATCGGTGGTACAGAATCTGGTGCTGTATGGCGTTGCACCGCAGAGGATGGCGGCAGTCGGGCTTTCGTATTATCACCCGCTGAATACAGACGATACGGAAGATGCGCGGGCAAAAAACCGGCGAGTAGTCATTTTTATGACCCAGACGAGCGAAGCAGCGCCCTGGTCCCGGCCTTCTGAAAGAAATTGACATGCTTTTTGCTTAATCAGGTAATTAACAGCCAAAAGTACTTTTTGTGGTCGCTGTTCCGATCACATGCATACAGAGAACAGGGTGATACTCGTGCGGATTTGGTCGATAGCAAATCAAAAAGGCGGTGTTGGTAAAACGACCAGCGTGGTTGCTCTGGGAGGTCTGTTGGCCGAGCAGGGGAAGCGCGTATTGTTAGTGGACCTTGATCCTCATGGTTCCCTGACGAGTTATTTCCGGCAAAACCCCGATAATCTGGAGCGCAGTCTTTATCACCTGTTTTTTGAGCAACGTTATAAAGACAAAGCTTTCATTCAGACCGTTATCAAACCAACCAGCCTGCCGAATGTTTCTTTACTGCCGGCGACAACATCACTGGCCACTCTTGAGCGTCAGGTCAGTGGTCAGGACGGCATGGGGCTGGTGCTGGCGCGTTCGCTTGCCCAGCTGTGGGATGAATACGATTACGCGCTACTGGATACCCCGCCAATTCTTGGCGTGCTGTTAGTGAATGCTCTGGCGGCCTGTCAGCGTCTGGTGATTCCTACCCAAACTGAACATCTGGCGATGAAAGGTCTGGAGAGAATGATTCATACCCTGAAAATGGTGATGCGCTCACAGAACCGTAACCTGCCTTTTATGATTGTTCCGACGTTATTCGATCGCCGGACACTGGCCTCTGTAACCACGTTGAAAGAAATGCGTCGTTTGTATCAGGATTCTCTGTGGCAGGAGGCGATTCCGGTCGACACACGCTTACGTGATGCCAGCCATGAAGGTGTTTTTCCACACCAGATGGATGAGCAGGGAAGGGGGGTCCGGGCTTATCGTCATTTACTGAGCGAACTTGATGTGGCGGATCCGGGTCGTGGCTAATCATATGCCGTCGTTGCCGACTAATCTGAGTAACCCATTGGACGACTACTTTGATCATCTGTTAGCCGCCGATGGTGAAATCACAGATCAGGAAGTTAACTGGGATGACCTGCTGCGCTCCGCGGTCAGTCCCCATCATTTGCAGGAGGCGTTGGCAAGCAGCACCCTGAAGCAGGGCTATGCGCCGGTTCTTGTGCGGCCACTGGGTCAGGGAGGAAAAGCTGCTCAGAGAACTCAGCTATTGTTTGCCATTGGAATGATACGCCATCTGCCGGAATCCTCATTGCGTCGCTGTCTGCTGGCGGCCTGTCTGCCCCTCGCTGCGGAGACTGTACTGAATGGTTGATGTGAATCCTAAGACAGACCAGGCAAATCAGGTCGATTTTGTCTTACAGGACTATCTGGATCAGCTTCTGGTCAGTGCGACGGAAGTTGCCGCTGTTACTGATACGCCATCTCCGGCGGTCAGTGCTCAGGTTGCAGCCGCTGAGTCTGCAGCCGACACTGAAATAGCCAGCAGCGAAGCGTTGTTGAGCCGACGTGCTGAAGCACATGTGCCAACGTCTGTGCGTACGGCATTTGCCGAAGCCGTACCGCTCGCGCCTATAGCTGAAATATCGGTGCCTGAAATATCCGTCCCTGAGGTTGCTTTGCAGGATCGCGTCGAAAAGTCGACGGAAACAGTTGATGCGGTTGCTGAGGGAACTGATTCTGTCAATGAATTGACTGGCGTTCCCCAGCAGACGCTGTCGCTGAATTGGCAGTCCAGTCAGGGAATCGATTGCCTGATATTCAAAGTCGCCGGACTTAAGCTGGCCATCCCACTGCCCCTGTTGGGAGGCGTGCATAACGTCACCGATAAGGTAACCCCGTTGTTTGGCCAGGCGAGCTGGTCACTGGGCGTCTGGCTGGGAGATAAAGCCAAGCTCACTATTATCGACAGTGCCCAACTGATCATGCCGGAGCGTCGTATCAGCCTGAATGATGCCGGATACAGCTTCTTTATCCAGCTGGACCGCTCCCCATGGGCGCTGGCGTGTCAGGAAATCTGCGACACTGTCACTCTGGTACACGATTCGATCAAATGGCGGGGCGATGGCAGTAAGCGCCCGTGGCTGGCCGGCACGGTTATCTCCGAAATGTGTGCTTTACTGGATGTACCGGGGTTATTAAAACTGCTGGAAGAAAATCGCCGGGCGGCACGTCAGCCTTAAAGAAACGTCGATTCACCGTGGTTGTAAACTCCTTTTACTTCAATGTATTAGAGCCATAAGGCCGAGAAAAAAATCATCAGTTTTTAACTGGTACACTTTGTGCTCTGTTCTATAGTTAAGAAAGGTTCGTCATGTTTTTTGACACAGTCAGGCATCGGCCTTTCTTAGCGAGGATGTTTTATGTCAGCGATTGCCGGAAATAAAGGTGCGGAAGATCCTGTCCTTCAATGGGTAACCTTCCGTCTGGAGAATGAGTCGTACGGAATTAATGTGATGCAGGTGCAGGAAGTCTTGCGCTACAGCGAGATCGCCCCGGTTCCTGGTGCTCCCCCGTATGTACTTGGCATTATTAACCTGCGTGGCAACGTTGTAACGGTGATCGATACCCGACTCCGTTTCGGCCTGCCAACCGCTGACACCACAGATCAGACGCGTATCGTTATTATCGAAGCGGAAGGTCAGGTGGTTGGTATCCTCGTCGATGCGGTGGCTGAAGTGGTGTATCTGCGTCAGTCAGAAATTGAAACCACCCCGAACGTCGGCAACGAGGAAAGCGCCAAATTTATCCAGGGGGTTTGTCATAAAAATGATGAGCTGCTTATCCTGGTAGATCTGGAGAAACTGATGACCGACGAGGAGTGGACAGAAATCCAGGGTTTATAGGAGTCTGTCATGGCGTCTCTGTCACTGATGCACTGGTTATTGATAGGTAATATGGGTTTGCTGTTATTGGTCGGCGCTTTTATGTGGTCGCTTAAACGGCAGCAAAATCAGGATGCCAGCCGGCTGGATCAGGCGGTTGGCAGTTTACAGCAGGCGCATCAGGCGATGAGTAAAAGTACCATCGGTATGGGGCGAAAACTCAAACAGATGGACGGACGCCTGCAGCAGGCTGAACGCAAGGTTGTATTGCCAACAACAGACGAGGCTACTTTTTTACAGGCATCCCGCCTGGTAGGACTCGGGGCAACGGCCAGTGATCTGGTCGACAGCTGTGGTGTTGCGCGGGGAGAGGCGGAGCTGATTGTTTCACTGAAACGTCAGACGGCGCACTGACTTCTTCGCTTTGATCGCAGGAGTCGGATGATAAAAAAGCAGGCCTCAGGCCTGTTTTTTTATGCCTGTCGGCCAGGAGATTTTCCGTATTAATGGCTGAAAGCCGTTATGGTCTGTGAGATAAGCAATCCGTTGTGGCGTAACTCTTTATAACAAAACAATCCATGTCTGCCACTGGGGTACTCCTATACTTGTTTTAAGTATGTTGTCAGGAGTTGGGCTATGAAACCTTCACTGCACCTCATGATTATCGGATTATCTGCCTTGCTGGGATTGTATCTGCCTGTTGCAGAGCTGCCGGCACAGAACAATCATCTGCAGGATGCCCACGCCAGCCTGATCCGTAATGCTACTTTTATGGAGAAAACGCCAGAGTTTACCGACCTTTATATTATTCTGACGTCAGATAAAGGCCGGCAAATTGTTATCTACTGCAATTCGGCTTATTGCTACAAACGCAACGGCCACATGATGACGGTTTAAACACCGCTGACAAACAGGGCAACGGTGCAGCCAATGCCCGCCATCCAGACCAGAGAGCGCAGAGTGGCATGATTGCTGAGGTATAACACGCCATACAGCACACGGGCCGCAATAAAGGCCATAGCCAGCATATCGATCCGCTCCTGCGAACCACCGTTCAGATGAGCAATAATTACTGCTGCGGCAAAAGCCGGAAAGGCTTCAAAACTGTTGAGCTGAACCCAGTGAGCCCGCTTGCGATAACCTTCCTGTTTTTCCAGAAATTCACGCGGAGAATAATTGTTGTAACGGCGTCCGCCGGCTTTGGCAAGGCCGGTAAATACATAGGGTAATAAGGCCGCAACCAGAACGCACCAATATCCGATAGTCATAATTTTTCCTGTTTTCAGGTGAAAGATGACAGCTTCTGAAGCTGTGGCCTCATTTTTAGCCTGATGGTCGGAGTTACGCGAGGTTGGAGTGTGCCGAAATAGCGTCAGATGTCTCGCAGGGTGACATATTCAGAGGTGCTGGCGGCTCTGCGGCCGCCAGCTGCTGATCAGGAGTACGGAATGCCCAGCTTGCGGTAGATAAAGCCCATCAGCCATGCAGGCCCGATCAGCAGAAACTGTATGTCTTTAAAGAATGATGGTTTTTTACCTTCGACATAGTGACCAATAAACTGGAATACCCACAGCACCACGAAACTGATCGAGCAGACAGCCCACAGCGGTGCCAGATTCTGCTGTTCAAACCAGGCAAGCAGGGCGTAGGTGGCAATGGTAAATGCGGTCAGGCCGATCGACAGACTGAACGACATTCTGACATAAAACCCGACTACGACAATCGCTGACAGAGTGGCCCAGTTCAGGTAGGGTACCTGCGTAAATGCTGCTGGTACCGGTATCTCCCACAGCAGTCCCATAATGACAATAAAAATCAGTGGTACACAGATCCAGTGGATCAGTTTGTTCAGCGGGTTCTGGTGGCTGGCACCATATTCTTCAAACCATTGATCGGCTGTTTTTTTGCTCATGGCAGGGTCCTCATTGTTTTATTGTTATCGGGTAGCAGATATTCATAATGTAACGCAAATACCGCTTTGAAAATTGTCCCCGCGGGACACCGGGCTTAACCGCAGAAGTCAGTTGATGAACACACTACACCATAACGCGGACAAAACAGTATCCATCCTTTGGATAAAAGCACTCCTGCAGGGCGCTGAATTGCAGGGGATTGCGGCCGCTCCGTTGTTACAGGCGGCTGATATCAGTCATGAGCAGCTGAACACGTCTTATGCCAGGGTTTCTCTGCAACAAACATTGAAAATGTGGCGCGCCGCCGAAGCTTTGTGTCCCGTGAATGATTTTGGTTTGCTGCTGGGAGAGTTGGTGAAACCATCCCATTTTCAGCTGTTTGCCCTGACATTAATGCACAGTCCTGATCTTGGTGCGGCATTTGAAAAATCGATGCGCTACACCCGTCTTCTCAGCGATGGCGGACGCTATTTTCTGCAGCAGAACGAGCAGGAAGCGGCGGTTTGCTACGAACCTCAGGAGGATAATTTCAGCCGCCATCAGGTTGATGCAGTGTTGGTTTTATTGCGCAGCTTTGCCAGCTGGCTGGCGTGTAAACCGGTTGCTCTGTTGCGCGTGGAATTCCGTCATGAGCAGCCTGAGGACCTGAGTAATTACCAGCGAATTTTTGCAGCCCCCCTGCACTTCGGGGCACCGCGAAATGCGTTGGTATTTGCACCGGACATCATGGCTGAGCCGTTGGCTCTGGGAGATGAAAAACTGGCGCAGATGCATGAGCAGATGCTGGAAGAACAACTGTCATTACTGCAACAGCCCGATACCGCAGGGCTGGTGCAGTATTTTCTGCGTAACAGCCCCGATTTATCGGTCGACCGCGATTTGCTGGCGCAGCGGCTGCACATGAGCGGCAGAACCCTGCAGCGCAAACTGCAGGATAATCAGACAAGCTTTCAGCAGTTGCTGGACGAGGAACGCCAGCGGCGGGCATTGATTCTGCTGACAACGACCACCTGGCCTCTTACCCGCATCAGCGAGCAGCTGGGGTTTTCCGAAAGCAGCACTTTTACCCGTGCTTTTAAACGCTGGGAAGGGATGACCCCGCTGGAGTACCGCCAGCAGTTCAGATCCGCCGGCACTTAGAATCGCCACTCAATACCACTGAGCACGCGGTAACTGAGCAGACTCATGTCTTCAATACGCAGGCTGTCCTCTTTATTGCGGCTCAGAAACAGCAGGTTCTGACTCTCTGTTTGTACATGGTTATACCAGTGCAGATGCGGTGTGACACGCCAGCGCCAGGTAACCCCCAGCATCAGTCCCAGACTGATAAAGTCATTGGCTCTGGCTGAGTCATCCAGCAGCTTGGTGTTGCTGTCATCATACACCTGGCCGTGTCCGAGGCTGAATGCCCAGGAGGCCTGCCAGCCAGGCAGCAGCGGCTGGCGCTTAATGCTGAGTTGCCAGTAGTCGAAGCGTGCCGGCGTCAGGTTGGTCTGACTGGTGCTTCTTAAGCGGATACTCAGTGGCTGCCAGTGCTGTATATGCCCCAGCTCGACGGAGCTGAGCGGGCTGCCACTGCGACGGGTATCCAGCTCAATACCCTGCTGTTCACGGGTGCTGTTCAGCAGCAGATTCTGACCGCGCAGATAAGACTGACCGGCAATGGTCAGAGGATGCTGCAGCTGATGCAGTTGCTGCTGTTTTTGCTGCTCCATGGTTATGGCTAGCGTCATGGTATCGATACGGTAGAGCGGCAGGCTAAGGCGCCAGTCGCTGAATTCACCATAGCCTTTGCTGCGTGACATTTCTGTGCGCAGGCCCTGAGTCCATTCTAAAGCAGGCAGTGATGGTAACCAGTGCCGCCCGCCCTGCGCGGGTTGTGGCCGTAAATGGCATTCAGCTGCTGCATACTGGTCACCATCGTGCTTAAGAGCGTCAATTCCGGCAAGTGGGGAATGCAAGAAGGCCCCGGAACAGCCGGCGTAGTGGCCGCTGCCGGCGTTGAGTAGTGGGGCAGAAAAAAGGCTGCTGATCAGCAGAAAAGATTCACGGATTTTCATGCAGCCTGTATCGGCCGGTCGGCTGTGGAGTTGAGGCCTTGAGGGGGGGAATTGTGCGAGCCACAGGCAGATATCTGCCTGTGGCTGGTATGACGCATAAGATGAACGGTCAGAGCGTTTTCAGAATTTCCATCACATCATCGTGGTGGCTCTTGGTTTTGACCTTGGCCATAACATGACGAAGCTTTCCGGCGGCATCAATAATAAAAGTTACGCGGTGGATACCCATAAATTCTTTGCCCATAAATTTTTTCAGGCCCCAGACGCCATATTGTTCAGCAATGCTGTGGTCTTCGTCGGACAGCAGATCAAAATTCAGATCGTATTTTTCGATAAATTTTTGCAGGCGTGCAGGAGCATCCGGGCTGATGCCGAGAACCACAGTATTCAGTGCGTCGTATTCGCTGCGGGTATCACGGATACCACAGGCCTGAACTGTACAGCCGGGGGTCATGGCTTTCGGGTAAAAATACAGCACAACGTTTTTGCCTTTCAGCGCGCTCAGCGTAACGTTATTGCCGTTCTGATCCACAGTGGTGAAGTCCGGAGCAGGCTGCTCCAGTGGCGGGAAGTTCAGACTCATGTGTATGCCTCGGTGCAAAAGCACCAAGGCTACCGCAGCAGCCTGATAAATCAAGCTGCTGCTTTCATATCAACAATTAATACTGCGTTCGGCCAGATACTTTTCCAGAGTTTCGCGGGCTTTATTGCCGGCCGGGCTGTTACGGAAAATAAATTCATGGGTTTTATTTTGCAGTACCAGCAGAACGTCAGAGCAGAAATCCCCTTCATGTTCTTTGCGTACTTTGCGCATCCGGGCTTCAACCAGAGTGTCGAGGTTAATGTAAAAATCGCCGGGCATCTCTTCCAGATGATCGCCGGCGTTCATGCGCACCATTGCAACATTGGGGGTAATACAGATGTAAGCCATCGCTGAACTCCTTGACCTTGCGTATTGTTATGACTGCCACCTGATAGTAGGGGAGGCGTGCGGCAAAAATGTTGATTCAGCGCAGGGCAGGGAGGTTTTACAGCTTAATTTTGATATCGCTTTTGGGAATGCAGCAGCAGGGCAGAATATCGCCCTCGTTCAGCCAGGCCATCGGCTCTTCGGCGTAATGAACATCGCCCTCCAGCAGCTGTACCCGGCAGCTGCCACAGTAGCCTTCGCGGCACTGATAATGTACGGCAACGTCCTGGGCTTCGAGCGAGTCCAGCAGGGTTGTCGCGTGCTGAAAGTGAACTTCACGGCCATCGTCCAGCAATACACTGAACAGCGGCTTTTGCATGCCATCGAATTCGATCTGCGGACTGGCTTCCGGTTGCTCCGGATTGCTTTCCGGCAAAAACAGCTCAGCCTGAAGCGGAGCAGGTTGCTCAGCTTCAGGTTGCAGGGCTTCGAGTTCGAAATTGCTGTCGGGCCGATTGTCCCCGGTCAGTTCGAAATCGTTGTCCGGGGTTTCAGGCAGTTTTTTCAAAGCAGCGGACATCAGAGATCAAAATCACCCAGGTCAGCGGTATCCACTTCACTGTCGATAGCGCCTACCAGGTAGGAGCTGATTTCAGCTTCCTGTGGAGCGACCTGAACGTTATCGCTGTTCAGCCAGGCATTAATCCATGGCAGAGGGTTGTTGCGCGGCGGGAAGACAGGATCAAAACCCAGAGCTGCAATACGCTGGTTGGTAATGTACTCAACGTACTGACACAGAATGTCTTTGTTCAGACCGATCATGGAACCATCTTTGAACAGATATTCGGCCCACTCTTTTTCCTGCTGTGCGGCTTCGCTGAAAATGCGTACAACGTCATCGCGGCATTCTTCGGCGATGGTGGCAAACTCCGGATCGTCTTTGCCTTTGGCCATGATCTGCAGAATGTGCTGAGTGCCGGTCAGGTGCAGGGCTTCATCACGGGCAATCAGCTTGATGATCTTGGCGTTGCCTTCCATTTTGGCGCGTTCGGCGAAGGCAAAAGAGCAGGCAAAGCTGACGTAAAAACGGATGGCTTCAAGTACGTTTACTGACACCATCATCAGATACATGCGGCGCTTCAGCTCGTGCAGCGTAACTTCAATGGTTTCGCCATTTACCTGATGCGTACCCTCACCCAGCTGGATGTAGTAATTGCTCAGATTGATAAAGCTGTCGTAGTACTCGGTAACCGAGATAGCACGGCGGGTGATGTGCTCGTTACGGGTGATATCGTCAAAAATCTGCGCCGGGTTTGGCACGATGTTACGCACGATATGAGTGTACGAACGGCTGTGAATGGTCTCGCTGAATGACCAGGTTTCAATCCAGGTTTCCAGTTCCGGCAGGGATACCACCGGCAGCAGGGCGATGTTTGGTGAGCGGCCCTGAACGGAATCCAGCAGCGTCTGATACTTCAGGTTGCTGACGAAAATGTGCTTTTCGTGTTCCGGCAGATCAAGGAAATCCTTGCGGTCATTGGTCAGATCGACCTCTTCCGGACGCCAGAAGAAAGACAGTTGTTTTTCGATCAGATTTTCAAAAATCTTGTGTTTTTGCTGATCGTAGCGCGCCACGTTGACCTGTTCGCCAAAAAACATCGGCTGGGAAAAGGTATCAAATTCGTTGCGGTTAAATGTGGTATAGGCCATACGGGGTTCTTTCTCAAAGCAGCCACCGAAAGGTGGCTGCGACAGGTCTGAAATTATTAAATCTTACACGCGCCGCCTGCGCAGTCATCGTCTTCTTCGATCACAGCGTCTTTCTGCGGATCTTCCATACCATCGCGGGTGTTATGGTAATAGAGCGTCTTAAGGCCGTTTTTGTACGCGGTCAGCAGGTCTTTCAGCAGTTGTTGCATCGGAACCTTGCCACCTTCAAAACGTGACGGGTCGTAGTTTGTGTTCGCGGAGATCGCCTGATCGACGAATTTCTGCATGATACCGACCAGCTGCAGGTAGCCATTGTTGTTCGGAATCTGCCATAACAACTCGTAGTTTTTCTTCAGGCGCTCAAACTCAGGAACAACCTGCTTGAGGATACCATCTTTGC
This sequence comes from Thalassolituus hydrocarboniclasticus, assembly GCF_025345565.1. Lineage (NCBI taxonomy): Bacteria > Pseudomonadati > Pseudomonadota > Gammaproteobacteria > Oceanospirillales > Oceanospirillaceae > Thalassolituus > Thalassolituus hydrocarboniclasticus. Next base: position 2,814,159 of record NZ_CP054475.1, on the reverse strand, counting down.
TCTGCTTCACGCTGATATATCCGCGCGGCGGTTCGATACCATTGGTCGCGTTACTGATCTGCGAGGAGGTTTCGGATGGCATCAGGGCAGACAGCGTTGAGTTACGCAGGCCGTGGGCCAGAATATCTTTGCGCAGACCTTCCCAGTCGTACTGCAGCGGTTCTTCACAGAACTTATCGACTTCTTTCTTGTAGCTGTCGATCGGCAGGATACCCTGGGCATAGGTGGTGTCGCTGAAGGCTTCGCAGGCACCCTGTTCTTTGGCCAGATTGTTGGATGCTTTCAGCAACCAGTACTGCATGGCTTCAAAAGCGCGGTGAGTCAGGCCGTTGGCACTGCCGTCGGAATATTTCACACCGTTTTTCGCCAGATAGTAGGCGTAGTTGATCACACCCACACCCAGGGTGCGGCGGCTCAGGCTGGCGCGTTTGGCGGCCGGAACCGGGTAATCCTGATAGCTCAGCAGGCTGTCGAGGGCACGCACGATCAGGTCAGCCAGTTCTTCCAGCTCATCCAGGTTGTTCAGTGTGCCGAGGTTAAATGCGGCCAGAGTACAGAGCGCGATTTCACCGGAATCATCGTTCACGTCTTTCAGCGGCTTGGTTGGCAGCGCAATTTCCAGACACAGGTTGGACTGACGCACCGGAGCCAGTTTCGGATTGAACGGGCTGTGGGTATTACAGTGGTCAACGTTCTGAATGTAGATACGGCCGGTGCTGGCGCGTTCCTGCATCATGCTGGAGAACAGATCGACCGCTTTCAGGGTTTTCTTACGGATACCGTCCTGCTGCTCGTATTTAACGTAGAGTTGCTCAAACAGTTCCTGATCTTCGAAGAAGGCGTCATACAGGCCCGGAACATCCGATGGTGAGAACAGCGTGATATTACCGTTCTTGATCAGACGCTCGTACATCAGCTTGTTGATCTGTACGCCGTAGTCGAGATGACGTACACGGTTTTCTTCAACACCGCGGTTGTTTTTCAGCACCAGCAGGTTTTCAACTTCGTAGTGCCACATCGGGTAGAACAGGGTAGCGGCACCACCGCGTACACCGCCCTGTGAGCAGGATTTAACGGCGGTCTGGAAGTGTTTGTAGAACGGGATACAACCGGTGTGGAAAGCTTCACCACCACGGATCGGGCTGCCAAGGGCACGGATGCGGCCGCCATTGATGCCAATACCGGCACGCTGGGATACATACTTAACAATGGCACTGGCGGTGGCGTTGATGGAATCCAGGCTGTCACCGGCTTCGATCAGTACACAGGAGCTGAACTGACGGGTCGGAGTACGGACACCGGCCATGATCGGCGTTGGCAGTGACAGTTTGAAGGTAGATACCGCATCGTAGAAACGACGAATGTATTCCAGACGACGCTCTTTGTCGTAGCCGGCAAACAGGCAGGCGGCGATCAGCACGTAGAGGAACTGAGCACTTTCATAGACTTCGCCTGTGACACGGTTCTGTACCAGGTATTTGCCTTCCAGCTGCTTAACCGCGGCATAGCTGAAGGTCAGGTCGCGACTGTGATCAATAAAGGCGTCCATCGCTGTGATTTCTTCAGCGGTGTAATCTTCGAGCAGATGACGGTCATAACGCTCGGACTCAACCATGCGCTTCACATGATCAAGCAGGGCCGGTGGCTCAAAACGGCCGTAGGCCTTTTTACGCAGATGGAAAATATTCAGGCGTGCGGCCAGGTACTGATAGTCAGGTGTTTCTTCAGAAATCAGATCGGCGGCGGCTTTGATCAGGGTTTCGTGAATTTCAGACGTCTGGATGCCGTCGAAAAACTGCAGGTGGGCTTTCAGCTCCACTTCAGACACCGATACGTTATCAAGACCTTCGGCAGCCCAGGTGACTACTTTGTGGATTTTATCCAGATTTAACGGTTCCTGGGTGCCGTCACGCTTGGTGACTTTTAGCTCGCTGTTCATCTCTTCTGTGCCTGTATCCAAGGGAAACTACTCCATCTGTCCTTGATTGGTATGGGTTCCGTAAAACGCTTGACGGCTGGCCTGATAGTCTGTAGGTGCCGGTGTAAGTAACTGAGTTACCGACATATTTTTAAGTCGATCCACAAGATAATGCGGTATACCTATGAATTCAACCCCAAGATATAGTGGGTTATCGGTTTGGTCGTGTGGATAACTTGTGTGTAGTTGGTGGACAGGATGTGGCTGTTTTTTCTAAGTCGTTATGCCTTCTGATTTTTACCAAATAATGAATAGATTGGTTACTATGCAACAAAGCGTAACTCGGTCTAGAGTTAATATCAGATGCCTGTGGCGATGTTCCGGGGTACGAACCTGTTTAAGGAATGGTAAGGAACCATGTTGAAGCAAGAAAATGGTCAAAGCCTTGAAGAAAACTGGCGCATTCTCATCGTTGAAGATGACGAACGCCTGGCGACTCTTACCAAGGATTATCTCGAAAGTAACGGTCTGAAAGTCGCGGTTGAAGGTGACGGCAGTCGTGCCATTGAACGTATTAAAACGGAGCAGCCTGACCTTGTTGTCCTGGATCTGATGTTGCCGGGTGAAGATGGCCTGGCGGTATGCCGTATTGTCCGTCCTTACTACAAAGGCCCGATTCTGATGCTGACCGCCCGTACCGAAGATCTCGATCAGGTACTGGGGCTGGAAATGGGGGCGGACGATTATGTTGCCAAACCGGTTCGCCCGCGTGTCTTGCTGGCCCGCATCCGCGCCTTATTGCGCCGGGTTAAGGAAGTACCGGAAGAACAGGTTGTTGAAGGCGGTTCTGATAACCGTCTGACCTTTGGCAATCTGGTTGTCGATAACGCCATGCGTGAAGCCTGGCTCGAAGGCAAGAGTATTGATCTGACCAGTGCCGAATTTGATCTGCTGTGGTTATTGAGCAGCAGTGCCGGACGTGTACTGACCCGGGAAGAAATCTTCCATCAGTTGCGGGGTATTGAATATGACGGCCAGGATCGTTCCATTGACGTAAGGGTGTCACGTATCCGTCCTAAGGTGGGCGATGATCCGATGAATCCCAAGCGTATCAAAACCGTACGCAGTAAAGGCTACCTGTTCGTTAAAGAAATCTGACGTCAGGAGACATCGCTATTTTTATCCGCGTTTACTCCGGGCTGCTCGGCGCCTTGCTGATGGTGGGAATCATCTGCACGGTCGCTTTGCAGCTCGTTAACTTTGTGCGCAGCGCGCAATTCAATGAAGACATGGTCGGCGGCAGTGTTGCGCTGCTTGCCCAGCGGCTGCGTCAGGACCCCGGGGCATTGGCTGAGCTGTCGGCACGTTTTGATGCTGATATCCGCATTCTGCCCTTGGCCGAAGGCCCGGTGGATGAATATCAGCAGAATCGTCTGGCCCGCGGGCAGTTGCTGGTCGATACCACCAATGAAGGCCGTACTGCGCGTCTGCTGTATCAGATGTCAGAGTCTGAATTACTCGATGTACAGCTCAGTACGGTGACTGAAGTTCAGGCACAGGCCTCGGCCTATCTGTTACTCGAAGACTGGCAACGCTCCGGAGAGAGCATCGAAGCCTTTATCAAACGTATGCAGCCGCGTTTTGGTTTTCCGTTGTCGGTGGTGGAGATCGACAAACTCTTCCTGTCAGATTCTGATTTTGCGCGGATGCAGTACGGTGATGTACTGGTGAGAATTTCCATTGAGGGTCAGCAGGCTGAAGCTCTGGCTAAGCTGCCAGGGCAGCCCCGGGCGTTGCGGCTCGGGCCTATTGATGCGTTTAACCCCTACTCCTGGCAGGCTATCTTCGTCATTACAGCCATTGGCATCATGTTGCTGGGTCTTGGTGTTTACTGGGTTGTGAACTCATTTGAGATCCGCTTGCGTAAACTGGAACAGGCCACCAGTCGTCTGGCGCAGGGGCATCTGAGTGCGCGGGTTGCGATTTCCGGTACCGATCCGGTCAGTCGTCTCGGTCAGGCGTTTAATAAAATGGCAGAGCACATTCAGCGTCTGATCTCTATTCAGCGTGAGATGGTGCGTGCGGTATCCCATGAATTACGTACCCCGGTGGCCCGTATCCGTTTTGGCTTACAGATCATCGAAGACAGTGTCGACGATGCCTACGTCAGCAAACAGCTGACGGGTATGGATTCGGATATTCAGGAACTGGATGAGTTGATTGATGAAATCCTGACGTACGCGCGTCTTGAGGAAGGCGGCCCATTACTGGATTTCCAGAAGGTTAATGTGGCTGACATTGCGGTTCAGGTCGTCGAAGAAGCCCGGCCGCCAGCTCATGTCAGTGTCAGCTATGCCGGTGCTTCCCCTGAGAATGCTCACTACGCCGAGGTGGAGCCGCGCTATATCCATCGTGCCATTCAAAATCTGGTGGGTAATGCCGGGCGCTATGCGAGCTCCCGTGTGCGGGTATGCTGCACCATTGGTACCGATACCTGTCGTGTCGATGTTGAGGATGATGGCCCCGGAATTCCGGAAGAAGACTGGGATCGCGTATTCACCGCTTTTGCCCGTCTGGATGACAGCCGTACGCGCAGTTCCGGTGGTTATGGCCTGGGGTTGTCGATTGTTCGCCGTATCGCATACTGGCATGGCGGGCGGGCGATGGTCAGCCGCAGTGAAACTCTGGGGGGGGCCAAGTTCAGTCTGATCTGGCCGCGCCGGCATCATGAATAAAGCTCTGATCTTATAACTTATTTGTATACAAAGAGTTACACAAAGACACTTTTACGCTACAGACTGACGGACCGGTCAGGATCATTATATGTCCCGCGTATCCCTAGGAGACGTGGTGAGAATGTAGCGAAATTATTCGCTTTTTTGGGCTCTTTCAGAGCCCTTTTTTTTGCCTGAAATTCGGCGAAATGGCAGCGGGAGGCCCTTAGCTTACCGGAAGAATTCCCGGTAAGTGGCGGAAGCAGGTCTCCAGCGCTTGCTGGAAAAAATCCTGAATGTAGGCGCTGTCCTGCTGATCTTTACGCACCGCCGCATACAGTGTTGGCCATACCCCTTCTTTGCCCAGTGGCCGGGCAGCAACCAGATTAGCATCGATATACGGCTGCAGTGCCCAGTTTGGCAGGCAGGCGACGCCCCGTCCGCTGGCAACCAGTTGCACCATCATCAGCGTTAACTCGGTTTGGCGGGTCGCCCGTGGCTCAATGCCGCTGGGGGAGAGAAAGTGTTCAAACACATCCAGCCGGTTGCGGTCGACCGGATAGTGAATCAGGGTTTCGGAACTCAGATCTGTGGGCTGGATGCAGTCCTGCTGGGCCAGTGGGTGCTGGTTGGCGACCGCCAGAACCGACTGGTAGCGGAACAAGGGCTGATAATAAATTTCGTTATGCGGTCCCGGATCGGACGTTACCACCAGATCGACGTCCCCGCGGATTAAGGCGGGGATGGGCTCGAAGTGAAAACTGGTGCTGAGGTCAATCTCAACCTCAGGCCAGTGATCACGGAAGCTGTTGATGGCTGGCATCAGCCAGTCAAAACAGCTGTGGCACTCGATCACCATATGCAGGCGGCCACTATGCCCGCCGGCCATTTTCTGCAGGTTACGCTCAGACTGGCGCAGCAGCGGCAGTACGTCGTCGGCCAGTTGCAACAGCTCCAGCCCGGCGCGGGTAAAACGTAAAGGTTTGGTTTTGCGCAGAAACAAGGAGACACCCAGGCGCTCTTCCAGATCTTTCAGCTGGTGGGAGAGCGCTGACTGGGTCAGGTGCATGCGTCTGGCTGCTTCTACCAGAGTGCCGCCATCACGCAGGGCTGCAAGAGTACGCAGGTGTTTGATATCGAGCATGAAGGAAATTCATTAATATTGAATTCTGAATGTTAGCTTTTCATAAGCTTTGTTGAAAGCGCTGAATGATACGATTCTGATCGTCCATTAATTGCGCTAATTGCTCACATTCATCATTCATGCTGTTCGCCAGTTGCTCGGCTTCCTGTGCCAGACTTTCCAGCTGCGTGAGATGATCACGGATCTGGTCGGCTGCCAGATTCTGCTCCGAGGCGGAACGCGAGTTGGCGCTGGTCATCGCCTGAATTTCACTGAGCTCATGACGGATGGTGGAGAACACGCCATTCACCTGACGGGCCCGCTCCAGAGTCTGCTCGGTCGAATTTTGCCCCTTATTCATTGCCTCCACAGCCTGACCGCTGTGCTCATTCAGGCCGGTTACGATCAGCTGAATTTCGGCAGCGGACTCCTGAGTGCGTTGTGCCAGGTTGCGGACTTCATCAGCAACTACCGCAAATCCGCGCCCTTGCTCCCCGGCACGGGCCGCTTCGATCGCGGCGTTCAGGGCGAGTAAATTGGTCTGCTCGGCAATATCGCTGATGGCTTGCAGAAAGCGGTCAACGCCCTGGGTTTCGCTTGCCAGCCGGCTGATGGCTTCGGCCGTGCCTTTCAGTTCTACCTGCAGAGCTTCGGTCTGGGTCATCATTACTTTGATGTCGTTCTCACCGGAAGTGGCATTACCTACAGCCTGCTGACTGGCCTGTTGCGATTGCTGGTTGTTTTCGTTGAGTTGTAAGGCGGTGTGCTGGATATCGGTACTGACCTTTTCCACCTGCTGCGTATAGCTGTGCTGACGGCGGACGCGCTCCAGCGTATTCTGCGACAGACTCAGGGTGTTGCTGGTGGCACTGACCAGTGAGCTGGTGTTGTCGGCTATTCGTACCAATACGGTTTGCAGGCGACGGCGCATAGCGTGCTGGGCAAACGCCAGCTGCCCATGGGCATCGTCACGCCCGGTGTAAATCCAGGCCATCAGGCGGTTGTTGATAACATCCTGTCCATAGCGGGTAAAGGCTTCCAGCTGCTGATACTGACGCAACAGGCTATAAACAGCACTCAGGCCTACAGCCCCCTGCAGCAGTAAACTGTCCGACCAATAGAGTGCCGAGCCTGCGGCAACCAGCCATGGGGCAAGATGGGGCAGCATGGTCCGCAATGCGCCCCAGCGTCGCAGTGGATTTTTACCGCTGTTCAGCAGTTTATAGGCTTTTTCGGCACGGCTGATCTGATCGCGGCTGGGGGCAATACGTACGGATTCATAGCCGACAATCTGGTCACCTTCGTACAGGGGGGTTACGTAGGCGTCGACCCAGTAATGATCACCATTTTTAGCACGGTTTTTAACGATCCCCATCCAGTGCTGGCCGGCTTTAACGGTATTCCACAAATCAGCAAATGCCGCTGTTGGCATATCCGGGTGGCGAACCAGATTGTGCGGACTGCCATGCAGCTCTTCCCGGGTGAAGCCACTGATGCGGATAAAGTGGTCGTTACAGTGGGTGATAATACCTTTCAGGTTTGTCGACGACACCAGATGGTTATCGGCAGGTAAAGATATTTCACGTTGGGTTACTGGCTGGTTATTACGCATGTTGTTATCAGATGATTGTGTTAATCAGATAACTATAGTTCAGCCGGCAGATTTTGCCGGATTTCTCCACATCTCTATCCGGGCCTTGGTCATCTTCGTTTCTGTCAGTAAACTGCCGCAAAAAATAATGAGGATAACATTCTATGCCACGCTGTCTGCTGAGCTTCGATCAGGGTACTACCAGTAGCCGCGCCATTCTGTTTTCAACCGAAGGTCAGATTCTGGCTACCGGCCAGCGCGAGTTCACCCAGCATTTTCCGCAACCGGGCTGGGTTGAACATGATCCGGAAGAAATCTGGGAAACTACACTCATCAGTACCCGGGAAGCACTGGCGGCTTCCGGCTGCGGGCTGAGTGATATTGTCGCCGCTGGCATTACCAATCAGCGCGAAACCACGATTGTCTGGGAGCGCGCCAGCGGTAAGCCGGTCTATAACGCCATTGTCTGGCAGGACCGCCGGACGTCGGCACTGTGTCAGCAGCTGAAAGAAGATGCGGCGCTCGAGCCGGGTATCGCCGAGAAAACCGGCCTGCTGCTGGACCCGTATTTTTCGGCCACCAAGCTGGCCTGGATTCTGGATAACGTCGATGGCGCGCGTGAGCGGGCAGAGCGCGGCGAGCTGGCGTTTGGCACGGTTGATACCTTTCTGCTCTGGCGTCTGACCGGCGGCAAAGTACACGCGACCGACGCCAGCAATGCCTCGCGCACCTTACTCTTTAATATTCATACCCAGCAATGGGACGACGAACTGTTACAGCTGTTCCGCATTCCGGCCGCACTGCTGCCGGAAGTTAAAGACAGCGCTGCCGATTATGGCCGTATTGATGCCAGTCTGTTTGGTACTGAGATTGCCATTGGTGGTGTCGCTGGTGATCAGCAGGCGGCGCTGGTGGGTCAGGCCTGCTTCCGTCCGGGAATGGCTAAGAGCACCTACGGCACCGGTTGTTTTATGGTGATGAACACCGGCCGCGAAGCGCTGAAGTCCACCCACCGTCTGCTGACCACCGTGGCCTACCGTATTAATGGCGAAACCACCTATGCACTGGAGGGTTCCATTTTTATGGCGGGTGCCACGATTCAGTGGATTCGTGACGGTCTGAACCTGATTTCCAGCGCCTGTGAGACGCAGTCACTGGCGGAAGCAACAGGTTACGAAAATCCGGTGTATATGGTGCCGGCCTTTACCGGTCTGGGCGCTCCCTATTGGGACCCGCAGGCGCGTGGTGCCATTATGGGCCTGACCCGCGACACCGGTATTAAAGAAATCGTAACGGCAGGCTTGCAGGCCGTGTGTTATCAGACCCGTGATCTGCTTGAAGCTATGGCGCTGGATGGCGTTGAGCCGGCGCAGCTGCGGGTTGATGGCGGCATGGTGGTGAATGGCTGGCTGGTGCAGTTTCTGGCTGATGTTCTGGGTATTCCTATCGCCTGCCCGAAAGTCACGGAAACCACAGCGTTGGGCGCTGCGTTTCTGGCGGGCTTGCAGGCCGGGGTTTATCAGAGCCTGGATGATGTGGAGGCGTTTTGGGTACACGATCGTGCTTATGAACCCAAGCTGGAAGAAAGTCAGCGTCAGCATTTATACGATGGCTGGCTGAATGCGGTTCAGCGGGTACGCTGCGGCGCCTGAGCTGTAGCCGGGTAACAGAACTGGCGGATGTCAGTTACGCCAGTTTCTGTTACGAAGATTACGCGAATTGACATAGCCGGCGAAAAAATAGTCTCTATAATCGTGCGCTTTGTTCTCAGTGCACGGGATGCCGCCATGAGACAGCAACAACGTGACATTCTTCGCCGTCATGGGCTGGCCAGCAGTGGAGCGCTGCTGTTTACGCTGCTTTTTATGGCAGGCTTTCAGTTGCAGGGTGACCCTGCGGATGCGGCTGTTTTGTATTCTGCCATTGCGGTTTACTGGGTTGGGCAGGCATTGCTGTTGTATTGGGTCGGTTCCGGCCGCAGCCTGAATTATCAGGACCCCGGCCTGACTGCTTTCTTTATGGTCTGGGCCATTTCCTTTGTTTCCATCATTCTTTATCTGTGCAGCGAACACCGCAATGTGGTGATGCTGGGCTATCTGGCGGTGATGCCGTATGGGGTGTTCCGCCTTACCTGGCGCGGTTTTCTCGGTGTTGCGCTGTTTACCATGGCGTCTTACACCCTGGTGATGCTGGTGCTGCATCACCAGAATGCCGGCCAGTGGCAAGCCAGCCAGGAGGCTTTGTTGGGGGCTGCGTTCTTTATCAGCCTGCTGGCATACAGTTTTCTTGGGCGTGAAGTGGCTTTGCTGCGTGAAGCCTACCGCCAGAAGAACCGCGAGTTGCGCCGCGCGATGGTGCGCATTGAAGAGCTGGCGATTACCGATGAACTGACCGGCTTATACAACCGCCGTTATCTGTTGCGTACGCTGGAAAAACAACGGGCTCTGGCAAATCGTGAAGGGCTGCCCTTTGTGCTCGCCTTTGTCGATATTGATCACTTTAAACAGATTAACGATCAGCATGGCCACCGTATCGGTGATCAGGTGCTGGTGGAGCTGGCGCAACTGCTGCGGCTGTCGGTGCGGGAAGTCGATCTTGCTGCACGTTATGGCGGTGAAGAGTTTGTGCTGCTGCTCAGTGGCCTGACGCTGGCTACGGCCGAAAACGCGCTGAACCGTATCCGTATTGCCGTGATGGAAGAGAATTTCTCGGAGTCTTCTCTGCCGCTGACGGTATCCATCGGTGTGACGCAATATCATGCCGGTGAGGAGGGCGATGAGCTGCTCAACCGTGCTGACCGTTTGCTGTATGAAGCGAAGCGCGCCGGACGTAACCGCGTACGCACCGAAACGCTGGAGCAAACCTCAGCTCAGTCTTCCTGAGCAAAAAAAAAGCCCCGTGGAACCTGAAGGTCACGGGGCTTTTGAGGCATTGTTTTTGAGGCGCTGTTCAGGCCTGCAAGTCCAGGCTTACAAGAGTGAGCCTGTTATCTTTCAGTCTTCCTGACAGAGCAGGAATTCGAGCAGGGCCTTCTGTGCATGCAGACGGTTTTCTGCTTCATCCCATACCACCGAGCGCGGATCATCCAGTAAGTCTTCACTTACCTCTTCACCGCGATGCGCCGGCAGGCAGTGCATAAAGAGCACGTCTTTATTGGCCAGATCGAGCAGCTCGCGTGAGACCTGATAATCACGGAATTTACGCAGGCGCTGTTCCTGTTCATCTTCCTGACCCATAGACGCCCAGACGTCCGTGGCGACCAGATCGGCACCGCGTACCGCTTCTTTCGGATCACGCATCAGCGTGACACGGTCTGCGGCTTCATCAACCAGAAACTGTGACGGTTCGAAACCTTCCGGTGTGGCAATGTTCAGTTTGAAATCAAACTGTTGCGCCGCGTTGATGTACGACTGGCACATATTGTTGCCATCGCCGATCCAGGCCACGGTTTTGCCCTGAATAGAGCCACGGTGCTCGACGTAGGTCTGGATATCGGCCAGCAGCTGACAGGGATGAAAGTCATCGGTCAGGGCATTGATTACCGGTACCTCGGAGAACGCCGCAAAGCGTTCTACGGTTTCGTGTTCGAAGGTACGGATCATGACGACATCGACCATGCGTGACAGCACACGGGCGCTGTCTTCTACCGGCTCACCACGCCCCAGCTGGGTATCGCGCGGCGACAGGAAGATGGCATGGCCACCCAGTTGTGCCATACCGGCCTCAAAGGAAACACGGGTGCGGGTGGACGATTTTTCAAAAATCATCCCCAGCACACGGTTACGCAAAGGCTCGTAGATCTCTCCACGCTTGTGCATCTGCTTCAGCTCGATGGCGCGCTGGATAAGCCAGTTCAGCTCTTCCGGAGAATGGTCTAACAGGGTTAAAAAATGTCTCACGTTAGTTCCTTATTCAAACTCAACCGAGCGCCTCAATCAGGGCGGACACGGTTTCGATGATCTGGTCAGCTTCGCTCTGTGACAGATTCAGCGGTGGCAGCAGACGCACCACATTGCCGGAGGTCACATTCAGCAGCAGACCCTGTTCCAGAGCGGTGGCCATCAGTGACGGGCAGTCCTGGTTCAGCACCAGACCAATCATCAGGCCGTGGCCACGGATTTCGAGCAGACGCTCGCTGTTGTTCAGGCGTGCACGGAAACCGTCACGCAGGTAATCGCCCATGGTGCGGGCGTGATCACACAGATTCTCTTGTTCAATGGTCTCAACTACCGCCAGTGCTGCCGCACAGGCCAGCGGGTTACCGCCATAGGTTGAGCCATGGTTGCCAGGCTGCAGTACCTGGGCCGCTTTACCCTGAGCAAGACAAGCACCAATAGGTACGCCGTTACCCAGACCTTTGGCGGTGGTTACGACATCCGGGCGGAAACCAAAGTGCTGGTAGCAGAAATAGGTGCCGGTCCGGCCGTTACCGGTTTGTACTTCGTCGAGCATCATCAGCAGCTGGTGTTCATCACACAGTGTGCGAACGCCATTCAGATAGTCTGCGCTGGCGGTGGCCAGACCGCCTTCGCCCTGTACCGGCTCCAGCATCACCGCAACCACATTCGGGTTGGCTTTGACGACGGCTTTAATGGCATCCAGATCCTGATAAGGCACACGGATAAAACCATTGAGCAGCGGGCCAAAACCTTCCTGTACCTTGGTGTTACCGGTAGCGGTCAGGGTGGCCATGGTACGGCCGTGGAAGGCCTTGGTCATAACGATGATGACGGGCTCATGGATACCGCGGTCGTGACCGTATTTACGCGCAATTTTAATCGCCGCTTCGTTGGCTTCGGCACCGGAGTTAGAGAAAAACACGTTTTCCATGCCGGAGACACGCACCAGTGCTTCAGCCAGTGCCTGCTGCTTGCTGATGCCATACAGGTTTGAGGTGTGAATCAGCTTGTCAGCCTGCTCACGGATAGCCGCCGTGACCGCCGGGTGGGCATGGCCCAGACCGCATACGGCAATACCACTGAGCGCATCCAGATAGCGTCGGCCCTGAGTATCAATAACCCAGCTGCCTTGTCCACTTTCAAACGTCACGGGTAACCGCCCGTAGGTATTCATGATGGCTTGCATATCACTCAAATCCTCTGAAACGCAAAAAGGCAGCCTTGGCTGCCCCGGAAGGGTCAGCATCATACGAAAGGGCCGTAACTTTGTAAATGTTGCCTGATTGACAGGCGAATCCCCGCTCGGGCTGAGCATTTCGGTTAATACCGGGCGGCGTTGCGATCATTGTCAGTGCCCGGGGAGCTGGGTAGTGTGAAGACATCTCTTTAATGAAAGGTCGCCGTATGGAGCAGTATCTGCAAAGCACCCGCTATTTTGATGCCGCCAATCCGCAGGTTGTGGCGCAGGCGCGTGCGCTGGCTGGTGATGCCGCCGATCCGCTGGAAATTGCCCGCCGCCTATATCTCGGTGTGCGCGATGGTGTGCGCTACAACCCTTATACCTTCAGTGAGGATCCGCAGAGTTTCAGTGGCAGTCATTGTCTGGCTGCGGGCCAGTCATACTGTATTCCCAAGGCGGTATTGCTTGGCTCCATGGCGCGGGCGCTGGGAATTCCTTCCCGGCTGGGATTAGCGGATGTACGCAATCACCTGTCATCGCCACAGTTGCTGGCGTTTCTGCGCTCGGATGTATTCGTTATGCATGGCTATATCGAGCTGTGGCTGAATGAGCGCTGGGTAAAAGCGACACCGGCCTTCAATAAAGCATTATGTGAGCGTATGGGCGTGGGCGTGCTGGAGTTTGATGGCGAGCAGGATTCGGTGTTTCAGCCGTTTGATGAGCAGGGCCGGGCGCATATGGAATATCTGAACGATCATGGCACCTTTGCTGATGTACCGGTTGATTTTATTGTCGCTCAGGTTGCAGCGGCTTATCCGCATCTGGTGAAAACCGCCGATTTTGCCGAGCGTTCACTGGAAGGAGATATTGCAGCCCCAATGAGCTGAACCGGTCAGAAACTCTGATCGTCGCCACAAAAATTCTTTGCTGGCTGCCTGTTATCCCAGTTCGCAGAATGCAGCTATTTGCGGAGAATACTATGCAGAAGCGGAATACTGGTTGGTCGTGGCTGTATATTACAGCCGCGCTCTGGGGACTGAGTGGCACTCTATGTGTGGCTGAAGAGCCAGCAGCGGATGCTGAAGAAATGATATCCGCGCCAGCGGATGACGGCGATCAATCATACCGCCGTGAGATTCAGCAGGAATGTGAATCCCAGGCGACGTCGATGGAGCTGGAAGGGTCCGACCGGGCCGATTACGTGCGTTTATGTCTGCAGCAATACGGCCTGTAAACCTTGGTCAGCCGCGTCCGCGGGTGCGGGTGCGGTTAGCGCGGGCATTTTTCTCGATAAAGATCATGATCTTGGCGGCCACGTCGATACCGGTCGCTTCTTCAATGCCCTGAATGCCGGGAGATGAGTTTACTTCCATCACCACCGGGCCATGGTTGGAGCGCAGAATATCCACACCGGCAACATTCAGACCCATAGTGCGGGCGGCGCGTACCGCAGTGGCACGTTCTTCCGGCGTAATACGGATTAACGAGGCGCTGCCGCCACGATGCAGGTTAGAGCGGAATTCGCCTTCCTGTGCCTGACGTTTCATGGCGGCCACGACTTTATCGCCCACCACAAAGCAGCGGATATCGGCACCGCCGGCTTCTTTAATGTATTCCTGCACCATGATGTTGGCTTTTAAACCCATAAAAGCCTCAATCACGCTTTCGGCGGCCTTGCGTGTTTCCGCCAGCACCACGCCGATGCCCTGAGTGCCTTCCAACAGTTTGATGACCAGTGGGGCGCCACCGACCATACGGATCAGGTCGGGAATATCGTCCGGGCTGTGGGCAAAACCGGTAACCGGCAGACCAATGCCTTTGCGCGCCATTAACTGCATAGAGCGCAGCTTGTCGCGTGAGCGGCTGATGGCGACGGATTCGTTCAGCGGGTACACACCCATCATTTCAAACTGGCGCAGTACTGCGGTGCCGTAAAAGGTGATGGAAGCACCGATACGCGGGATAACAGCATCAAAATCATCCAGCTCGTAGCCCTGATAATGGATGCTGGAATCCAGGCTGTTGATATTCATATAGCAGTGCAGGGTATCCAGAACACTGACTTCATGTCCGCGCGCTTCGCCGGCTTCCACCAGACGACGGGTGGAGTAGAGGTTGGCGTCACGCGACAGAATAGCAATCTTCATAGGGAATCTGTTCCTGGATACTGGCGTTCGACATCGACCAGAAAACGCCCGCTGATGGCCCGGCGGCCAATCAGCATGGGGTATTTCATGCTGCCGCGGTGGCTGAGGCTGAGTTCGATGGTCCAGGTTTTCCCGGCAGCAAAAAGCTGAGTTTTAATAATGTAGCGATGGCTGCGCTGGCCATTGGAGCTGGCGATCACACGACGGTCGACCACCTCGGCTTCACAGATCTGATCCAAGGTTGCGGTGTCGTTATCAAACAACACATGGAAGCGAACCCAGGATTTTCCGTCCCGTTTAAAGGGCTCAATGCGTTCAGCATGCAGGCTGCTGGTGCAGGCCCCGGTATCGACTTTGGCCAGACACTGGATGCCAAAGTCGGGGAGAGAGACTTGTTCTATGTAGCCGAGTACAGGCTTAATCATCGCTGTCTATGCTGTCCGAGCCGGTTTCAGCCACAGCAGCGGAAGAAGCCGTGAAGTAGATCTGCTTACGGCGTAATGCATTGAGGTAAATGGCCCAGGTTTTCTCGACATCAGAGGCTGGCTTCTCGTTACCGTGACAGGTGGCAACAAAGCGCTCTTCTTCGTCATTCTGTGGCGCGCGGCTGCCTTCGTGCAGCGCTTTCATGGCCACACCTTTTGTTTCCAGAATTTGCGCCTGAATACGGGTGAAATCCCCTGAACGCTGGAAACCACGTGGAAAATTGCGGTCGTCAAAGAACTTTTTATCGCAGTCAAAACTCTTCACTTGGCTATTGTCCATTCTGCACCTACTATCCCGATGAGGTAATTTTGGGCGGAGTATGGTCAGCCATGATTCGTCGGTAAAACAAAAAAAACTTATCGTAACGAAAATTTTCTTTGGTCGATATGGACACAGAACTGCTTA